>NZ_CP128361.1:5517180-5823690 GCF_030345075.1 Solwaraspora sp. WMMA2065
GCCGGCTTCAGCACCACCGGCGGCCGGTTCGCCCTGGTCAACAGTTGCGCGGCACCGCCGACCGTGGAGTTCTACGACGTCGCGACCGGGCAGTTGACCGCGACCTGGCAGCCGGAGGGGGCCGGTCCGGGGCTGGCCGTGGAGCCGATCGGCTGTGCCGCCGCCCGCTCGACCTGCGGGGCGCTGCGCACCACCGGGGCGGGACAGTCCCGGGGCTGGCTGGTCGACGGCCCGGAGCCGGTGCCGGCACCGCCGCTCGACCCGGTCGACGCGATGCTGGTCGACGGGATGGCGATCCGGTTGGACACCGCCGGGGACGCTCCGGCGGTGGTGGCCGAGGTGGCGCGGACCGGCGAGCAGGCGTGGCGGTGGCCGCTGCCGTCAGCGGCGGCACCCGGTCCGGGCGGTACGGGTGACCGGTTGCTCGCGGTGCAGCCAGGCCGGGCGCACCTGCTGACCGCCACCCGGGAGCTGATCACCCTGGACGCGGCGACCGGTGCCGAGCTGTCCCGCTTCGTGCTGATCCTGCTGAGTGAGCTGTCGACCGACTGGGCCCCTGGCTACGTCTACGCACAGGACGGCTTCGTGGCCGTCGAACGGCTACGGCTGCCGGTCGACCCGGACGCCGACGACGACCGCTACTACCGGTTGCAGGAGGCGGTGATCGTCGCCCGCACCTAGGTCGCCGACACCCGCAGCCTCAGAGCGCCGCTTCGGCGGCGGCCAGGAACGCGTCGTTCTCGGCCGGCGTACCGATGGTGACCCGGACCCCGTCGCCCGCGAATGGCCGCACGATCACCCCGCGTGACTCGCAGGCCGCGCCGAACGGCACCGCCCGCTCACCCAGTGGCAGCCAGACGAAGTTTGCCTGACTGTCCGGCACGTCCGGCACCAGTTCGCGTACCGCGTCGGTGACCCGGGTCCGCTCGGCGATCACCAGATCGCACCGGCGGCGGACCTCGTCGGCCTGGTCGAGCGCGGCCAGCGCTGCCGCCTGCGCCAGCGCGTTGGTGCCGAACGGGGTGGCCACCTTGCGTACCGCCGACGCCACCTCGGGATGTGCGACCAGGTAGCCGACCCGCAGCCCGGCCAGCCCCCACGCCTTGGACAACGTGCGCAGCACCACCACGTTCGGCCGGTCGCCGTAGGCGGTCAGGCCGTCGGGTACCTCGGCGTCGGTGACGAACTCCCGGTACGCCTCGTCCAGCACCACCAGTACGTCGTCGGGCACCGCGTCGAGGAACCGGTCCAGCTCGGCCCGGCGAACGCTGGTGCCGGTCGGGTTGTTCGGGTTGCAGACCAGCACCAGCCGGGTCTGCCCGGTGACCGCCGCGGCCATCGCCGGCAGGTCGTGGCCGTGGGTCGCGGTGTTCGGCACCCGCCGGCTGCTCGCCGCCGTGGTAGCCGCGATGATCGGGTACGCCTCGAACGACCGCCACGAGTAGACGACCTCGTCTCCGGGCAGGCAGGTGGCCCGTACCAGATGCTCGCAGAGCGCCACCGACCCGCAGCCGGTGACCACCCGCTCCGCGGCCACCCCGAGTCGTTCGGCGAGCGCTGCCCGCAGCGCCAGTACTCCCATGTCCGGGTAGCGGTGCGTCGACGTCGCAGCCTGCGTCACCGCCTCGACGACGCCGGGCAGTGGCCCGTACGGCACCTCGTTGCTGGCCAGCTTGATCGCCTCCGGCAGGCCGAGCTCCCGGGCCAGGTCGACCGGGCTGCGCCCCGGCACGTAGCTGGGCAGCGCGTCGAGGTCGGCGCGGGTCAGACCGAGCGAGGGGGGCATCGGGGGGCCTCCTGTCATGCGGAGCTTCCGGGGGTGTCGCGGTCCGCGCCCGGACCGCCGGTCCGACCACCGCCGGGGCCGGCGGCGGTCGCCGGTACGCCGGGCGGCAGCTGCACCACGACGGTCTGCGCCGACTTGTCGTGCAGCGCCTGCCGCAGCGGGCGGTCGAACAGCAGGTAGACGCAGTCGATCAGCTGAAGGATGAAGCCGACGCAGCAGATCCACAACAGAGTGGGCAGGCCGAGGGTGTTCCACCGGCGGAACGACCGGGCGAAGCCGAGCTGCCCGCCCGGCTCGACCGGCACCACCTTGAGCCGGGCCAGCCGCTTGCCGAGGGTCTGACCGGTGTTCGCGACCGCCGGCACCTCGTACGCCCACCAGATCGCCGCCGCCAGCAGGATGATCACCATCTGCAGTCCGGAGGCCCGTTCGGTGACCTGCGGGAGTCCCTCGGTGGACCGGTCGTCGGCCAGTGACCGCCGCCAGATCTCATTGAACGTCGGCCAGGTCTCCACCAGGTACTGCCAGACGAACCAGCCGTTGATGAAGATGTTGAGCAGCAGCACCGCGCCGATGTCGATCAGTCGGGCGGCCAGCCGCGCGCCGAACGACGCCAACGCCATTCCCTGCGGCCGGGGCTCCGGCGGCGGCAACCGGTAGCCCGCCCAGCCGGGCGGCGGCGCTGCCGGGTAGCCCGGCGGCGGCGGCGGGTAGCTCTGCGCCGGGTAGCTCTGCGCCGGGTAGCTCTGCGCCGGGTGGCCCGGCGGTGGTGGGTGGCCCGGCGGCTGCGACTCCGGCTCGGCCGGTGCCGCCGCCGACGTGCCAGCCGGTGACGTCGGCTCGTTGGCGGTGGGCGGTTGCTCCGCCGGTGGCGGCCCGTCCGGCGGGGTGGCGTCGGCCGGCAACGGCGCACCGATCCACCCGCCGCCGTCCCAGTAACGCTGGGTGGTCGGATCTGCGGGGTCCTTGTACCAGCCGGGCGAGATCGACGTCACCGGGCGGACCCCGCGATGCGGCCGGCCGGCCGGGGCGGACTGTGCATGCTCACCCTGGCACCTTAACGACCGGCGCGACCGGCACCGCAGCCTGTCGACGGTTCACCGGCCGCCGACCCGGGTTCAGAGGTTGCCCCGGCTCTCCTGCTCCCGTTCGATCGCCTCGAACAGCGCCTTGAAGTTGCCCTTGCCGAAGCCGAGCGACCCGTGCCGTTCGATCAGTTCGAAGAAGACCGTCGGGCGGTCCTGCACCGGCTTGGTGAAAATCTGCAGCAGGTAGCCGTCCTCGTCCCGGTCGACCAGAATCCGGCGCGTCTTCAACTGCTCGATCGGGGCGCGGACCTCACCGATGCGGGCCCGCAGCGCCGGGTCGTCGTAGTACGAGTCCGGGGTGTCGAGGAACTCCACCCCGGCGGCCCGCATCGCGTCCACCGACGCCAGGATGTCGTTGGTGGCCAACGCGATGTGCTGCACTCCCGGCCCGCCGTAGAACTCCAGGTACTCGTCGATCTGCGAGCGGCGGCGGGCCACCGCCGGCTCGTTGAGCGGGAACTTCACCTTGCGGCTGCCGTTGGCGACGACCTTGCTCATCAACGCCGAGTAGTCGGTGGCGATGTCGTCACCGATGAACTCGGCCATGTTGGTGAAGCCCATCACCCGGTGGTAGAACGCCACCCACTCGTCCATCCGGCCCAGTTCGACGTTGCCGACCACATGGTCGACCGCCTGGAAGAACCGCTTCGGCTGCAGGCCGGCGTCGACCAACGGCGTACGGTCGACGATCGGTGGTCGGGCCACGAAGCCGGGCAGGAACGGGCCGTCGTAGCCGGACCTGTCGACCAGGGTGTGCCGGGTCTCGCCGTACGCGGCGATGCTGGCCATCCGTACGGTGCCGGCGCCGTCGGTGAGGTCGGCCGGGGCGGCCAGCCCGGTCGCGCCCTGCGCCAGGGCGTGCGCGTACGCGGCGTCCACGTCCGGTACGGCGAGCGCGATGTCGGCCACCCCGTCGCTGTGCCGGGCGACGTGCGCGGCGGCGGACGCGTCGGCGTGCACCGCTCCGCGCAGCACGAACCGGGCGGCGCCGCTGGTCAGCACGTACTCGGCGTGGTCGCGGAAACCCTGCTCCGGGCCCCGGTAGGCGACGCAGGTCATACCGAACGCGGTGGAGTAGAAGTGTGCCGCCTGCTTGGCGTTGCCGACCAGGAAGGTCAGGTGGTCGACGCCGTGCACCGGAAACGGGTCGCGGGTCGCGGTGGCGTCGGCGTCGCGGGAATCAGTCAGGTAGGTCACGATCGTCCTCCCTCGGAGCCGGCCGATCGGGATCGCCATGGCCGGTAACGGCAGGATGGGCGGTTCATCCCCACTGGGCAACCGCCGCGACGACGGCTGGTCAGCCTGCTCACTCGTTAGGGTCGGGGGCCATGGACGCTGTACAGAATGTCCAGCTCGATCAGCTGGACGCTGAGCTGATCGCGCTGCTGACCAGGGAGCCGCGGATCGGCGTACTCGAATGTTCCCGGCGGCTGCGGGTGGCCCGCGGCACGGTCCAGGCCCGGCTCGACAAGCTGGTCGCCCGGGGGGTGATCGGCGGGTTCGGGCCGCAGGTGTCACCGGCGGCGCTCGGCTTCGGGGTGACGTCGTTCGTCACCCTGGAGATCGGCCAGCGGCACGGGCACGAGCCGGTCGCCACCCACCTGCGCGGCATCCCGGAGGTGCTGGAGGCGCACACCATCACCGGCTCGGGGGACCTGATGTGCCGCATCGTCGCGCGGTCCAACGCCGACCTGCAGCGGGTGCTGGACCAGATTCTGGCGTACGACGGGATCCGACGTGCCTCGACGATCATCGCGCTGGCCGAGCAGATTCCGTACCGGGTGCTGCCGCTGGTGCTGTCGGCCGCGTCCGGTGGCCCGGCGTCCGGCGTCACGGATCGGCGCTGAGCGCGTCGCCGAGCAGCGCCGCGTACCGGTCGCGGTGCCGGTGCACCCAGGGCAGCAGCGGCCCGGCCGGATGGGCACCGGCGAACAGCCGCAGCGCGGCCATCGTCTCGCTCAGCGGGGAGATCGCGAACCGGCTGGCAGCGACGTCGCCCGGACTCACCTCGATCCGCATCCGGCCGCTGTCCACCTCCCGCGACTTTTCGCCCTGCGCCGAAAGGTTACCGCCCGTCGGCGTACCGGCGGCATGCTTCGACGGTGACCACCCCCACCACTGGCAGCAGCGCGCCGCCGGCCGACCGGGCCACCTTCCGGGACCTGTTCGCGGTCGGCGAGTTCCGGGCGCTCTTCGCCAGCTTCGGCATCTTCATGATCGGCGAGACGGTGAAGATGCTCGCCCTGTCCGTGCTGGTCTACCAGCGGACGAACTCGCCGCTGCTGGCCGCGCTGGCCTACGTCGCCGGCTTCCTGCCCAGCGTGGTCGGTGGGATGTTCCTGCTGGCGTACGCCGACCGCTGGCGGCCCCGGACGGTGATGGTCGGCTACGACCTGATCCGGGTGGTCACGGTGGCGGTGCTGGCGCTCGGGGTGGTGCCGCCGGTCGGTGCGCTGGCGCTGGTGTTCACCGTCGGGCTGGTGTCGCCGGTGGCGGCGGCGGCCCGTACCGCGCTGCTGCCGGACCTGCTGGCCGGCGACCGGTACGTGCTGGGCCGGGCGTTGTTCACCATCACCGCCGGGGCCACCCAGGTCCTCGGGTTCGCTGTCGGCGGTGCGCTGATCGGCCTGCTCGGGCCGTACGGCGCGTTGTGGGCCACCGCGGTGACCTGCCTGACGTCGGCGGTGCTGATCCGGTTCGGGTTGTCCGACCGGCCGGCCCGGGTGTTCGGGGCCGCCGCGACCGGTGGCGCGGTACGCGAGACGTGGCGGGTGAACCGGCGGTTGCTCGCCGACCCGCCGGTACGCGGTCTGCTGCTGGCCACCTGGCTGCCCAGCTCGCTGCTGGTCGGCGCGGAGGGGGTGGTGGTGCCGTACGCCGGTGGTGAGGGTGCCGCCGGGGTGCTGTTCATGGCCGCGGCCGGCGGGATGCTGCTCGGGGACCTGGTGGTGGGCCGTGGGGTGGCGCCGGCCCGGCGGGAGGCGTTGACCCCGTGGCTGGCGTTGCTGCTCGGGGTGCCGATGCTGGCCTTCGTGGCCGAGCTCGGCCTGGTGACGGCGGCGGTGCTGTTCGGGGCGGCGACGTTCGGGTTCTCGTACCATCTGGGGTTGGCCCGGCGGTTCCTGGACGCGGTGCCGGCGGACCGGCGCGGCCAGGCGTTCGGGTTGTCCCACATGGGGATGATGACCGGGCAGGGGCTGGCCGCCGGGGCGGCCGGGCTGGTCGCCGAGTGGGTCGCGCCGGGGCTGGTGATGGCCGGTTTCGGGGCGCTGTCGCTGGTCGCCACGCTGCTGCTGTGGCGGCAGCTCCGGGTACCGCGCATGAATGTCCCCCGACACGCCTAAAAGCCGCATTTCGGTCGGCCGACTGTTCTGTTGGTCAGGCCCGGCTACGGTGGCCCGATGGCGAAGGGGAGCGCGCCGTGCGTGAAGTGCTACCTGGCCTTCGCGCTCGTCGTGGTCATCGTGCTCGCCGCCACCGGCGTCTGGAACCCGTTCCCCGGCCTGTGGGACTGGGTCAACCGCAGCCAGCCACTGGCCGACCCGGACGTCACCTGGCAACAGCGGGTCGGCGGAACGCCGCGCGGCGTCACCATCACCGAACGCGCCGTCATCGTCGAGCACCGGCTCAAGGTCGAAGGACGCAGCATCACCTCCGGCAACCAGGTCTGGGAGCACAAGGCCGACTGGGCGGCGGTCGCCGGTGACGGCTCCGACCAGGTGGTAGCCACCGGTGAACTGCTCACCGACGGCTACCAGGTGCTCAACCCGGCCACCGGTGCCGTGCTGCGTGCCGACGACGCCGCCATT
This sequence comes from Solwaraspora sp. WMMA2065, assembly GCF_030345075.1. Lineage (NCBI taxonomy): Bacteria > Bacillati > Actinomycetota > Actinomycetes > Micromonosporales > Micromonosporaceae > Solwaraspora > Solwaraspora sp. WMMA2065. Next base: position 5,523,864 of record NZ_CP128361.1, read on the forward strand.
GCCGTCTGGACCTACCGCGACGCGCTGCTCGACGTACGCTGCGCCGGCCCACGCGACTGCACGCTGACCGCCTGGGACCCGCGCGGCAAGACTCCACGGTGGACCTCCCAGCTGCCCGGAATGGGCTTCGTGCTGTTCGCCGACAACCCGAAACTGGTCACCAGCCGACCGCTGACCGCCGACGACGTCGCCGACGACGCCGGCGGCCCGAAGACCATGCCGACCGTTCTCGGCTTCCCGATCGACGGCAGGATCCACGTCGTCGAGACCCGCACCGGGCAGGTCCTGCAGGAGCTGGAAGAGGACCGGCACGAACGGATCGTGGTCTTCGCCGGCCGGGTGTTCAGCCTGGTCGCCACCCCACGCGACGGTGCCTGCTACTACACCGCGCGGGGCATCGACCCGGTGACCGACCTGCCCGTGTGGCAGCGGACCGGGATCAACCTGCGCACCGCCGACCGGATCGGCTGCGCCCAGCGGGACAACCCGACCGGCGGCGCCAACGTCCTCGCCGGCATCGCCCCCGATATGCGGGAAACCGTCATCGACGCCTACGACGGGCGGGTGCTGTGGACCGGCTCCGCCGGGCAGGAGCTACGCGCCGTCGACGACCGGTACGCGCTGACCCGCTCCGCCGACGGCGAGACCCTCCAGGCGTACGTGCTGCCCACCCCGACACCCCGGTGGACCCGCCCGATGCACCCGGACGCCCAGCTGGCCCTCACCCGGCACGCGGCCCTGGTCGTCGACCGCAAACCGGACCGGGTCGTCGCCCTCGACCCGGCCACCGGCACCGAGCTGGTCAACCTGCGTACCTCGGCGGAGGTGCTGGCCGTCGGACCGCGCGGCATGGTCATCGGCGACGGCCGGGAGATCGGCTACGTCCGGTTCGCCGGTGCCGCCACCACCCCGCCGGTCGGCGGCCCGGACGACCCCGCTGATCCCGGCGGCCCCGACCCCGGCCCCACCTGCGGCGGCGCCAAGCAGGAGCAGTGCCCGGCCAAGGGCTGACCCACCCGGGGGTTGGGAGCTGCGGCCACCTCTGGCCTAGGCTTGCCGGTCATGAGCAGTGCCGCCCCGTTCTCCCACACCCCGCTGCTACCGACCGGCGACGACCTGACGGAATACCGCCTGATCAGCGACGAAGGCGTCGACGTCGTGCACGGGCCGGGCGGGCGACGGTTCCTCACCATCGAGCCGGCGGTGCTGACCGCGCTGACCGCCGAGGCGATGCATGACATCGCTCACTACCTGCGCCCGGCGCACCTGGCCCAGCTGCGGGCGATCCTCGACGACCCGGCCGCGTCACCCAACGACCGGTTCGTCGCCCTCGACCTGCTGCGCAACGCCAACATCGCGGCCGGCGGAGTGCTGCCGATGTGCCAGGACACCGGCACCGCGATCGTGATGGGCAAACGCGGCCGGCACGTGCTCACCGACGGCACCGACGAGCGGGCCATCGCCCAGGGCGTGTACGAGGCGTACACCAAGCTGAACCTGCGCTACTCGCAGCTCGCGCCGATCACCATGTGGGAGGAGCGCAACACCGGGACCAACCTGCCGGCCCAGATCGAGCTGTACGCCGAGGACCCGGGCGGTCAGCCGGACGCGTACAAGTTCCTGTTCATGGCCAAGGGCGGCGGCTCGGCCAACAAGTCGTACCTCTACCAGGAAACCAAGGCGCTGCTGAACCCGACCCGGATGATGCAGTTCCTGGAGGAGAAGCTGCGGCTGATCGGCACGTCAGCCTGCCCGCCGTACCACCTGGCGATCGTCGTCGGTGGCACGTCGGCTGAGTTCGCGCTCAAGACCGCCAAGTACGCCAGCGCCAAGTACCTGGACAACCTGCCGACCAGCGGCAGCATCGGCGCCCACGGCTTCCGCGACGTCGAGCTGGAGGCGCAGGTGCTCGAACTGACCCGCCAGTTCGGCATCGGCGCGCAGTTCGGCGGGCGGTACTTCTGCCACGACGTACGGGTGGTGCGGCTGCCCCGGCACGGTGCCTCCTGCCCGGTGGCGATCGCCGTCTCCTGCTCCGCCGACCGGCAGGCCGTCGCCAAGATCACCCCGTCCGGGGTGTGGCTGGAGAAGCTGGAGACCGACCCGGCCCGCTTCCTGCCCGACGTCACCGACGAGACCCTCGCCGCCGATCAGTCCGCCGACGCCGACGTGGTCCGCGTCGACCTGAACCGGCCGATGGCCGAGATCCGCGCCGAGTTGTCGAAGTATCCGGTGAAGACCCGGCTGTCGCTGACCGGCCCGCTGGTCGTCGCCCGGGACATCGCCCACGCGAAGATCGCCGAGCGGCTGGACGCCGGTGAGCCGATGCCGCAGTACCTGCGGGACCACGCCGTCTACTACGCCGGCCCGGCGAAGACTCCCGAGGGGTACGCGTCCGGCTCGTTCGGCCCGACCACCGCCGGGCGGATGGACGCGTACGTGGAGAAGTTCCAGGCCGCCGGTGGCTCGCACATCATGCTCGCCAAGGGCAACCGGTCCGCGCAGGTCACCCGCTCCTGCGGTACGCACGGCGGCTTCTACCTCGGCTCGATCGGCGGCCCGGCGGCCCGGCTGGCCCAGGACTGCATCCGGCACGTCGAGGTCCTCGAATACCCGGAGCTGGGCATGGAGGCCATCTGGAAGATCGAGGTGGAGGACTTCCCGGCGTTCATCGTCGTCGACGACAAGGGCAATGACTTCTACGCCGAGGTCACCAAGCCTGTCCTCACCGTCGGCCGCCGCTGACCCCATGGGCTCCGCACAACGACGGAACTGGCATCGCTTCTCGAACCTGCCGATTACTTCACGTCATTGTTCTTGAGTGCACGGTGATCCTTCTGGGTGGGGGTGCCGGTTGGGCTTGATGCCACAGGTGCATCAAGATGCGCCTGTGGCATCAAGCCTGCGGAGGCATCTTGGGTTCCCGCCCCAACCCGAGAGAGCGGTGCGATCGGGGTCAGCCCAGGTACTTCTCCCACGGGCCGGTGATGGCCAGGGTGAGGCCGGGGTCCTGCATGTTGACGAAGAGCACCTTGCCGTCGTCGGTGAAGACCGGCCCGCAGAACTCCGAGTCGTTGAGCTGGTTGCGGGCGATCGCGTAGGTGGGCCCGCCCGGGACCGAGCTGAGCACGTGGGACGCGCCCGAGCCGTCCTCGGCCAGCACCAGGCTGCCCCACGGGGTGACGGTCACGTTGTCCGGCCCGTCGAAGGTCAGATCGCTGTACTTCGGCGGCGTACCCTCCTCCGACGAGGTCTGGTGCGGAAAGTACGTGACCAGCTGGATGGTCTCGGCCCGGTAGTCGTAGAACCAGACCATGCCGTCGTGCGGGGCGGCGTCCGCCGGCAGGTCACCGTCCTCCCAGGCGTACGAGTTGACCACGTACACGCCTCGGTCGGTGCCCCACACACCTTCGAACTTGCGGCCCCGGGTGACCTGACCGTCGGCGAACTGCTCGCGCAGGGGAGTGGTCCGGGCGTCGCGTTCCGGCACCTCGATCCACCGTACGGGGAACGGCCGGCCCAGCTGCGCGGAGGTCAGGTAGGCGACGTCCGGCAGCACCGAGCCGTCGTCCATGATGATCTGCATCGCGGCGAGGGTGCCGGCGTCCGGGGCGAGCCGGGTCAGCACGCCGGGGCCGAGCTTGACGCGGCGCGGCGCGGTCCACCGGTAGAACAGGCCGTTCGGCTCGTCGGCGTCCTCGGACAGGTAGATCTTCGTACGGTCCTTGTCGACCGCCAGCGCCTCGTGGGCGTACCGGCCCAGGCATTTGATCGGTGTCGGGTCGGCGCGGCCGTCGGCCCAGACCTCGAAGACGTAGCCGTGGTCCTTCTGGTACGTGCCGGTGCGGCCGTCCTCGTCCCACTCGTCGCCGGCCCGGTCGTCGGTCTCCTCGCAGGTCAGCCAGGTTCCCCACGGGGTCGGCCCGCCCGCGCAGTTGTCGACGGTGCCGGAGATGGCGACGAACTCGCCGAGGTTGCGCCCCGCCCGGTCGGTCCTGATCACCGTGCAGCCGCCGGCGTCGACCGCGCCCGGGTCGTAGACGGTGCCCGGGACATGCGGTACGCCGAACTCGGCCCCTGGGCCGAGCTCGTGGTTCTGGATCAAGGTGTACCGGCCGCGTCCGGCGTCGAAAACGGCCATGCCGTCGTGCTCGGCCGGGGTCAGGCCCTGGCCGCGGTCGAGCCGGGTGACGCCCGTCCGGGTGACCACGGTGTAGCGGAACCCCTCGGGCAGGGCGAGGATGCCGGCGGGGTCGTCCACCAGCGGCGGGAACGGTACGTGGCCGCCGCCTCTCGGCGGGTGGCTTCGGCCGGGGTGGGCCTGGGCCAGCGACGGAAGGCCACCGGCGACGGCGAGGCCGACGCCAGCGGCGCCGGCGGCACCACCGGCGAGCAAGGTACGACGGGAGGAAGGCACGTCGATCGGGCTCCTGTTCAGCTCGAGGGTGTTGACGTGACGCAACCCCCGCGGACCGACGGCCACCCGTCCGTACGGTGATGAACCGGCGACATCGATGTAAAGAATCGAGGTTGCCGCTGTCGGTGAACCAGGTGCGGGCTCGGCTAGGGTCGGCACCGACGGCGGACTTCGTGCATGTCACCGCGCAGCGGTCGGCCCGGCGGATCCTGGGAAGGCGGCCAAGCTGCGCCGTCGCTGGCGTGCCGCACGGCTACTTGCTTCAAAGTCTCCGAAGACTCTAGAAACTTCGCAAGGCCGTGCCGGGCTCTTGGCTGATTGAGTGAGGCCGGAATACCCGCACTTCGGTACATGGCTGTGCCCCGGGCCGCATGCAGAGCAGAGGCGGACACCGGGGCTTACGTCGTCAAGTGTAGCGGTGCCGGGCGTAAAGGAGTAGTCGTGTCGGAGTCCTGGCAAGATGAGGTGCTCTGGCGATGCCTGTCGAAGGCTCGGTCGGCGCCGTACCTAGCTGCGGCTAGTGGCGACAGCGCCCGCGCTCTTCGTCTCTACGCGTGGAACATGGAGGTCTCAAGCGCCTTCCTTGGGCCACTCCACGTGCTGGAGGTGTGTCTACGCAACGGCGTCGACGACCGCCTGACCGTACTGGCTGGTCGGCCTGACTGGTGGCGTTCAGACATCAAGTTCACATTCGTCGCAGAGCGGATGGTCCAGGATTCGATCAAGAAATGCCGGATCCGGAAGGATGTGACACCGGGGAGCGTGATCGCTGAGTTGCCACTCGGTTTCTGGGTTGGGTTATTTGGCAGCGGTGGCTCCTGCCAGTACGAGACGACGTTATGGCGGCCTGCTCTGCGGAAGGTTTTCCCAGGATATCGAGGATCCCGAAGGGATCTCCACTCTGATCTCGATCACGTCCGCGCGTTCCGCAACCGCGTCGCCCATCACGAGCCGATCCATCGCCGGCACCTGGCTGCCGACCGCGAGACGATCGTCCGGCTGCTCAGACTCATGTCGCCTACGGCTGCCAGCTGGGTCGTCACACACGACCGAGTGCCTGAGGTGCTCGCCCGGCGGTCTGCTGTCATCGGTGGGGCCGCGTCACCCAGTTTCTGATCGCGAGGAGTGTGGTGTGCCGCATATTGAGGTAGACGAGGAGACCTATCGGAATTTGGCGTTCGCCGCGAGGGTTGCGGGCATAGAGATTGGTGAGGTTGTCACCCGCCTGGTGGCACTGCCTCGGGAGCCGAGCACGCTTGAGCTGGTGGGGGATGAGCCCACTTCGATCCCTGTCTACGCTGACTACGACGGCCACCGGACTCGGGCATGTTTCACTCCGGGACCAGGGCGGGTCGAAATTCTGAGCGGCCCGCTCGCTGGTTCGGTGTACCGCACGCCGAGCGAGGCTGCTCGGGCCGTGGTGAGCGAACGGCGCCCCGGGGTCAACCCACAGCGGAACGGCTGGACCTTCTGGATCGAGACAGCTACCGGGGCACCTATCCAACGGTTGCGCCACGTCAGAAGTTGACGTCCGCTACCCGCCCTCCGGCGCCGTCCTGCTGGTGGCCGCAGTGGCCGGTGTGCGTCACGGGGGCGGAGCCTGGGGACCCGGTACGGGCGGCTCGGTGGGGCGCACGCTGAACAGGTCACCGGGCTGGCAGTGCAGCACGTCGCAGATGGCGGTCAGAGTGGAGAACCGGACCGCTCTGGCCCGGTCATTCTTTAACACCGACAGGTTGACCACGGTGACTCCGGCCCGGTCGGCGAGTTCGGTGAGGGTCATCCGGCGGTCGGCGAGCAGCCGGTCGAGGTGGCAGACCACCCGGTGATTGGCGGACTGTTCGTCGTCGGTCGGGGCCATCAGACCAGTCCGTCGAGGTCGGCGCGCATCGCCGTGCCCCGGCGCAGGAACTCGGCCGCCGCGCCGACCCGGCGGGCGTTGCGCGGGTGGAAGGGGTCCGCTGAGCGCAGCGACCGCACCACCCGCCACAGCAGTCCGCCGGCCGTCGCGACGACGGCGGCGAGCAGCAGCGCCGGCCCGAAGATCCAGAGCCGGTCGCCGACGGTCGGCTCGGCCACGGTCAGCAGGGCGGCGTCCTGGGGCGTGAGCGTGAAGCGGCCGGCGGTGGCCTGCGGTCCGAGGTCGGTGGTGGGGTTCACCGTGACGGGCGCGACCAGGTTGTCGGCGATCAGTACGCCGATTGCCGAGGCGGCGGCCAGCAGGGTGCCGAGCGCCACGGCACCTGCCGTGACCGTCTCGAAGGCCCACTGACCGGCCGGAGCGGTACGGGGACGACGCCCCTGCTCGATGTCGTGCCGCACGGCGGCCCTCCCTATCGAAATTCGATATGAAACTGGGTCTAGTATATCGAATCTCGATATGCCGACGGCGGGTCGCCCCGCCACCAGCACGTCGGAGCGACCGCATCCGCCCACCGGAAGGCTGGACCAGCACAATGACCATCCCCGTTCCCGTCCGCTCCGCCGGGGTGTTCCTGGCCGGCGCGCTCATCTGCTTCGTCGGCCCACCGCTGGCCATGGGACTCTTCGCGGCCGACGGGGTGCCGGCGGTGCTGGTCGCGGTCGCCGTCGCCGAACTGGTGTCGGCCGCCGCCCTCATCGCCTGGTGGTTACGCCGCCACGGGCTGCCCCGCCGAAGTCTCGGCCTGACCTCGCGGCACTGGCGGCGGGACATGCTGATCGCGGTGGCCACCGTTCCACCCCGCCTGCTACTGGAGTTCGGGGTGCTGATGCCGGCGGCCGGCGGCGAAGCCAACCCGGAGGTCCAGGAGATCCTGCGCATGTCCGCCGCCGGGCCGGCCGCGTTGGCCGCCACCATCTTCCTGGGGATCGTCGGCGGCGGCATCGCCGAGGAGCTGTACTTCCGCGGGTTCCTGCTCGGGGCGATCCCGCAGCGGTCCGCCCGCCCCCGGGTGGCGCTGTGGGTGGCGGCGGTCGTCTCGGTGGTCCTGTTCGGCGTGCTGCACCTGCCGGCCAGCGCGCTGGACGGGCTGTCCATCACCGTCGCCGGTCTGGTCTACACCGGGCTGTTCCTGGCCACCCGCCGGCTGACCGCGCCCATGGTGGCCCACGCGCTGTGGAACGCCGCCGCGCTCGGCACGGTCCTGCTCAGCTACGGCTGATCACAGCTGGGTGGCGGTCCGGACGAGCCCGGCGACGGCACGGGAGCGGTTGTCCGGCAGCCAGGCGAGCACGGTGGTGACGTGCGGCGCGTCGGTCAGCGGCACTGCCGTGTGCGCGCTCCACAGCCACGACCGGGACGAGGCGCACAGCACGGCCATGGTGTGCCCGAGGGCGATCAGCTGGGCCAGCTGCGACTGGTCGTGGATCTCCGGCCCGGGTCCGGGTTCGTACGTACCGTCCGGGCGCGGCCAGCGGGCGACCGGCAGCCCCGGCACGTCGCCGATGCCGGCCATGGTCAACGACGTACGGGTGGCGAGCGGATGCCCGGCCGGGAGGATCGCGACCTGCTGCTCGGTCAGCAGATCCTCAGTGTCGAAGCCGGTGAGCGAGTCGAACGGCCGCTGCATCAGGGCGGCGTCGGCGCGGCCGTCGCGCAGCATCCGCGCCTGGTCGCCCATGCCGCACAGCAGCACGTCGATCTCGGCCGCGTCCGGCTCGACGGCGTGCGCGTCGAGCAGCCTCTGCAGCAGTTCGTGGCCCGCGCCGGCCTTGGTGACCAGGGTCAGCCGGTTCGCGCCGCCGGCGGCGCGGCGGGTACGCCGCGCCGCCGCCGCGGTGGCGGCCAGGATGACGCGGGCCTCGTCGAGCAGCACCTGACCGGCGTCGGTGAGTGCCACCCTTCGGCGGTCTCGGTCGAGCAGGGTGACGCCGAGGCGGCGTTCGAGCTGGGCGATCGCCCGGGACAGCGGCGGCTGGGCGATGCCGAGCCGTTCGGCCGCCCGGCTGAAGTGCAGCTCCTCGGCGACCGTGACGAAGTACCGCAGCTCACGGGTCTCCAGCGTCTCCACGCCGACAACGATACGTCGGTGATACCCGCCGGGTATGACAGCGGAACTCAACTGGTGTAACGACGGCGGCTACCGCCGCGCCACCATCGGCGTCATGACCGAAACGAAGGCCACGACCGGAACGAAGACCGCGCTGGTCACCGGCGCGAACAAGGGACTCGGCTACGAGATCGCCGCCGGGCTCGGCGTGAAGGGCTACCGGGTGGCGGTGGGAGCGCGCGACGCCGCCCGCGGCGAAGCGGCCGTCAAGACGCTGTACGCCGCCGGCGTCGACGCGTTCGCCGTACCGCTGGACGTCACCGACGACCGCAGCGTCACCGAGGCCGCGCAGCTGATCGAACGCACCGCTGGAGGACTTGACGTCCTGGTCAACAACGCCGGCATCGCCGGCGAGACCGGGCCGGGGTGGGAGCAGGACCCGACCACGCTCGACCTCGACGCGGTCCGCCAGGTCGTCGACACCAACGTGTACGGCGTGATCCGCGTGACCAACGCGATGCTGCCGCTGCTGCGCCGGTCGCCGTCGCCGCGCATCGTCAACATCTCCAGCAGCGTCGGCTCACTGACCTGGCAGTCGGACCCGGAGATCAACGTCGGCCCGATCATGGCGGCCTACTCGCCGACGAAGACGTACCTCAACGCGGTCACCGTGCACTACGTGCGGCAACTCGCCGGCACCGACATCCTGATCAACACGGCCTGTCCGGGGCTGGTCGCCACCGACTTCACCGGCGGTGTCGGGCGTCCGGTCCAGGAGGCCGCTGCCACCCCGATCCGGCTGGCCACCCTGCCCGACGGCGGCCCGACCGGCACGTTCGTCAACGACGACGGCAGCATCCCCTGGTGATCTCCCGGCCCTGTCGGTGACTCCGCCTTGCTGGTGACCGGGCTGGACCAGCCCGGTCACCAGAGGGGGACCGGCGCGGCGGGCGGCGGGGACGGGCAGCGCCGACAGTTCAGCGTCCGGGCCGTCGGCTCCGTCGCCGGCCCACCGTTGGTCGCCCCCATCAGTGCCGTTGTCACCGGATCCGCTGTTGTCGCCGCTGCCCGGCCCGAGCAAGGTGCAGGACGCCAGCCGGGTCAGCCCGGTCGGCCGCGCCGCGTGCCGGCCAATCGCGATCTCGATCCGTTCGAGGGCGGCCCGCCGCTTGTCCCGCAGCGGCCCCACGATCGCGTTCTGGGCGAAGTTCGGGCCGCCCTCGCCGGCTGTGGTCAACAACCGTTCGTTGGCCTCGGCGATCTGCCGGTCGAGCAGGCTCAGATTCTGGTCGACCTCGGCCGCTGCCTGCGCCGGTACGGCCGGCAGCCGGTCCCGTACGGTCGGGCACTCGACCATCGGGTTGGCCTGCGTCCGACCGTCCGTGCTGTGCCCGGCATGGAGGGCGTCGTAGCTGACCGCACAGTCGACCAGCGACATCAGACCGGTCGGTCGGGTCGCCCGGTCACAGGCCCGCGATGTTCAGGGTGACCTTCGACATCGGCCGGTCCACGCAGGTGAGCAGGTAGCCGTCGGCCCGCTGCCGTGGGGTGAGGCAGTTCGGTTCGTGCTGCTTGACCTGGTGCCGCAGGTGTCTCGGTAGCCGAAGGCCGCGATCGGGCAGCGCCAGGATGCTCCGGCAGCCCTCGTCAAGGGCTGGTCACCTGGTTCACCTCCACCACCGGGCCGGCGAGCGCGTCCCGCGCTGCAGCATCCGGCGCGGCAACCACGAGCCCGCTGTGTGCGTCGTGGTCCGATCCGGGTCTGCGATGATGGCGGGATGTCCCCCGGTACCTCACCGGCCGTCCAGCCGTTCGCGCACCTGCAGGCGCAGAACGTCACCCTGTACCGGGACGTGCTGGACGCCTTCATCCGCGCGAAACGTCGGTTCACCGTGCATCTGCGGCCGGAGGACGTCCTGGCCGAGATCGGCCCCGGGGTGTCGCTGGAGGCCGTCGCGGCGGCGCTGGCCCAGCTCGCCGAGTGGGGCAACCTGCGGGCCGACCCGGACACCGGACGGGTCACCACCGTGGAAGACTTCCACCGCGCCCGCTACCTCTACCAGTTGAGCGCGCACGGCCACGCCGCCGAGCAGGCCATCGCCACGTACGAGGAGGCGATCGGCCGACGCGGCGCCCTGCAGTCGGTGGCGCTGTCCGACATCGCCGACCAGCTGCGCGCCCTGCTGGGCATCGCCACCGAGGCCGCCGCCGGGTCCGCGCCCGACCCGGCGAAGACCCACCTGCTGATGCTGAGCCTGGTCGACCGGTTCACCGGGCTGGCCGACAACGCGCAGGCGTTCATGGCGTCGCTGCGGCGGGCCGTCGACTTCGCCGACGCCGACGTGGCGGCCTTCCTCGCGTACAAGGAACAGCTGATCGCGTACCTCGAACGGTTCATCGCCGATCTCGCCAACCGGGGCGCGGAGATCGCCAACCTGGCCCACCGGATCGAGGCGACCGGGGTACGCCCGCTGCTGGAGATAGTGGCCCGCCGGGAGGCCGTCGACGCCGCACCCGGCGAGGACGCCGACGACCGGGCACTGCACCAGGCGCGGGTGGTCTGGCAGCAACGCTGGGACGGGCTGCGGGACTGGTTCGTCAGCGGCGACGCCAGCCGGCAGTCCCAGGCACGGCTGCTGCGTACCGCCGCCATCGGCGCGATCCGGCAGCTGCTCGGCGCGGTGGCGTCGATCAACGAACGTCGGGCCGGCCGGTCGGACCGGTCGGCCGACTTCCGGTCGCTCGCATTGTGGTTCGCGCAGGCCTCCGACGACGAGGCCGCGCACCGGCTGTGGCACACCGCGTTCGGCCTGTCGCCGGTGCGGCACCTGACCGTGACGACCGAGACCCTGGCCGCGGTCGAGCAGCGACCGGTGCCGGCATCGACGTCGTGGGCCCAGGCACCCCGGCTGGAGATCAGCCCTCGACTGCGCAAAACCGGATCGTACGAGCGGCGTGGCTCGCCGAGCCGGGTGCTGGACCGATCCGCGCAGCGGCGGCAGTTGGCCGAACGTGCCGAGCGGGAGACGACCCAGACGGCCCGCGCCCGAGCGGCGTTGGCCACTGACGGGCCCGTCCCACTGTCGCGCCTCGGTGAACTGGACACCGCCGAGTTCCGGCTCTTTCTCCATCTGCTGGGCGACGCGCTGGCGGCCCGGCGGCCGGACGCCACGGAGGTGACCACCACCACCTCCGACGGCACGCTACGGGTACGTCTGGTCCGCGTCGACGGGGCGCCGCCGGTGCGGATCGTCACCGCCGACGGGGTGCTCACCGGGCCGGAGCATCTGGTCGACATAACCGACCTGGCTCCGACCGGAGCCGACCTGGTCTCTGCCGGCCCGCTCTCTGCCGGAGCCGACCTCGCGGCGGTCGGGGCGGCCGGGTGAGGGCGCGCGGCCCGGCCGAGGGCGACTCCTCGGGCCGGCTGCAGCGGGCCGCCCGGCTGCTGCTCGCCCGCCCGCTGCTGGTCGCCGGGCTGACCTCGGACGCCGAGTTCCGGCTGGTCCGCACGTACGCCGTAGAGCTGCGCGAGTGGTTCGACCGGGAGACCGGGTGGCGGCTGGTCGCCGACGCCCAGACGATCCGGCTGATGAAGCTGACCGCCGACCCACAGGACCAGACCCACCCGGCCCGGGATCCGAAGGCCAGGACCCCGTTCTCCCGGCAACGGTACGTGTTGACCTGCCTCGCCCTGGCCGCGCTGGAACGCGCCGACGGGCAGATCACCCTGGGCCGGCTGGCCGAGGACGTGGTGCTTGCCGCCGCCGATCCGGCGCTGGCCGCCACGGGGTTCACGTTCGCCCTGGACCGGCGGGAGCGGCGGGCCGACATGGTGGCGGTGGTCCGGCTGCTGCTGCACTGGGGGGTGCTGCGCCGGGTGGCCGGCCACGAGGACGCGTACCTCGGCACCAGTGGTGACGTGCTCTACGACGTTGACCGGCGGGTGATCGCCGGCCTGCTGGCCAGCAGCCGCGGCCCGTCGATGATCGGTGACGTGGCACCGGACGGCCGGCTGGCGGCGCTGACCGTCGAGGTGGTGCCCGATGTCGAGGATGCCCGCAACCGGGCGCTGCGGCACCGGCTCACCCGGCTGCTGCTCGAACAGCCGGTCGTCTACTACGACGAGCTGACCGAGGCCGAGCTGGCCTATCTGACCAGCCAGCGGTACGCCATCCTGAACCGGATCACCCAACTGACCGGATTGGTTGGCGAGGTACGGGCCGAAGGGGTCGCGATGGTGGACCCGGCCGACGAGCTGACCGACGTCCGGATGCCGGCCGAGGGGATGCAGAGCCACCTGACGCTGCTGCTGGCGGAGCGGATCGCGGCGGCCGGTGCCGGCGCGGCGGGCACAGGCGGCCTGCGGGTCAGCGAGCTGCACCGGCACACCCGCGAGCTGGCCCGGGCGCACCGGTCGTACTGGCGCAAACACGCCACCGAACCGGGCGCCGAGGTCGAACTGGTCGCCACCGCGTTGGACGCGCTGCGTGCCCTGAAACTGATCACGGTCGAACCGGCCGAGGACCCGCTGGTCGTCGCCCGCCCGGCGATCGCCCGTTACGCCCTGGCGGAGCCGACGATCCGCCAGAGCCGTCCCGCCGCCCTGAGGAGGTAACCGTCACCGTGACCGCCGCAGCCACCACCGCCGCACCGACGTCCATGCTGGACCGGGAGCTGCCGGTGCCGGACCGGGAACGGTGGCAGCCACTGCGGGCCGGGCTGGTGGACATCTTCTACTACGACCAGGAGGAGTTCCACTTCCACGGCGGCAGTCTGCTGCTGCGGGGCAACAACGGCACCGGCAAGTCGAAGGTCCTCGCGTTGACCGTACCGTTCCTGCTGGACGGTGAGCTGACACCGTACCGAGTGGAGCCCGACGGGGATCCGCACAAGCGGATGGAGTGGAACCTGTTGCTCGGTGGACGGCACCCGCACCCGGAGCGGACCGGCTACACCTGGCTGGAGTTCGGCCGCCGCGACGCCGACGGCACCGCCCGGTACCTGACCATCGGCTGCGGACTGAAGGCGGTGGCCGGGCGCGGAATCGCCCGGCACTGGTACTTCGTCACCAGCCAACGGGTCGGCGCCGATCTGCAGCTGCTCACCCCCACCGGTACGGCGGCGACCCGGGACCGGCTGCGGGACGCGATCGGCCCGGTGGGGATGCTCTACGACCGGGCCGTCGACTACCGGAGGGCGGTCGACGAGGCACTGTTCGGCCTGGGCGACCGGTACGACGCGCTGGTGTCCCTGCTGATCAAGCTGCGGCAGCCGCAGCTGTCCAAGCGTCCGGACGAGAAGACCCTGTCCCGGGCGCTCGGCGACGCGCTACCGCCGCTGGACGAGAACCTGATCGCCCAGGTCGCCGAGGCGTTCCGGGGTCTCGACGACGAGCGGGAGACGCTGACCGAGCTGCGCGAGACGAAGAAGGCCGCCGACGACTTCCTCACCCGCTATCGGCAGTACGCGCGGATCGCGACGAAACGCAAGGCCGCGGTGCTGCGGCAGCAGCACAGCCGGTACGAGCAACTGGGCCGCGAGCTGGGCGACGCGCAGCGGGCGCACGAGCAGGCCGACCGGGCGGTACGTCAGGCCGAGGTCAGACTGGCCGAGCTGGACGCGCGCGCCACCGAGCTGCAGGCGCGCCGACGGGCGCTGGCGGAAAGCCCCGAGGCGCGTACCGCCGAGCATCTGCGTCGGCTGCGGGAGGCGGCCGATCAGCGGGCGACGTTCGCCGACCAGCAGGCCAAACGCCTGCGTGACGTCGAGGCGGAGGCGGCCCGGACCCGGCGAACCGCCGAGCAGACGGCGCAGGAGCTTCAGTCGGCCCAGCGGGACGAGGCTGCGGCCCGTACCCGGGTGGCCGGCGGTGCGGCGGCGGCGCGGATCGCCGACCGGCACCGTGACCGGGTCCTCGCCGCCCTGCCGGACGACTCCGCCCATGGGCTCGACGAGGCGCGCCGGGCCGCCGGCCAGCTGGTCCAGGATCGGCGGGCCGCGCTGCGTACCCTCGATCGGCTCCGCGCGGCCGCCGAGTCGGCCCGAACCCTCGCAGACCGCGCCCGGGAGGAGGTCGACCGGCTGGACGCCGAGGTGGCGGCGGCCGACGAGGCGGTCACCGACGCCGAGACCGCCGCCGCCGAACAGGGCGAAACCCTGGTACGGCGCACCGGCGAGTACCTGACCGGGCTGGTCGAGCTGTCTATCGCCGACCCGGAGGCGGTGCTCGGCCGGCTCGACTCCTGGGTGAGCACCCTCGACGGGGACAACCCGGCCGCCCGGGAGGTGACCGCCGCCAGCCGGGCAGCCGCCGAGGCGATCGCCCGCGCCGACGCGGCGGTGGAGGCCGAGCAACGGCGGGTCGCCGACCGGGTCGGGGAGATCGACGCCGAGCTGCGTCGGCTGACCGACGGGGCGCACCAGCCGCCACCGGCACCGCACACCCGGTCCCCGCAGCTGCGCCTCGACCGGCCCGGCGCACCACTGTGGCGGGTCGTCGACTTCGTTGAAGGCGTGCCGCCGCAGGTGCGTGCCGGCATCGAGGCGGCGCTGGAAGCCGCCGGGGTGCTCGACGCGTGGATCGACCCGGACGGCACGGTCCGCGACCCGGACAGCGGCGACGCGCTGCTGCGACCAACCGACGAGGTGGCGACGAACCTCGGGACGCTGCTGCGTCCGGCCATCGACGACGCCGACCCGCACGCCGCCGCGCTGACCGGGCCGACCGTCGCCGCCGTCCTCGCCGCGATCGGCCTCGGCGCGGAGTCCGGTGCGGCGACCTGGGCCGACACCGACGGCGGCTTCGGCATCGGCGTCGTCACCGGGCGGTGGACCAAACCGGACGCGGAGCACATCGGCGACGGCGCCCGGGAAGCGGCCCGCCGGGCCCGGATCGCTGCGCTGCGCGCCGAGTCCGACGAACTCGCTGCCGTGTCGGCCGACCTCGCCGAGCAACGCACCAGACTGGACGAACGTCGGCGGGCGGTCGGCCACGAGACCGAGAGTCTCCCCTCCGACCAGCCACTACGCGAGGCGCACACCCTGGTCCGTGGCGCCCACCAGTTGCGCCGGGACACCGCTGGCCGACGTGACGAGGCGGCGGCGAGGCACCGTACGGCGGTCTCGGCGGCGCAGACGGCGCTGGCCGAGGCGACCGAGTTCGCCGACGACGTGGGTCTGCCACACGACGCCGACGGGCTGGCGGAGGTTCGCGACGGGCTGCAGGACTACCAGGTGACGTTGGCCGCCTGGTGGCCCACCCTGACCGGGGTACGCGATGCGACGCGCCGCCGCGCTGAGGCGTCCCGCACCTACGAGGAGAAGCAGGAGAAGCTCGAACCGGCCGCGATCGAGGCGGCCGAGGCGGCCGAGGCGGCCCGGCTGGCCCGGGTGGAGTTCGAGACGTTGGACGCGACCGCCGGCGCGACCGTCGCCGACCTGGAACGCCAGCTCCGCGAGGTGGCCGACGCCGAGCAGGAGTGCCAGCGGGAAAGCCGGGAGACCCGGCAGCGCGAACGCGACGCCTGGGGTGCCCGGGGCGACGCCGACGGGCGACGGGACCGGCTGACCGAGGAACTCGACGGGGCCACCGCCACCCGGGACGCCGCCGTCGAAGTGCTGCGGGCCTTCGCCGACACCGGCCTGATCGCCCTGGCCTGCCCCGAGCAGGAACTACCGGACACCCGACAGCCGTGGGCGACGACCCCGGCGGTGGCCGTGGCGCGCGGCGTCGACCGGCTGCTCGCCGACGTCGACGACGGTGACCGCCCCTGGGAACGGATCCAGCACCAGGTCAGCCTGGACATGAAGGTGCTCACCGACAGCCTGTCCCGGCACGGACACCAGGTGCTGCCCGCCGTCCGCGAGGACACCATGATCGTGGAGGTGGTGTTCCAGGGGCACGGCCGCTCCGTCGCGGACCTGTCCGCCGCCCTGGTCACCGAGATCGACGAACGGCAGCGGGTGCTCTCCGCCCACGAGCGGGAGGTGCTGGAGACCCACCTGGTCAACGAGGTCGCCGGAGCGTTGCAGGAGCTGGTCGCCGGCGCCGAGCAGCAGGTTGCGACGATGAACGGCGAGCTGGAGGAGCGGCCCACCTCCACCGGCATGCGGCTGCGGCTGCTGTGGCGGCCCACCCGCGACGCCCCGCCCGGCCTGGCCGAGCTGCGCGCCCGGCAGCTGCGGCAGAGCACCGACGTCTGGAACGACGCCGACCGTCGAGCGATCGGCGCGTTCCTGCAGGAACAGATCAGCCGGGAACGGCTGCGCGACGAGGCGGCGACCTGGCACGAGCAGCTCACCCGGGCGTTGGACTACCGGGCCTGGCACGAGTTCGCAATCCAACGCCACCAGGACGGGCAGTGGCGGCCGGCCACCGGCCCGGCCTCCGGTGGTGAACGGGTGCTGGCCGCCAGCATCCCACTGTTCGCCGCCGCGTCCTCGTACTACGGGTCGGCGGGCAATGCGCACGCGCCGCGGCTGATCGCCCTCGACGAGGCGTTCGCCGGGGTCGACGACGACTCCCGGGCCAAGTGCCTCGGGCTGCTCGCCACCTTCGACCTGGACGTGGTGATGACCAGCGAACGGGAGTGGGGCTGCTATCCGCAGGTGCCCGGACTGGGCATCGCGCAGCTGGCCCGGCACGACGGCATCGACGCCGTCCTGGTCACCCCGTGGCGGTGGGACGGGCGGGAACGGCACCGGATGCCTCGGGTCGAGCTGGCGGTACCGCAGCAGCGACCGACCCGCCCGGACGGCGAACCCGACCCGACCCGACCAGACCCGACCGGACCTGACGGCTCGGAGCAGCCCGCTCTGTGGTCCGCCGAGTGACCGGACCGGACGGCGATGTGGTCGGGCCGGATCTCGATGTGGTTGGGCCGGATCTCGATCGGCTGCGCCGGCAGCTCGGCGGGGCCGACACCGAACGGGTCGTGCAGCGGGTCCGCCAGCGGATGGCCCACGGCCGGCCGCTGACCGGCACGATCTCGCTGAGCCAGCCGACACCGGCCGAGCGGCTGGCGGTGCAACGGCTGCTTGGGCGGCCACCCGCCCGGGGCACCTCGCTGACGGTCAACCTCGACGACCTCGACCAGGTGGTCCGCCGCAGCGGCCTGCACCCGGACGGGCTGGCCGCCGCCGTCGAGACCCTCCTCGGGCCGGTGCCGGTGACCGCCGAGGTCCGCGCCGCCGCCGACGCCGCATGGCGTACCGTGCTGGAGCCGTTGAACCGGCTCGGCCGCCGCGCGCCGCACCTGGCCGACTGGTGCGGCGACCGCACCACGGTCGCGCTGGCCCGCCGACTGTCCGGTACGCCGGACGCGGCGGCCCGGCTCGTCGAACACCTGGTCGCGGTGCTGGCGGCGTTGCCTGCCGACGGTGCTCCGTTGGCCCGGCTCGCCGCGCAGACCACCGGCGACGCGCACGCCCTCGACGCCGACCGTCCACTGGCCACCCTCGTACTGTCGGCGGTGCGGGCCGTCTGGTGGCCCGGGGACGACGAACCGACGTCCCCGGCGCAGCGGCGGCGGGCGCTGTGGGACAGCGCCGGTGTCCTTGTCGACGAACTATCGTCGACCGTACTGACGCTCAACGTCGTGGCGAGTCCGGGCAGCCGGCTGTCCGCCCTGACGGCGCCCGCCGCGACGGCCGGTGAGCCGCTAGTGCTGACCCTGCGCCAACTCGGCCGGGAGCGGTCGACTTTCCCGGCCGGCACCGTCCACGTCTGCGAGAACCCGACGGTGCTGGCCGCGGCGGCCGACCTGCTCGGTCCGGAGTGTCCGCCGCTGGTCTGCGTCAACGGCCAGCCGAGCACGGCGGCGCTGCGGCTGCTGACCGGCCTGACGGCCGGTGGCGCGCGGTTGCGCTACCACGGCGACTTTGACTGGGGCGGGGTACGGATCGCCAACCTGTTGCGCTCCCGGGTGCCGTGGCAGCCGTGGCGCTACGACGCCGCCGCGTACCGGGCGGCGGTGGCGGGCGCGGCCGTGGTGGGCGCCGTGTCGGGGACGCTGACCGGCCGGCCGGTCGACGCCGGCTGGGACGCGGAGCTGACCGCTGCGATGAGCCGGCACGGTACGCGGGTCGAGGAGGAGCTGGTCCTCGACACCCTCCTCGCCGACCTGTCCGGTGCCCAGTAGCGCGTGATCATCCTGCCCATAGTCGACTGTCGCACCGGTTGTCCGCTGAACGGACGTGCGAGTGGCCCTACCGGATTGTCTGGCCTAGAGTCTGCGCGTGCCAGCATCCCCCGTTACCCCGCCTGACCGACTGGCCGCGCTACTGGGCACCGTTGGCCCGGCTGGCGCGTTCAGCGCACGTCGTACCGCGTCACCCCATGGTCTGAGGCTCGCGGTGCGCGGTGTCGGGCCGATCGCCTTGCCGGCGGCCGCCGAGCAGGCGAAGCAGCTGTGCTCAGTTGGCCGGCCGGCCAGGTTCGGCAAGGGTGAGCAGACGCTGACGGACGCCGGGGTGCGCGACACGTGGGAAGTCCCGACGAGCCTCGTCGACATCGACGAACAGCGGTGGCACGAGACGCTCCACCCGATGCTGGACCAGCTCCGGGCCGACCTCGGCCTGCCGCAGGGGTGCGAGCTGGTCGCCGAGCTGCACTCGATGCTGGTGTACGCGCCCGGCCAGTTCTTCGCGCCACATCAGGATTCGGAGAAGGCTGATGCGATGATCGGCACCCTGGTGGTGACGTTGCCGTCGGAGTCGGCCGGCGGCGTGCTGTCGATCGAGCACGCCGGCCGGACCGGGAGCTACGAATCGTCACCGGACGAGCTGACCTTCGTCGCGTTCTACGCCGACTGTCGGCACCAGGTGTCGCCGGTGACGACGGGCCACCGGATCGTGTTGACCTACAACCTGTTGCTCGCCGGTGACCCGGTCACCCTGGCCGCCGGCTCGCTGGGCCAGGACCTGGTCACCGAGTTGACCGGCTGCCTGGACGATCACTTCGCGGAATCGGCCGACGGGCCCGCCCGGCTGGTCTACCTGCTGGACCACGAGTACACCCAGCGGGCGTTGGGCTGGGACCGGCTCAAGGGCGACGACGTCGGACGTGCCGCAGCGGTGCGGGCGGCCGCGCAGGCCGCCGGTTGTGAGGTCACCCTGGCGTTGGCGGAGCTGCAGGAGACCTGGAGCGCCCTCGACCCCGAGGAATCATGGGGCCGCTGGGGTCGGGGCCGGAGTCGGTACGGCCGGTATCGCAACGACGAGGAACCCAGCGGCGGGAGCGGGTCGGGCAAGTACGAGCTCGAAGAGCTCATCGACTCGTCGATGACCCTCGACTGCTGGCTGGACGAGTCCGGCGAGGTGGTGCCGACGTCGCTGCGGGTTTCCGACGACGAGGTGTGTGCCACGACGCCCACCGCGAACCTGTCGCCCCAATCGTCGGAGTACGAGGGGTACATGGGCAACTACGGCAACACGTTGGACCGGTGGTACCGCCGGGCGGCGATCGTCGTGTGGCCACGTCGGTGGACCTTCGCGATCCGTGCGCAGGCGTCGCCAGGCTGGGCCCTCGACCGGCTCGCCGGTCTGCTGCGGGCCGGGGACGTCGCCGGTGCCCGGAGCAGCGCCGCCACGCTCGCCTCGTTCTGGCGGGTCACCCCGGCGGCCGGTGAGCTTGTTGCCGGGCGGGCACTGGCGGTCGCCTGGGAGCTCGACGAGCCGGACCTGGCTGCCATGCTGCTCGCGCCGCTGCGGGTGGAGGCGCTGGCGCCGGCCGACGCCCCGGTGCTCGCCCGCCTCGCCACCCGCTACGGCGAGTCCTGGGCCCGGGATCGGGTCAACGGCTGGTTCGGCCGGAACTGGCTGTCCCGTTCGTCGCTGTTCGACAAGCAGACCCCGGACTGGCTGGCATCGCTGCCCGCGATGTGCGCGGCGCTGCGGGCCACCTCCGACGCCGGGGGTGTGCTGGTCGGCCGGCTGCTGGTGGCCGGTGTCTGGTCCGAGCTGCACGGCCGGGCCCGAGGACTGCTCAGCTACCCGGCGGCCCGCGACCGGCGCAGGTACCTCGCGGACCTGGGGCCGCAGATCGCCGTCGTCCTGGCTGGTGCCGCCAGCCTCGGTACGGCTGACCTGGCTGACGGGCCGGTCGAGTTCCTCTGTCAAGACGAGGACGACGTGCTTGGCTGCGCGATGTCGACGCTGCGGGCCACCCGCGCGACCGCAGCGGACCAGGCGGGGCAGCAGGTGACCGGCCTCGACACCCTCACCGCGCACGCCGCCCGGCGGCTCGAGCAGCGGCTCGCCAGGCCAGTTCGGGCCGCCGACGACTGGTCGGTGGAACTGCCCAAGGGATGCGACTGCGAGCTGTGCACCACCTTGGTGGCGTTCCTCGGCGATCCGGCGCGCCGCACCTTCGAGTGGCCGCTGGCCGAGCAGCGCCGCCGCCACGTCCACTCCCGCATCGACCAGGCCGACCTGCCGGTCGACCATCAGACCCGGCGCAGCGGGCGACCGTACACTCTGGTGCTGCGCAAGACCGACGCGCTCTTCGATCGCGAACGCGAGGCCCGCCGCCGCGCCCAGGAAGACCTGGCCTGGCTCACCCACTGACCGAGCCGGCCGGTCCGACCCCGACCACTCCGAACAGCTACGAGGACCCGAGCATGCCGATCACGGCCGTCCGACAGATGGCGTACTTTCCACCCTCGGCCTACGAGCAGGCGTGGGAGCGCGGCCTGCTGGACGCCACCAACTACCGGGACCACGCGGACTACCGCCGCGAGATTCAACAGCAGCTGCAGGCCCTGTCCACCGACGGCCGAGGCCCGATCCGGATCGTCGCGCTGGACGTGCCCGGCCTGCTGGCGTACGCGGAACAGACCGGCCAGGACCCGACCAGCCGGCAGACCCGGCTGGGTTTCGTGGGCTGGCTCGGTGAGCAGGGCGCCGACACCGTCGCCTGGCCGCCGGAGCGCAACGCCGGGTGCTGGTGCGGCTCCGGCCGCAAGTACAAGAGGTGCTGCGCGGCACCGTCGTTCCTGGCGGTCGAACCGGCCGACCCGGCGTCGCTGGTGCTCACCGTCGAGCTCGACGGGGTGGCGCAGCGGGTGTGGCGGCGGGTTGCCATCCCGTCGAACACCCCGCTGGATCGGGCCCACCGGATGCTTCAGGAGGCCTTCGAGCTGCCCGGTGAGGGGTCGTACGCCTTCCGCACCGACGAGTACACGATCGTCGCGCCCGGGTCTGGCCAGCGTGGTGTCCCGGCGGACGGGGAACGGCTGGTGTCGATCGCCACCGAACTCGGCGACCAGTTCCACTACTTTCACGGCCACGGCCGGAGGTGGCGCCACACGGCCACTCTCGACGAGATCCGGCCCGGCGGACCCGGCAACACGTTCACCGTGCTGGCGGGTGACGGCAGCTGGCCGGCCGAGCCGGTCGCCGACCAGGTCAGGCAGGCGATCGATGGGCTGATGGAACTTGCCGAGTCCAGCGCCGACGTGGTCGCCGCCGAGGCTGAGTCGTTCCGTGAGTTCGGCGACCGGGCCGACCCCATGGACGTGGAAATCCACACCGCGCAGCTGCTGGCCAGGTTCGACCAGACCCAACCGTCGGGGTCGATCGGGCTGGCGATGGGGGCGCTCTCCATCGCGAACCGGCGGCCGAGACCGCACGTGGCGGCGTTCGTCGCCGCCGTGAACCACCTGATGCCCGGCCTGGTCACGGGGAAGGCGCTGACCGACCTGGCCCGGCATGGAGTGCCGTTTCCGGCATGGGCCGAGCGGCTCGGCAAGGTGGACCCACGGCGGGCGTGGCGCTACCGGGACGCCTTCGGTGATCAGGAGGCCGTGCTGGTGACCTTCGGCTACCTCGGCGACGCCGCCGAACACGGCATCCTCGTCGAGATCGCCACCTGCCCCACCCCCACGGTCAGCGTGGTCCACCTGTCTCGAAGCGTCGACGCGCTGCGGAAGGTGCTGCAAAAGTCCGCCGCCACCGCCGCCGGCCCGGTGATCCTGGAAGAGACCACCCTGGCGTGGGCGTCCGGGGCGTTGGCCGGCGTGCTCCGGCGAGTCAGTTCTGACCTGCCGGCCGAGAGCCGGGCCTGGCTGCCGATCGTGGCGCAGCGGGTCGACCTGCTCCCACAGCCCGAACCGGTCGAGCCGGCCCGCCACACCCGGGCGGACCGGGCTGCGGCGGTCGACGGGTTCCTGGCCGCCACCGCACCCCTGCCGGGCGTCGACGGCGACGTCCTGCGGTTCTGGGCGCAGGTCCTGGCCGGGTCCACCGGGACGGACGGTTCGGCGCCGACCCGGATCGGGCCGGTCTGGCTCGGACACGTCCTCGGCGAACACGTCCCACGTACCTTCGAACTGACCCTTGCCCAGCGGGCCGGGCTCAGTGCCGCCGTCACCGCCTGGGCCGGGTGGGCGGCCGAGCAGCAGGGCCTGCCCGCCGCCGCTGTCGAGGTGCTGGCGGCCCGGATCGCCGAGATCGACGAGGCGTTCGACCGCGCCTACGCCGACCCCGAGCGGGCGGCCGCCCGCAGCTATCTCAGCGACATCACGCCGACCACCACCGACGGGGAAGACCTGCGGCGGGCGTTCGCGCTGCGAACCGCCGCCGTCCCGGTGGCGCGACCCGGGCAACTGACCGAGCAGCCGCTGTGGGTGTCCGATTTGGCCGACCGGCACCGGATTCTCGCCGCCGAACTCGAGTCGTGGGAACTGGCGCCGAGTCAGTCTGTTGCGGCCTGGTCCGCCGCGCTCACCGCGATCAGCGACCAGCTCTGGAACCTGGAGTCCGACCTGGCCCGCGAAACCATGGACTACCTGGACCAGGTCGGCCCGGACGATGAACTGCTCGGCGACCTCACCGAGCTCGCCGTCGAGCACGGCCTCGGTACGACCAGGTTCAACGCGGCAGCCCGCGACCGGCTCACCCCGGATCCCGAGGACCTCGGCTGAGCGTTGGTCGCGTCGGGGACGTCACGCCTGGAAGTAGTGCCCGTCGTGCAGGTCGGCGATCAGGCCGGGGCGGCTGGGGGACCAGCCCAGGAGTTCCCGGGTGATCGCGGCCGACGTCGGATTGTCCAGTTGGGCGAACGGCCCGAGGAAGCCGAAGTAGTCGTCGGCTTCCTCGGGGCTGATGCTGCGGACCGGCACGTCGAGGTTGCGGGCGATGGCGGCGGCGATCTGTCGGAAGGGGACTCCTTCGTCGGCGGCGGCGTGCAGGCGGGAGCCGGCCGGGGCCTTTTCGAGGGCGAGCCGGTAGAGGTCGGCCGCGTCGAGCGTGTGCACGGCCGGCCACCGGTTGGTGCCTTCGCCGACGTACGACGCGTACCCGTGCTGCCGGGCGGCGGCGACGAGGACGGTGACGAAGCCGTTGCGGTCGAGCGGGCTGTGCACCGTCGGAGCGAGCCGGACGACGCAGGAGCGCACGTCGTGGGAGGCGAGGCCGATCACGAAGTTCTCCGCGTCGACCCGGTAGCCGCTCGGGAGAGCGTCGTGTTCAGTGCCGGGGCGGCCGACGAGTCCGCCCATCGCGAGCATGGCTGTGCCGCCCGTGCCGACCAGCGGTTTGCCGGAGCCGCTCAGACCGTCGGCGAGTGCGTGGAGGGCGGCCAGGTCGGCACCGGCGGCGCCGGTCAGGTCGCCGGTGAGCAGTAGGTCGTGACGGAACGCCAGGTGGATGACGCCGTCGGCGGCGTTCGCTTCGGTGCGCAGAACGTCGAGGTCGGACAGGTCGGCGCGACGCGTCCCGGCACCCAGTTTCTCGATCGCGGTAGCGGATGCTTCGGAGCGGGCCAGGCCGACGACGTCGTGTCCGGCGGAGATCAGGGCCGGCACGACCGCCGAGCCGAGGTGGCCGGAGGCGCCTGTGACGAATACGCGCATGTTGGTGTTCCTTCGTGAGTGCCGATGTCGCCTTGTGACATCACCCTACCTTGTGATGTCACTAGGCGACATGGCTGGATCAAGAAGATGTCGTAGTGTGACATCGGATACCATCGCGGCATGGCCCGCTGGCAACCGGACGCACGCGGCCGCCTGGAGGCGGCCGCCTTCGAGCTGTTCCGTGAACGCGGCTTCGAACAGACCACGGTCACCGACATCGCCACCCGTGCCGGCCTCGACAAACGCACCTTCTACCGGCTCTTCGGCGACAAACGCGAGGCGCTGTTCGGCGGCAGCGAGCAACTGGAGGACCTGCTCGTCAAGGCGGTGACCGAGGCGGACGCCGCCCCCTTCGAAGCGGTCGTCGCCGCGTTCCGTCAAGTGGCGGAGGAGATCTTCGCCGACCGGCTCGAGCTGGTCCGGGTGCGCCAGACCATCATCGAGAGCAGTCCCGAGCTGCAGGAACGTGAGCTGCGCAAGATGGGCTCGCTGGCGGCCGCGGTCGTTGCCGCGCTGTGCGCCAAGGGCCTTGACCAGACCGCGGCGACCCTGGCGACCGAGTCGGGTGTCACCGTGTTCCGGGTCGCGTACACCCGCTGGGTCGAGCCCGGCAACCGCGACTCGCTCACCGACCTGATCGCCGAGGTCGCCAGCGAACTACAGGCCATCACCTCGCCTGCTCGACGGTAGTTGCCGTGCGGTACGTTGCCGGCATGACGGCTGTCGCTGGACGACGGTGCGCCCGCCGGGCCAGCACACAGTAAACCGTCCAGTATGATCGGTCGCCCGTTGGCCGTCGGCGCGACAGCCGACGGCCCGGCGTACTCAACTGGGTTCCGGAGGTTCTCATGGCCGACCACGACGCAACGCTGTTCGACCGGCTCGACACCTCGGTGCCGCATCC
Organism: Solwaraspora sp. WMMA2065; assembly: GCF_030345075.1. Classification (NCBI taxonomy): domain Bacteria; kingdom Bacillati; phylum Actinomycetota; class Actinomycetes; order Micromonosporales; family Micromonosporaceae; genus Solwaraspora; species Solwaraspora sp. WMMA2065. Next base: position 5,549,010 of record NZ_CP128361.1, read on the forward strand.
GGCCCGCCGATACAACTACTGGCTCGGTGGGAAGGACAACTTCGCCGTCGATCGGGCCTCGGCGGACCAGATCGCGGCGGCCTGGCCGAGCGCGCCGATCGCGGCGCGAGAAAACCGCCGCTTCCTCGGCCGGGCGACCCGGTTCCTGGCCGCCGAGGCCGGGATCAGGCAGTTCCTCGACATCGGCACCGGCCTGCCCACCGCAGACAACACGCACGAGATCGCCCAGGCGATCGCGCCGGAGTCGCGGGTGGTGTACGTCGACAACGATCCGATGGTGATGGTGCACGCCAGGGCCCTGCTGACCAGCACCACCCAGGGCAGAACGTCCTACATCGAGGCCGATCTGCGCGAGCCCGGCAAGATCCTCAACCATCCCGACCTGCTCGCCACCCTGGACCTGTCCAAGCCGGTCGGGCTGATGCTCGTCGCGGTACTGCACTTCCTGCCGGGTCGAGGGGCGGCCGCGCCGGTCGTCGCCGAGCTTGTCGACGCGCTGCCGCCGGGCAGCTACCTGGTCGTCAGCAACGCGACCAAGGACTTCCTCCCGGCACCGATCGCAGCGGTCTACGACCGGATGCTGGCTGCCGGGCAGACCGACATCTGGCCCCGGGAACGCGCCGAGTTCGCCGCGCTGGTGGAGGGCCTGGACCTCGTACCACCCGGGATCGGGGTGGTGAGTGACTGGCGCGCCGACGAGCAGGACCAGCCACGTCCGGCGGCAGCCGACGTGTCGGTGTACGGTGCGGTCGCCCGAATTCCCTGACCGCCGCACCGGGCAGTGCCGTTGCCGGAGGCGAGTCGCCCGCAGCACGCCGGTAACTGCGGCCTGGGCGGTAGCGTCGTCCGGGTGAACCTGGACGAGACCGCCGCCCGGCTCGGGGTGCCCGTCGCCGACGTCGAGCGGGTGCACCGGCTCGCCGGTGACCGGCCGTCGGCTCCGCTGCCGGCCAGGGCCGACGCGCCCGCGATCCTGGACCGGCTCGCGGTGCGGCCGGACGACGCCGCCGAGATCATGGCCGGCTGGCCGGATCCCGACTCGCCGTTGTGGACTCCGGAGCTGCGCTGGCTGCTCGACCGGACGATCGCCCTGGTCCGGGCCGACCTCGGCGGCTACGGCTGGCTGGCACCCGGCCCGGAGCTGCCCCGCGACCGGGGACCCGCCTGGCGGCACCTCTACGTGTACGCGTACCTGGCCCTGGTCGACGTCGTCCGGGCGTACCACCGCGCCCACGGCATCGCCGACGCCGTGTCCTGGGCGACCCTCGCGGACCTGGGCCGCAACCTCGCCATCGACCGGCGGATGCGTGGCGAGGGCTGGCCGGTGATGCAGGCCTGGCTGACCCTGCACGTGCGCGGCGGCCTCTACGAGCTGGGCCGGCTGCAGCACCACCGCAGCGACACCGCCATCGAACTGCACATCCCCGACGCGGGGCCGCTGACCCCGGAGGCGGTCAGCGCGTCACTCGACGCGGCCCGCGCGTTCTTCCCCCGGCACTTCCCCGACGGGCGGTACGCGGCGTTCGCCTGCGGGTCGTGGCTGCTCGACCCGCAACTGCGGGAGTACCTGCCGGCGGACTCGAACATCGTCCGGTTCCAGCGCCGGTTCGAGCTGGAGCCGTACCAGGAGCAGGACGGGCCGGACGCCGACGTCGAGGTGCTGCGGTTCGTGTTCCGCACCCTGAGCACGCCGCTCGACGCGCTACCACGCCGTACCGTTCTGCAACGCGCCGTCGTCGACCACCTGTCCGCCGGCCGCCACTGGCAGTGGCGCCGCGGTCGCTTCCCGAGCTGACCACGCCTGCTCTGCACCCGGCTCGGTAACCGCGACGGCCGAGGCGGAAACGAGGCGGGTGACGGCCGACCGGCTGTCTGCTGTCGCCGGATCACCAGGAGCTGGAAACGTAGAACATCTAGTTCTACACTCGTGTCCATGGAGCGTATCGGTGTCCGAGAGCTGAATCAGAACACGAGTCAGGTGTTGGCTCGGGTGAGTGGTGGCGAGACTGTCGAGATCACCGACCGCGGACACCCGATTGCCCGACTCGTTCCGGTAGGCGACGACCGGTCGGTGTTGGCGAAGCTGGTAGCGGCGGGGCGAGCCGTCGCCCCCACCGGCGGCGGCTCTGTGCCGCTTCCCCCGAAGCTCGGTGACGAGGATGTGGACGTGGCCGCCTCGCTTGTCGCGATGCGTGACGAGGAGCGCTGGTGATCTATCTCGATTCAGCTGCCGTCGTCAAGCTGGTTCGGCAGGAGGTGTGCAGCGCCGACCTTGTCTCCTGGCTCAACAAGCACGACGATGTGCCGCTGGTCTCCTCCGCTCTCGTCGAGGTGGAAGTGCCCAGAGCGCTGCGCCGAGCAGCTCCGCAAGCGTTGATCGGCGTGCCGGCTGCCGTCGGACGGCTGTTCCGACTCGAGATCGACAGCACGATTCGGGCGACCGCAGCCGCGTTCGCCGAGCCGACGCTCCGCAGCCTCGACGCCATCCACCTGGCCACCGCCCAGGTGCTGACCAACGAGTCCGGCACGGCACTCACTGCCTTCGTAACCTACGACCGGCGGCTGCTCGACCATGCCAAGGAAGCAGGACTACCCGTAGCAAGCCCCGGCCAGAACTGACCCACGAAGACGAGGTACCGCCACCACTGTTACCCAGGGTGTGCCGACTTTGCCTGGCCCGCTTTCGCCGCCGCATGGTGGCGTTGCCAGACGCAGGCGATTCAGCCGAGATCTAGCCGGGCTTGCTTTGCCGCCCTGCCTCACGAGAGCTGGGCCGGCTGGCGGAAGGCGTACTCGTGCCGGTCGAAGTCGATGGTCCAGGCGTACCTGCTCAGGAAGGCGTGCGACAGCAGACCGTCGATCCGTACGCCGCCGAACGACGCCCACGGTGCACGTCTACCCGGTGCGGTGGCTACGAACTGCCGCTGCTGCCGCAGCGGGCCGAGTGAGATCGGTGCGTCGGTGTCGAAGTGCGGGCCGGCGGCGCGGGCACGGGGGACTCCCCAGGAGCGGTACCGCCGGGCTGTCGCGTACAGGCAGGCCTGCCGGGGCGGCGATCCGTCGTCGCCCCGGACGACGTACGCGAGCCCGGAGTCGATGAAGTAGTTGAGATCCTGGCGGTCGCCGAAACCGCCACGGGCGAACATGTAATGGTCACTCCACAGGTGGAACGGAATGCGTGCGGCCTCGGGCCAAGTGCCGAGCAACGCCTGATGCGTGGCTGACCCGTCGGGGTCGCGACGGGGCGACAGGAGCAGCCGTTCGCCGGGGTAGTCGACGGTGGTGAGGAACCGTTGCAGGACGTTGGTGCCGATGACCACTACATCCTGGCCGCCTTTCAACGTGGGCATCGCCTCGACGGGCACGTTGGTCAGCGTGGCGTCGCCGAGGGTCAGCTCGTGGGCGAGGCCGGTGTAGCTGTCGGTGCGGGTGGTGCCGTGGTGCTGCCGGCCGGTGGCGACGAGCCGGATGCCGAGCGCGTCGGCGCGCGGGGTGCCCATGACGATGAAAGGTCCGCCGGTGTCGATGACGGCGTTCACCTGGTGGCCGTCGATGGTCGCGGCCACCGCCGGCAGGTACGGCGCCAACGCGTGGTCGGCGAACGGCAGTGTCGTGGTGCGGCCGAGGCTGCTTGTCAGCGGGTGGTCCACTCGCAGCTGAAGGTCCGGCGGTGTCGGTCGTCGCGGCCGTCGCCGGCGCAGGTACGCCGCCGCTTCGGCTGGTCTGTCCAGATGCAGCAGTGCCTGCGCGACGAGCCCGTCCAACCGCCTGAAGCCCAGCGGCCCTGGTCGCAGCGTCGCGTGGTGTGCCAGCGCCTGTTCGTAGCGTCCGCACACGTAGTCGGTGAGGAACAGCAGGTGCGCGCGTTGCCGAGGGCTCACCTGCGCCGCCAGCCGTTCGACCTCGCTGACGTCTCCCCGGGTCCACGCCCGCCACGCGGCGCGGGCGGACCCACTCGGCAGCAGCCCCTGGTGCCGGCTCACCGCTCCTCCTGCGCTGGCGGCGGTTGGCCGCCGGTGTCGAGGTCGGAAGTTGCGGCGATGATGGTCAGCAGAGGGATGACTGCTCGCGGGGTCAGCTCGTACTCGCCACGGCGGGGCTGGGCGAGCAGGCCGGCCGTCTGTAGGACGCGCAGATGGTGGTAGAGATGTCCGGTCGAACTTTCGCCGAGCACCTCCTGCAGCTGCGTACGGGTGCGTGGCGCGCCGAGCAGTGCGGCGAGCAGGGCCAGGCGTGCCGGGCTGCCGAGGGATTCGAGCGTGCCGGCGGCGGCTGCCCAGTCGGCGGCGGCGAGATCCTGGACGCGATGCTCCATGACCCACTGGTATTCGCGGCGGCCGAACCCGGCTGCCCCCGCATAGGTGATCGAGCCGGTCTCCGTCGGCTCTCCGGAGGCCTCGGCACGCTGCTCACGTAGCCGGTCGAGCAGCCCCAACGCTTCGCTTCCGGCTGCTCGACCGGTGCCTGACCCACCGCTGCCCCGGCCTGCCGCCGTTTCCAACTGCTCGACGCGCCGCTCCAGCGCGGCGATCCGCAGCTCCGTTGAATCCGATGCCACCCGGTCACCCCTGATCGTTGTTCCGGAATTTCGTACTAGCGTACAAAGTTGGCTGCAACGCTGTCAACGACGCCCCCGCGCGGGCGGTAACCCCGACGGCGGAGGCGGAAACAGACCAGGCATGGACGACGATCGGAGACGATTCGCGGAGCTGTTCCGACGGCACTACGGCGCGGTGATGCGGTACGCGGCCCGCCGGGTCGGCCGGGAACGCGCGCCGGACCTCGTCAGCGAGGCGTTCCTCGTCGCCTGGCGACGCCTGCCGGACGTGCCGGACACCGACCCCCTGCCCTGGCTGTACGCCACCACCCGGCACCTGATCGGCAACGAGATCCGGGGCCGGGACCGGCAGGCGAGGCTGACGACCCGGCTGGGCGCGGTCGTCGAGACGGTCACGGCCGACCACGCCGATGCCGTGATCGACCAGGTACGGGTACACCGAGCGTTGGCGCAACTGTCCGAAGCAGACCAGGAGGCGCTGCGGTTGGCCGCCTGGGAAGGACTCGACGCCACCGCCGCCGCCACCGCCATGGGGTGCAGTCGTACCGCGTACAAGGTGCGGTTGTTCCGGGCCCGGCGGCGGCTGGCGGCCGCGTTGGAGCCGGCTCCGACCAGGAGGCCGGCGGACGCCGCGCTCTCCCCGCTGGCAAACGAAGGAGGATCATGATGGAAACCGATCGACTGATCCGCGACGCGGATCCAGTCGCTGACTGGCCGGTGGACGCCGAGTCGCCGCAGGCCACGGCGATGCTGGCCGGCATCCTCGCGCAACCCCGGTCCGACGTCGCGCAACCGTCCGGCACGCCGGCGGTACGGCGACAGCCCGCCGCTGTTCGTCGGGTGCGGCACCGGCGGCTCGCGTTCGGCGGGGTCGCCGCCGCCGCGGTGGCGGTGGCCCTCGCGGCGTCGACGGTCTGGCTTGCCGGCCCCGGCGGGGCCACCCCCGCCTACGCGGTAACCGCCAACCCGGACGGCTCGGTAGGACTGATGGTCGACTGGGACCGGCTCAACGACCCGGCCGGTCTTGCCGCCGACCTGCGCCAGGCCGGCGTACCAACCGAGCTGCGTTACGCCAGAGACGCTCAGCCGGTAGCCGTCTGCCTCGATTCGGCAGGGCAACAACGAGCAGACGCAGCTCTCACCAGCAGGAGCCGCAGCGAAAGGACAGCCCTCGCCGATGGGTATCGCATACGGCCAGAACTGTTCCCCGATGGGAGCGTCATGGTCGTCTCCACATTCTCCGATTCCGCTACGCAAGTGACCTACACGATGCTCTATCTCGCGCCCGCCGATGACACCTCCTGTACATATCTCGGCTCGCGCGTGAGCACCCTGTACAACAAACCCGGGATGCGCCCAGAGGAGTGAGCGAGGGCTGTGCGTCGAAGTGAGGCTGACGCACCTCAAACGAGATTTTGAGGTGCGTCAGCCTCACCTCGATGGCTAGTCTCGGGCGTGCGGGCAACGCCCGTCACGGGCCGAGGAGAGCCAGCGGCACGACCGCGATGTCGTCGCGGCGGCGGAAGGCGCGTTCGCCCGCGTACACGACAACTCCATCGATCAGTTCCTTGCCGATGCGGTCACGGAGCCAGTGCAGATGCTTGGTGCCGGTGTCCTCGACGCGATAGGCCAGCTTGCCTTCGACACCCAGCACCCGGCCGTCCGCGTGTCGAGCGAGCAGGTCCACCTCTGCTCTACCAACGCAGGTCGCTTACTCTGCCGAACGCAGGCGATCTGGTCTGCCAAACGCAGGCTCCGCTACCTTCGAGGAGCACGGGAGCTGACAGCGTCGGGTCCGCCGTCAGCGCAATCGTTGCCGGCGACCGTCGAGCTGGGGAAGAGCGGGAGCTGTCGCCGCTGACAGGCGGTGTCCCGGCTGATCACCAACTCGGCAGTACGGCGGCAACGAGCGATCTGTGTCTGCCCATGAGGTCTCCCCATCGCTCAATCAGCGTCGCTGGACGGCGGTACGGTGACCTCATGCGGGCTGTCCGGATTGGGCTACCCATCGCCGTGCTGTTCGTGGTCGCCAGCGCGGCTGCGGTCGCCGTACCGCTGGTGCGGGCCAGCATGTCGGCAAGCGAGCCGGATGATCGGCCTGCTGCGGCTGTCGAGCAGTTCGTGTGTGCCCAGGTGGCGTCCAGCGTCGATGACTACTGCGATCGTATCGCCGAGGATCTCGGCCGGCGTACGCCGGTGATCGACGACGAGCGGGTAGCGGCGCAGCCGCGCCGGCAGGCGTTGCTGGACGGCCTCGTCCGCGAGTTCGGCGCGGATTGTCCCGGGCCGTTGAAGCACTGTCGGCTCCCGGCCACCACACCGGAGGCGGTCCGGCAGGCGCTGATCGCTGCCGGCTTCAACGACCCGGCGGTACGGCCGGCGGTGCCGCCGGACAGGGAGAACGGTGGTGTCGAGAGTCGGCCGCCTCAGGTTTCATGAGGGTCCCGTAGGTCACCGTCCTCGGCGCTGTCTGCATCGGCACGGAACCGCGCCGCGTCCATCACCGGTGCGTGCCCTGACCCGTCCGTCAACTGCTCGCGGGTCACCACCCGGTGCCGACGGAGCGAAATCATCTCGCCCATGGGGGTGCCGTTACCGGGGACAACGAACGACTCGTCCTCGCCTCGCGCGTCAGCGCTGGTGATGTCTCCGCTGCGCACCAACTCCCGGATCGCCGCAGTCATCGCTGGTACGCCCGGTTCAGGCACGATGAGCTGGTCGACTGCCCAGAAGTAGCTGCCGTTCGCGACCTCCCCTGTTTTCCTCCACCGCGCCAACAGGCGGCCGACTTCATCGACAGTCACGATCGTCAACGACCAGGTGGAGCCGTCGGGAAGGTCGACGAACGTGTCGACGGAGGCCACAGTGTGAACGGTGTCTGTGCCTGGGTCGATCAGGAACCGTGCCACGAACATCGGCTCGGTGACGGTGGTGTACGGATCGCCGGTGCCCATGGACGCCAATCATGGCCTACCGCCGGGGTCGCCAGCGCGTCTCGTGAAGTGCCTGGTCGATGGTTTGCCGAGGCTGTATCGCCTCGTCGTCGTGGTCACAGAGGAGCAGCACGGTGGATGGGACGGCCGCCCCCTCTGGTCTGCCGCCCGCGCCGGACCAGTGCGCAGGTCTCTCAGACAGTCGGATAGCGCGTCCCAGTTCCAGCCGAAGTAGCGGGGGAAGAAACAGGGTGTCCGAAAAGTCGTGAAAGACCTGGAGGTCTATTCACAGGCGATCCTGTAGAAGTGCAGCCCGATGACACAGGAGATCGTTTCCGTGAAGGTCGCGAGCGGTCTGCGGTAGTCGGTGTGCAGGATTCTCCAGGTCTTCAGGTTTGCGATGACCTGTTCGACGACCCAGCGGATCTTGTTGACCTGCCTGTTGTATTCCTTCTGCCACTCTGCGAGCTCGCCGCCCTTGGGCTTCTTGTACGGAGTGATCATGCCGTTGCCGACGTAGCCCTTGTCGCCGATCCAGTCTCCGGGATTCAGGCTGACGAGAACACCGGTGTCGTTGATCGCGTACGAGTCGTGGTGGTTGCCGGTGACGGGATCGGAGACCCAGGCGAGCGCGCCGTCGAGGGTACAGGCGACCTGGACGCTCATGCCCGTGGTCTTGTGCTTGCCGGAGTACAGACAGCGGTCCGTGCGCCATGACCAGCAGGGGAACAGAGTGCCGTCGACGATGTACTGGGCGGTCGGGTCGAGCTCGTCGGCGGTCGGCACGAACCCCGCCAGCACGCGGTCGAGGACCGGGGTGATGGCGGTGACCGCCCGTGAGATCGTCGACTGGGAGACGCCGTGCGCCTCGGCGATCTCCGCTTGGACACGGTTACGACGCATGTAGGTCAACGCGACCACGAGGGCACGGTAGAGGCCGAGGACCGGGGGCCACGGTTCCATGCCCAGGTTCCGGCATTCGGCGCGGACCAGCACGCAGAGGTCGCGAATCTGATCGGTCGTGAAGCCGGTGGTATGATACATGTTCGGCGGTCCGCTTTCTTTGGTTGTTGTGTGGAAACTCCATCCTATGGGAGGGCGGGCCGTCTCATTCATCGGGGGGTCCACTGTGGGTTACTGGACCCTGCTGAATAAGCCTCCTGGTTGGCATCGGTGAGTCTCATACCGTCAAGGCGGGCCACCACGAATTTGCCGGACGCCGGAAGCGCTGCGGCCAACTCCACTAGGGATTCACGCTAGCGGACCACGAGCGAATCGCCGAGGCGGAGCCGCATTCTGCCGCTGTGCAATTCAGCGCACATGGACGTCGATCCCATCCTCGGTGAGCCAGTGCAGGAGCTGCCCGAAATCCGGGTCGCCGGCTGGGGTGGGCGGGCCCAGGCACTCCTGAGCCACAGCCGAATGCCGCCAGACCAGCTTGAACGGCGCTGCGGCTCCCCAGCCACCTCGCGCGCAGTCGTGGAGTGCGTCGGCGTTCGAGCCGAAGTAGCCGCCCGGCCCGTTGATTGCCTCACCGAGAGCGCAGTAGAACCCTTCGACGTCGGTGACGTTCCGCCCGTCGAGTTCGTAGGTGGTGCCGGCTGGCTTGTCAGTGGCGTCGTAGCGGTGGTGGGCAAGCGTCGTCACGGTCCACTGGTGACGGATAGGGCGGTCGTAGTGTACCCAGTGACCGTGTTCGGTCGGCCGGCCGGAGCGCCAAATATCCCAGATCTGGCGTGCCCTGCCGGGCACTGGGTCGGTGATGGGGGTGTCGAGGGTTACGTCGATCAGTCCGTTGCCCAGCGCAGACGGACGGACTGCCGCCACCGACCCATGGACGTAGGCTCCCGGCACGTGGGTCGCGCTGCCGTCGTCTGCCACGCTGGCGATGGAGGCACGGATTCGGCGACGCCACGCCGCCCCACCAGGGTTGCCGATCCCGCGAGCCAGCGCGTCCAGCGCACGCTCCAGCGGTGGCATGGGCTGGCATCCGATGAGCACTGCCGGCCGGGCCGTCGCCAGTGAGGCTGGCCCGCTGTCGTCGAACAGCCCGTCGATGTCGACGCAGGCGGCGATGGTCTTGCCCGGATCGTCTGCGTCGTCGTCGACCAGCAGCCAACGAAGCGGGAGCGTATCGTGCCAGAGCCGCAGCAGTTCACCAGGCTTTCCGCCGCCACGAGACATGGAGTGAGCCCTTCCGTGTAACGTTGCGAACACGTAGCGCATCGCCGCCGAACTTCCTACCGATGGGCTCGACCGCTTCGCCGACGACCCCGTTGCTACGGTGCGGCAGGCGATGGCGAGCAGCCCTCGCCTGCCAGCAGCGCGGATCGCCGGGCTTCTCGACGACCCCAAACCGGTTGATGCCTCCGCAGCCAACCCGGCCCTGACTATCGACCAGCACCACATCCTGGACCGGCTCAACGTGGGCTGATTGGCGCTCGTCGGTGAATCAGTCGGTGTCGCTGGCAGCCAGTACCGCCAGCCGTCGCCGGTCCGGTGAGACCACCGCCAGACCGATATCCCAGGCGATACGGTCGAACCACGCGGTGGAGCCGGCGAACGAATACCACGAGCAGCGATGCGCCAGCGCTTCGACATCACCGGCCGGTGCGTTGGGCGCAGCGCCGACCAGCGCCGCGACCGACCGCCACGCCAGCAGCCTTCCGTACGCTCCGAACTCGCCACGGTTGTACGCGCCGCCGGTCGACGCCGCTGCGAACAACTGCCGCCACGCCTGCGGCGGCGAGCATGTGCCGAGCCCTGTCGTCAGGCCCAGGGTGCACTCCAGGTCGACGCTCACCAGCGCATCGCCGACGGCGTCCGGCGGGAGGTCGTCGTCGAACGCGAACGTCTGTGCCTCGATACGGCCGTTGGATCCCTCGGCCCAGTTGTCGACCGCCGCGCTGAGCGCCGCAGCCTCGCCAGACGTGGTCGTCTCCTGCCACCGGGGAACAGGACCGTGCCCCTGCGCGAGCTCCGCCGCCATGGCCGGCAGGTCATGGCGGCCCCCGCCGTGGTGGTACCTGGCACGGCTGGGGTGCCCTTCGATCGGCGTCAACGACAACGGCAGCCAGCCGAGCGGATGTTGGCGCCAGTGCGGCGAGACAACCCACCGGTGATGCACCTCGGCACCGCGCAACACCAGCTCCTGCAGCAGACAGGCCCGCAGTTCCTCCGACCCGTCCGTGTCGAACACGACGGCCAGGTCTGCGGCAGTATGTGCCGAAGCGAGCAGCGACGCGGCGTACCGGATCTGGCGGCGGTCCTGCACGACGGACATCAACCGGACGGCCTGGTCGATCGCCCCTGGCGTCAGAGTCAGCAGCCGCATGATCCGGTCGAGAACGCTGCTGTACTGCCGCGGTGCTGTCGTATCGTCCCCGCAGCTGCGCCACACCGCGATGCCGAGGTCCGCGACGAAGCTCGCGTCGCCGGCCCGGAGACGCTTCTCGGCGAGCGCCAGGACTGCCGTCACGTCGCCCAACTCGGCGAGGCCGGCCGCGATGCGTTTGAGGTCGTCATCCACGCCGAGCACTCTAGCCAGCGTTCACCCGTTGCACCGGACGGGCGATCGGCGTACGGGCGGCTCGTTGCTACCGTCGGTCGGTGCGCCAGGACTCGCCGAGGTGGGAGCAGATCAACCCCAGTGGGTACGAGTGGGAGCGGGAGGGCCTGCAGGAGCTGGCCTCGTACCTGCCGGATGTCGACCCGTACCACGTCTGGGCCAACATCGAGTTCGTCGCGTCCGACGGCTCGATCAACGAGGTCGACGCGCTGGTGCTCACCCCGAGCGGGCTGTACGTCGTGGAGCTCAAGCACTGGCAGGGTGAGCTGCACGGCGACGGCGGTCAGTGGGTGCACCGGGCGACGAAGACGTCGCGGCTGATCCCGCGGGACAATCCGACGATCCTGGCCAACCGTAAGGCGAAGCGGCTGGCGAGCCTGATCGACCACTACGCCCGCCAGCAGCGCAAACATGCCCGTACGCCGTTCATCGGGGCGGCGGTGTTCCTGCATGCCCGGTCGGTGCGGTCGCAGCTGGATGCGATCGGCCGTCAGCACGTGTACGGCCTGCACGATGCGCCCGAGTCGGGTCTGCCGAGTCTGCGTGAGATGTTGACGGGCGCGCCGCGTAACCCGGCGCATCTGGTCGACGAGGCCCGGGGGCGGGAGATCGTCGCCCTGGTCAAGGGGGCGAAGATCCGCCCGTCGGTGGCGGACCGCAGGGTGGGGCAGCTGCTGCTGCATCCGCGTCCGTTCGCCGAGGGCGTCGGCTGGCAGGATTTCATCGCCGGGCATGTGATGGACACCGCGTTGCTGCGTCGGGTGCGGTTCTATCTGACCAGCCGGGCCCCGGAGGAGGAGATCCCGGCGATCCGGGCGGCGGCCGAGCGGGAGTTCCGGCTGCTGCAGGGCATCCATCACCCGGGGATCGCCCAGGCGCACGACCTGGTCGATCATCCGCTGGGCCCGGCGCTGATCTTCGACCATCAGCAGCAGTGGGTACGCCTGGACCAGTATCTGGTGGAGCGGGGTGACCGGCTGACGTTGGCGCAGCGGCTGCACCTGCTGGGCGACCTGGCGGAGATCGTCGACTACGCGCATTCGCGCCGGCTGGCGCACCGGGCGCTGCATCCGGGGGCGGTGTACGTCTGCGATCCGGAGTCGTCGCGTCCGCAGCTGGTGGTGACGAACTGGCAGACCGGTGGCCGGCTGGCGGACACCCGGTTGACCCGTACCGGTGGTTCGTCGACGGACCCGGGCAGTCTGACGTTGCTGCACGACGACGAGGTGCGGCGTTACCAGGCGCCGGAGGCGGCGATGCCGGGCCGTCCGCCGGGCCACCAGTTGGACGTTTTCGCACTGGGCGCGGTCGGCTACCGGATTTTCGCCGGTCAGCCGCCGGCGGGCAGCGCCGAGGAGCTGGCGACGGCCGTACGCGACAGCGGGGTGAACCTGGCGGCGGCGGTCGACGGGATGCCGGCGGCGTTGGTCGACGCCGTCTACGACGCGACCCGGGGGGATCCGACGCGCCGGTCGGCGAGTGTCGCCGCGTTCCGGTCCCGCCTGGAGCGGGTGTGGGATGAGCTGACCGCACCGGAGCCGGAGCCGGTGGTCGATCCGCTCGTCGCCCGCAAGGGCGACGTGCTCGACATCGGTTACACCGTGCTGAGCCGCCTGGGTGCCGGTTCGACGGCGCTGGCTCTGCTGGTCAGCGAGCCGGCGGTCGACGGCAAGGACGGCCGGCGGCTGGTGTTGAAGGTGGCCCGCGACGAGCAGCACGCCGCCCGGCTGGCGGTGGAGGCGGAGACGCTGGGCAAGCTGCGGGACCGGCGGGTGGCCGCGCTGGTGCGGGGGCCGATCACGGTCGGTGGCCGGACGGCGCTGCTGATGGAGAGCGCGGGGGAGCGGACCCTCGCCGAGGAGCTGCAGGGCGGCCGACTCACCCTGGACCTGCTGGAGCGGTACGGCCGGGACCTGCTGGAGATCGTCCTATACCTCGACGAGGTGGGGATCTGGCACCGGGATCTGAAGCCGGCGAACCTGGCGGCCCGGCCGCTGAATGCCAAGGACCGGCAGCCGCACCTGTGTGTTTTCGACTTTTCGCTGGCCGCGACCCCGGTGGACCAGTTGACCGCCGGCACCGCCGGCTATCTGGATCCGTTCCTCGGCCCGCCGAAGCGGTTGCGTTACGACCGGGCGGCGGAGCGGTTCGCCGCCGCGGTGACGTTGTTCGAGATGGCGACGGGGTCGCTGCCGGAGTGGGGTGGGGCGAATCCGGCGGCGGTCAGCGACGAGGTGACGCTGGATCCGGCGGTGTTCGAGCCGGTGGTCGCGGACCGGCTGGTCGACTTCTTCGGCCGGGCGTTGGCCCGGGAGACCGCCGACCGGTTCGACACGGCCGAGGAGATGCTCGACGCCTGGCGGGACATTTTCCGGAAGGTGCCGGCGGCCGGCAAGGGGCTGGCGTCGCCGGCGGCGGTGTCGGTGGCGAGCCTGGACACCGTGTTGGAGCAGTCGCCGTTGACGGTGCGGGCCCGTTCGGCGGTGCGCCGGCTCGGGTTGGTCACCGTGCGGGACCTGCTCCAGGCCAAACCATCCACGTTGGTCACCGCGAAGGGTGTGCCGGACGCGACCCGCAAGGAGATCCTGGCGTACGCCCGGTCGTTGCGCCCGCTGCTGGCGGCCGACCCGGCCGACGGCGTCGGCGATGTCGACGGTGCGGAAAAGGGCGGCGACGGTCGGCCGGCTGCCGGGGCGGCGACGCGCGGCATGGAGACGCTCTGCGCCGCGCTGCTTCCGGCGGAGACGGGCCGCACGAGCAAGCGCCGGACGACGTTGGCGGTGCTGCTGGGCCAGCAGCCGGCACCGGGCGACGACACGTGGTTGCACTGGCCGACGCAGGGTGAGGTGGCGCGCCGGACCGGCCAGACCCAGCCGCAGATTTCGGTGCTGCTGCGTAAGCAGATCGACGCCTGGCGGGCCGACGACGCCGTGTCGGCGGTTCGGGACGAGATCGTCGCCCTGGTGGAGAGCCGGGGGGCGGTGATGTCGGCCGCCGAGCTGGCGGATGCGCTGATCGCCACGCACGGCTCGTTCACGTCGGAGCCGAAACGCACGGCGCAGGCGATCGGCCTGGTCCGGGCAGCGGTGGAGACGGAGTTGTCCACCGGCGGCGACGCCCGGCTGGCGATCCAGCGGTTCCGGGCCTCGTCGACGGTGCTGGTGGGCCGGGAGCCGGTGGATCCGGCGGCGACGACCACCGCCGCCGACCTGTTGTCGTACGTGGTGGCGCTCGGCAGCCGTGCGGCGGAGTTGGTGCAGGCCGATCCGCTGCCGACCCGGCAGCGGGCGGTGGCGGAGCTGGCCGCGGTCACGCCGCCGCCGACGATGCCGGTGGTGCCGGAGCTGCGGCTGCTGCAGTTGGCGGCCGCCGGCAGCAACGGCCGGGCCGACGTCAACGGGCAGGGCCAGCTCTACCCGGTGGACATGCCGGCCGAGCGGGCGTTGCGGTTGGCTGCCGGCAGCATCGCCGGGCAGCGGCTACGCGAGGACGAGATCATCGGACGGGTACGGGCCCGTTTCCCACGCGCGCAGCAGCTGCCGGGCCGGCCGCAGCTCGACACGCTGGTCTTGAACACCGCCGGGCTTGACTGGGATTCCGAGCAGCGGGTGTACGCGCCGCCGGCGCTGCCGTCGGTGCTCAGCGGCACCCGGGGCGCCACGGTCACCGGCGGGTTCGCCGCGCCGCTGTGGCAGGCCGATGAGGTGGCGGCGAAGCTGGCCGGGGCGATCGACCGGCGGGCGTTCCTGGCGGTGCTGACCCCGTTGCGGGAGCTGGCCGCCGCCCGGCGGGAGCTGCTGGCCCGGCTCGGGCTGACCGAGGTGGACGTGACCGGGATCCTGCTGGATCGGCTGCGGGCGCTCGGCTACCCGTGGCAGGCGCTGGTGGCGGCGGACTCCGGTTCGGCCACTGACGCGAACTTCCGCAGCTTGGTGGATCTGGTCCGGCACGAGGTGGTGCCGGCGATTCGGGTGGCGCTGGCCACGGACGCGCCGGTGCTGTTGACCGAGGCGGCGTCGCTGGCCCGGTACGGCCAGGTGGAGCTGTTGGCGGAGTTGGCGGATCTGACCCGACCCCGGCCGGCGGCGCGGCTGCTGCTGGTGCCGGCCCGCAAACCGGATCCGGCGATGTTGGACGGTTACCAGTTGCCGTTGACGTCACCGGCGAGTCAGTCGCTGTGGATTTCGGGGCAATGGCTGAACGCCAGATCTGGTAGGACTATCCACCATGCCCATCCGACGGCTGCTTCTGGAGAACTACCGAGGGTTCCGTAACCGGCAGGAGATCGAGCTGGCACCGATCACCGTGGTGCTCGGCAAGAACAACTCCGGCAAGAGTGCCCTGACCCGTGCGCCGCTGGTGATCGCCACCGGCTTCGACACCACCTCACCGTCCCCACTGGACCTGGAACGCCTCGGCCCGGACGCGGTCGACGACCTGCGTGAGCTCTACTTCGATCAGCTCGATGTGCGACCGCTGACGTTGGGCGTGACCGTCGACGGTCCGCTGCCGTTCACACTGCGGGTGGATCTGGAGTATTCAGCCAGACTACGGAACGCGGTAGTGGCGGCGCTTCGGGTCGACACAGATGACAGCGCCGACCCGGTCGGCACCGTTGAGTTGGTGTCGAGCCGATTCACCGCCCCGATGCCGGATACCTCGGACATCGACGGCGTCGAGCTGTCGACGCTTCCTGAGCCTTCGGTCGACGGGCTCGACGAGTACGACATCCGCATCAGTGGCGGGCCGACCCGGACGAGGCAGGTGCGTTTCGCGGGCCTGCTGCCTGCCGCCGGGCAACTGCCGGACCTGGACGACCTGTTCCGCCAGGTGCGCCCAGGTCTGATCCGATACCTGGGGCCGTACCGGGAGCGGGTGGCCCGTCAGCATCGGATGCCGATCGGCACGCCTGCCGTGCTCGGCACGAAGGGCGAAGGGCTGGCCGGCCTGCTGGCCGACAGCCAGCGGAAGTCGGACGGACGGCTGCTGGCACAGATCAATGCGCACTTTCGCGAGATCGTGCCGGGGTGGCGGCTGGAGGAGGTCCCTGCCGGCCCGCTCTGGTCGACGGTGCTGGTCAGGGACGGCTCCAGGGCAAGGATCAACCTCGCCGACGCCGGTAGCGGGCTGGCCCAGGTGCTGCCGATCCTGGCGCAGTGTGCGATGGACGAACTGGCGGGGATCACCACAGCGCCGCCGTTGCAGATTATCGAGGAGCCGGAGGCGCACCTGCACCCACGTGTCCACGCTGACCTGGCCGACCTCTACCTGAGGACCGCGCAGCGGACCGGGACCCGGTTTCTGATCGAGACACACAGCGAAACGCTGCTGCTGCGGCTGCGTCGCCGGATCGCCGAGGTCGACAACGACTACGGCCCGGAGACGGTTGCCATCTACGTCGTGGAGCAGCACGACGGCGTCTCGTCGGCACGTCGCATCCCGCTGGACAGTCTCGGCAACCTCGACGACAGCTGGCCGCCGGGCTACTTCTCCCAGGACTACCACGAGGTCCGAGCCCTCGCGGCTGCCCAGTCGGAACGGAACGCCCGTGCTTCTTGACATCGACGAGACGATTCTGGACGGCGCGGACCACCGGCCGGTGATCACGCTGCTCTGCATGGTGGCGGAGAAGCGCCACGACTGGCATCCGACGTTGTCGCAGGCAGCGAGGATGATCGACCTTGTCGAGCGGCTGGCCCGAGCGGGTGTCCGGATGCCGGTGCTCAGCCAGTGGGCAGAGGAGGCGACGGAGGAGGCCGCGTACCCCAGCCCACCGGACGCTCGGCGGACGGTGCGTGTCGGCCTGGCTGACCTGGAGCATCTGGTCGCTGACCTGGACAAGCCGGCGGTGCTGGTGCTGGAGAATCAGCTCGCCGATGGCAGCTTCGTGCAGGACATGGCGGCGGCCCTGGACGACAAGCGGATCGTCGAGGCGCTGCGTCGGATGTGGCTTCGGCTGCACAACGGCGGCGGTAAGGGCCAGATGGCCGAACTCGCCGCCGATGAGGGAAAGAAGTTCGCGATCGTGTCGCCAAGGGTGGCGATCCTGTTCGACGGCGACCGCGACGGCCCTGGCCAGCCGAGCGACAACGAGCCCAGGAAGGCGCAGGCGCACGCGGCCGGCATCCAGAACGTGCACATCCTCGCCTACCGGGCGGCGGAGAACTACGTCCCGCTCGTGGTGTGGGAGTCGCTCTACCCCCGGCATCGGCGCAGGATCAGCCAGCTGCGGGCGATGCCGGCGAATCAGCGTGGCTACCTGAAGAAGGACTCCTACCCCGGTAACGGGCTGCCCAGGCAGCTCACCGTGGCGGGCCGGAAGCTGACCGAGGCGGACTTCGACGAGCTCGGCCCGGACGTCGTCGCCGAACTGCGGCAGATCCTCACGATGATCCACACGATCCTGTAGGACACTAGCGGTATGTCCAGCAGCCGGGGAGACGTCCAGGTCGAACCTATTGCGATGATGCTGGTCGACATGCTGGAGGAGATCGCCGCAGGCCGGATCCGGGTGCCCAGGTTTCAGCGGCCGTTCGTGTGGCGACCCGAGCAGATGCTGGACCTGTTCGACAGCATCGAGCGAGGATGGCCGATCGGCGGCATCACCGTGTGGGAGACCACCGACGAGGTGCCCTCGCTCGACCACCTCGGCGAGGTGCCGGTGCGGATGCCGCCGGCAGGCACTCCGGTGTCGTACGTGCTCGACGGGCATCAACGGCTCTCCACCCTGTTCGGGGTGCTGCGTAGGCAGGGCCGGCCGCCGCGCGGCGACGATCAGCGGGAGTGGAAGTGGCGGATCTATCGCGATCTGGAGCCGCAGGAGGACAACGAACGCTACCGGCATCATCGGGCGTTCGGCTCCCCGCCGCCCCTTCCTCCTGATTCGTACCTCCCGATGCGCTCCGTCAACAGCACCGTCGACTTTCTCCGCTTCCTGCGGAACCTGGAGGCGCGGGTCAACGACGCCACCCGGATGGAGAGGCTGGTCAACGAAGCCGACTGGGTGGCGCAGCGGGTTCGTGCGTACAAGATTCCGTTGGTGCGGGTCCGCGACAGCGACCTGGGGTCGGCCATCGAGGTGTTCGCCCGGATCAACAACCGTGGAGTACGCCTGGAGACACACGAGATCGCCTCCCGGCTGACCGGCCCGGTCCAGAAATCCACAATGGGCGAACAGGTCGACAGCATCGTCGAGTCCGTCGCGAGCACGGGCTTCGGTGAGCTGCCGAGGATGGCGGTGTTCCGGTCGATGCTAGCGATCGCCGGCGAGCCGGACGTCATGAAGCCGCACTGGGAACAGGTGGCGCAGCGGATCCGGACCAGCCAGGTCGACGTGCTGGCGGCCGGGCAGAAGGCGGTGCACAAGGCGGTGGAGCTGCTGCGGGCGGCGGGGCTGCCGCTGGCGGCCCTGTTGCCGTACTCGCATCAGTTGGTGTTGTTGACCTACTTCTTCCACTGTCGGCCGGACCCGACCGGCAACCAGCGGTTGGAGCTGGAGCGCTGGTTCTGGGTGACGTCGTGGGCGGGGTCGTTCGCGGGTGCCAACTCGACCCGGATCCGGGAGGGCCTGGCGGAGATGAAGGCGTTCGCCTCCGGCGCGACCCCGACCCTGAAGCTGGACGTCGGCGCGGTGCAGCCGATGCCGGAGCCGTTCAACCTGAACAGTGCCCGGACGCTGGCGTACGTGGCGTGGGAGGCGCACGAGTTCCCGACCCGGCGGGACGCGCTCGGCCAGGAGTTCGAGGTGGTGAAACGGCTGGCCGGCGGGGTGCCGCAGGCGTACCGGCAGATCGTGCCAGGTCATTCGACGGCGGCCAACCGGATCATCCTGCCGACCGGCCCGGGGGACAACCCGCTGGGGGTGTTCAAGGAGCTACGCAAGGGCCAGCTGGAGCGCACGATCAGCCCGGAGCACGTGACGAGGCTGCTGGCCAGTCACTGCATCAACGAGCGGGCTTTCCTCAAGCTGCTGGCTGGCGACCACGAGGGGTTCCTGGAGCTGCGGGGCGAGGTGTTGCAGGAGCGGCTGCGGGCGTTCGCGAAAGGGCTGGGCGTCATGCTCGGGCCGGACATGACCGGCGTGGCCGACAACGACACCGAGCACGACGAGTGACCCCGCAGCCGAACTTTCGACTGGGGCATCTCTCGGTGGAAATTGATGAACATCTTGGGTGGTTGTTGCGATACTCCGGGTTGACGTTCCTTCGAGAGGGGCGGGCCTGGGATGGCGGATCTGTCGTTCGTGTGGCTGGAGATCACCGGTAGGTGCCAGTTGGAGTGCCGGCATTGTTACGCCGCCAGCGGTCCGTCCGGCGGGCACGGTTCAATGACTGCAGTGGACTGGCGGCGGGTGATCGACCAGGCGGTGGAGCTGGGCGTCGAGATGGTGCAGTTCATCGGTGGGGAACCGACTCTGCATCCAGATCTTCCGGATCTACTCAGGCATGCCCTGGCCGCCGGCTTGGAGGTGGAGGTGTTCTCCAACCTCGTGTATGTCACGCCGGCCATGTGGGAGCTGTTCGCCCAGCAGGGGGTGCGGTTGGCCTGCTCGTACTACTCCGATCCGGCCGGGCAGCACGCTGCGGTCACCGGTCGGGCCGGCTCGCACGCTCGTACTCGGGCCAACATCGGCGAGGCGGTGCGCCGGTCGATTCCACTGCGGGTAGGTGTGGTCGACCTGGGCGGTGGCCAGCGCGTGGAGGCTGCGGTTGCCGAGTTGCGCGGTCTGGGTGCGACAGAGGTGGGTGTGGACTGGCTCCGGCAGGTGGGCCGTGGGGTAGGCGGCGATGCCTTGGGTGTAGAGCAGTTGTGCGGCAACTGTGCGTCGGGTGTGTTGGCGGTCGGCGCTGACGGTGCGGTCTGGCCGTGCGTGTTCTCGCGCTGGCTGCCGGTCGGCAACGTCCGTGAGGCGAATCTCGCCTCGATCCTGACCAACCAGGGTACGGCGCAGGTGCGGGCCGAGCTGAGGTCGGCCTTCGGGAAGCGGCCGAAGCCGTGCGGGCCGCAGTGCGCGCCGCAGTGCGCACCAGCGCGGTGCCAGCCGACCTGTTCACCGTCGTGTAGTCCGTCGTGCAACCCCTGTGCGCCGTCGAAGCGGTGCTGGCCGTACTACCGCTGACCGATCGGACCTAACCCTTCCAGGCGGCCGCGTCTCCGGCAGGTCACTGACTCTCCGGATATCCGTGGTGGGCTCGCGGTGACCGAGGTGGCTGGGTGATGCTGACAGTGTGAAGCACACACGGTGGCTACCGAATGAGGACCATTGGCCAGAGGACGACGCTGAGGACCACCGGCGGCGGCTGGCGTCGATGCTGCGTCGGGCCGCTGCCGCCCTGCGGGTTGAGCTGGTGGGTGAGTTCCGGTACGGATGGCGTAACCGATCGACCGGTGCACGGGTGGACGACGACGGCCACGACGGGTGGCTGCGGCTGGTCGGGGAACCTGTCAACGGAGAAGTCGGGGTGTTCTGGGACGGCAACGCCACCGCCTCGCAGCAGTTGGGCGGGCTGCGGCTGCCCCGGGTGTGGCGCAGTTGGGAGCACGCGGAGAGCGATCTACGGTTCCGCGCCGACCTGATGAGTCACGTCGACGAGCCGACGTGCAGCCGGACTGCGGCGCTGACTGCGGTGCCGGCGCTGAGCGAGATGTGGTGGATGCGTCTTGGCGGCACCTCTCCTTCCTGACTGAGGTCGAGACGGATCGGGTCGCGGTGGATAATGAGCGGCTCGCGTCCCGGATCCAGATCTGGGGTGAGGCCTTGCCGGTCGATGTACATCAGTGGGTGCCCGCGCACGCGGACCTGCACTGGGCGCAGCTGACCAGTCCGGGCTGCTGGGTGCTGGACTGGGAAGGCTGGGGGTTGGCTCCGGCCGGGTTCGACGCGGCCAGCCTGTACCTGCACAGCCTGGCCGCACCACCTGTCGCGCGGCTGGTGCGCGCCCGGTATCTCGCTGAGCTGGACAGCCGTGACGGCATGCTCAGCCAGCTGTACATCGCCGGGCGAATGCTCGACCGAGGTGACCTCGACGGCCATCCGGCTGAGAGCGCCGTCTATGCGCACGTTGGCACAGTGCTGCGGGCGCTGGGCGCTGAGCCCGGCTCCTACCGGCATCTGCTGCGCTTGGTCAACGATCGGCGAGCAGGTGGTGCAGGAACCGGCCCGGGTCGGCCAGGAACGCTCGGGTGAGGGCGACCGGTTCGGCCTGGTCGTAGTCAACCGGGGCGATGGTGCCGGCGGCGTCGATTTGCAGGATCGTCGCGCCAGGGCTGGCCAGCAGGATCGGCGAGTGGGTGGCGATGATGAACTGACTACCCTGGTCGACCAGGTCGGCGATGCGCAGCAGCAGGGCCAGGCAGCCGTGTACCGACAGCGCTGCCTCCGGTTCGTCGAGCAGGTAGAGCCCTTGCGGGCCGAAGCGATGATTGACCAGGTCGAGAAACGACTCCCCGTGCGAGCGCTCATGTGGGGAGACTCCGCCGTAGGCACCGAGCAGAGGTGGGGAGTTGGGGTCGGCGTCGAGGCGCTCGATCTGGGTGGCAACGTTGTAGTACGACTCGGCGCGCAGAAAGAACCCGGTGCGGGGCTTGCGGCCGGGGGCACGTTGCAGCACCAGGTGCTCGCCGAGCGGGGATTCGGTGGCGCGGGTGGTGAACCGGAAGGACGTGCCGCCGCCCTCAGGGTTAAACCCGGCGGCGACCGCGATTGCCTCGACCAGGGTGGATTTGCCGGTGCCGTTGTCACCGGCGAGCAGAGTCACCGGCGTGGGGAAATTGACGCCCTGATCAGCCAGCCTGGCCACAGCAGGGATGGTGTACGGCCATCGAGCCTGATCGGCCGGGGTCAGCGGCCGGGTCGGCAGGTAGGCGCGACGCACGAACATTTGTGATCACCTCCTGCCCGTAGGATCGCAGCCGTGCTCGATGAACTCGACGAAGACGCGCGGCGGCGACTCCAGCAGGCGATGCAGGCACAGGTGAAACACCTGGTCGAGGACCTGCGTAAGCGGCTCGCGGAGCCGGAGTCGCTGTCGCTGCGGGCCGAGCTGCTGCAGGAGTACGAGAAGGCGAAGAAGGCCGAGCGGCTGGCCGGCGCGTTCGAGGTGTGGCTGGAGGACGTGCTCGACCAGGCGGCGGTGGCCTGGGTGCTGGGTTGTGTCTTCGTCCGCTTCTGCGAGGACAACGAGCTGATCGACGGGCTGCGGATCGGCGGTGACGATCCGGCGGCCCCGGCCGAGGCGGGGATGCAGCGGCGGCAGGCGTACCTGATCGAGGCCGACCATTCGTTGCACAACGACCGGCACTGGCTGCGGGAAGCGTTCCGCTACCTGGGCAGGCTGCGCCCGACGGCGCAGATCTTCGACAAGCACAACCCGGTGTGGCGGTTCGACATCTCCGGCGCGGCCGCGGAGGAGCTGAGCAACTTCTTCCGTACGGGGGAGGGCCGGGTGTCGCTGCGCAGCGCGACCCTGGACACCCGCTTCCTCGGTGACCTCTACCAGGAGCTGTCGACGCACGCGAAGAAGACGTACGCGCTGTTGCAGACTCCGGTGTTCGTCGAGAAGTTCATCCTGGACCGAACGTTCGAGCCGGCGCTGAGCGAGTTCGGCCTGCCCGAGATGAAGGTGATCGACCCGACGTGCGGCTCCGGCCACTTCCTGCTCGGCGCGTTCGACCGGCTGGTGCGCGAGTGGCGCAAACGGGAGCCGACCACCGACATCCGGGCCATCGTCGACCGGGCGCTCGGCCAGGTCACCGGCGTCGACATCAACGCCTTCGCGGTCGCCATCGCCCGCTTCCGGCTGCTGGTCGCCGCGATCAAGCTCGGCAAGTGGCACAAGCTCGAACGCTGCCCCGCCTTCCCCGTCCGCGTCGCCACCGGCGACTCCCTGCTGGAGTGGGGCCGCGCCTCCCGCGCACAGGGCGACCTGCTGGCAGTCCTTGAGGGGGAACCGGTTTTCGCCTACGAGAGCGAAGACGCAGATCTGCTGGCTGAGTATCTGGAGGTTGGCCAGTACACGGTGGTGGTTGGCAACCCGCCCTACATCACCGTCGCCGACCCGGCCCGCAACAGGCTCTACCGCAGCATCTACCCGGACGTCTGTCATCGGCAGTACGCGCTGACCGTGCCGTTCGCGAAGCGCTTCTTTGACCTGGCGAAGAAATCCGACGAGTACGGCGAGGGTGCTGGCTTCGTCGGCCAGATCACCGGCAACGCCTTCATGAAGCGCGAGTTCGGCAAGAAGCTGATCGAGGACTACTTCGCCCACGAGGTTGAGCTTAGCGAGGTCATCGACACGTCCGGTGCATACATCCCCGGCCACGGCACGCCGACCGTGATCCTGATCGGCCGCACCAACGCCCGCCGCCGCCTCCCGGTCGTCCGCGCTGTCCTTAGTAATCGAGGGGAATCGGCAGTCCCAGCTGACCCAGCTTCCGGGCCGGTGTGGGCTGCGATCGTTAGACAAGTTGATAATCCAGGAAGTGAATCTGTCTATGTGAGTTCGATCGACATTCCTCGCGATCATGTTTTATCGCATCCGTGGAGCCTGTCTGGTGGCGGCTCAATCGACCTGGTCCGGGCGATTTCTTCGACTGATAGACGGCTTGGTGTCGTTGCCGACGTCGGTTTCTCGGCAATAACCGGCGAAGATGAGGCGTTTATCTTAGAGGACTCGCAGGCTCAAAGGTTGCGCGTCGGTCCTGTTCGTAGGTCGGTGTCAGGCGAGCACGTTCGGGACTATTTGATTGGCTCGAATTCTGTTTGTATCTTTCCGTATCGGCCAGACCTTGTTCGTTTGGGTAAGTCGAAGATCTCAAACGCCCTCCGCCATCTCTGGCCATACAGATCCTCGTTGCAATCGCGCAAGAAGTTTGGGATTCCTGTCCATAGAATTCCCGAAATGCAATGGTATGATATTCGCGAATTGTACCGAGGCAAGTTGCAAGGTGGGCCCGTTATCTCCTGGGGAGAAGTTGCTACGCATAACCACTTTGTTCTAGACCGAAGTGGTGCGGTATTCGGTCAGACCGCGCCGGTTATCAAGGTTCTAGGCTCGGATGATGAGCTCGGTTACATGGGATTTCTTGGTCTTCTTAATAGCTCTACTGCCTGCTTCTGGATGAAGCAAGTTAGCCATAACAAAGGCGGCCAGGGTATTAACGAGGGATTCAAAAGTCAAGAATGGGAAAGATTTTACCAGTTTGCCGTTACTAAAATTCAGAAGTTTCCGTTGCCGGCGGAGTTTCCGTTGGGGCGGGCGCGTGAGCTGGATACGTTGGCGCAGCGGCTAGGTGAGCTGACTCCGGCGGCAGTGGCCGGGTCGGGGGTGCCGACTGTGGAGCGGCTGGCGCTGGCGCGAGCCGAGTACGACCTGGTCCGCGCGCGGATGATCGCGCTTCAGGAGGAGCTGGACTGGGAGGTCTACCGGCTCTACGGGCTGATGGATGAGGATCTGACCCATCCGGACCCGCCAGGGCTGAGCCTTGGTGAGCGGGCGTTCGAGATCACGATGGTGCAGCAGAAGGTGGAGACGGCCTGGTTCATGCGGCACGACTCCGTACCGGTGGACAAGCCCAACCCCGACTGGCCGGCGGATTACCGCGACCTGGTGGAACGACGGATTGCTGCCACGGCCGGCAACCGGCACCTTCAACTGATCGAGCGTCCGGAGTGCAAGCGGCGCTGGGCCACCGACGGCTGGGCCAAGATGCAGGCGGCGGCGTTGCGGGACTGGCTGCTGGATCGGCTGGAGGCCCCCGAACTGTGGGGTGGCATGCCGGAGCCGCTGTCGGTGGCGCAACTCGCCGACCGGGTGGCCGGCGACGCCGACTTCCAGCAGGTGTTGGCGCTGCTACCGGAGTACGAGGGCATGAGCCTGGTCGTCGCGCTCGACAAGCTGGTCGCCACCGAGCATGTGCCGTTCCTGCCGAAGCAGCGCTACAAGCCGTCCGGGCTGCGTAAGCGGGTGTTGTGGGAGCAGACCTGGGAGAAGCAGCGGCGTGAGGACGCCGGGGAGACGGTCGAGATCGACGTGCCGCCGAAGTACACCTCGGCGGACTTTGTCCGGCCGTCGTACGCGAAGGCGCGGGGCAAGCTCGACGTGCCGAAGGAGCGGTTCATCTCGTACCCGGAAATGGGCCGCGACACCGACTCCAGTCTGCTGCTCGGCTGGGCCGGCTGGGACCACCTGGCGCAGGCGCAGGCGCTGGCCACGGTGTACGTGAACCGGCGCAGTCAGGAGGCGTGGGAGGCGCACCGGCTGCTGCCGCTGCTCGCCGGGCTGCTGGAGCTGGAGCCGTGGCTACACCAGTGGTACGCCGCCGAACGCCCCGGCTATCCCGGCTCGCCGGCACAGTTCTACACCGACTTCATCGACACCGAGCTGTCCACCCTCAGCTCCGACCGCACAGCTCTGTCCCTGCTCCGCGGCCTCCCCGAGTAGGACCCGACACCGTCTGACCCTGTTGGACGGTGGTGGGGTTCGGTAGGTTCGGATGGTGCCGGGAGGGCGACGGAGCGGTGGTCGATGAGCGTTGACGATGTGAAGCGCACTGTCGAGCGGGGCAACGAAGCAGTCCGGCAAGGGTGTCAGATCCTTGAACAGGCGCTCACCGAGGCTGCAGAAGCGGGTGCCCTGGCGCGGGCCACGATGCATGACAGCACCCATGACGAGGTCGAGAAGGCGAAGGCGAAGCTGGACTCGTTGGAACGTGAGGTTGAGCTGGCGATCCGGCGGTTCGGCGCTGCTGTCCAGAACGCGAACGACTACGTAGCCAAGCTCTGATGTCCGGGACCCTCGGCGACGTCGTAGCGCGGCTCTACGCTGCGCGGGAGCGGCTGCTTGCCGCAGCCGTGACCGCCAACCGTGCACAGGCCGACGCCGAGCAGGCGGCAGCGCACTACTCGGAAGCTGCTCGCGGAAGCACCGATCAGTCGATCAAGACGGCTATCGCCGAGGCGCAGATCGCTGGGGCGAAGGCCGATCGGGTCGCCGGCATCCTGAACGATATCTGCGATCATATTGTCAACTACGTCAACCACATTGCTCCAGGCGTGGCGCCTCCGTCTGACCCCAAAATCAATGTCTCAGGTGAACGTCTTGTGGCAGAGGCTGAGGGGGCAGGCAGCAGGGCAGACCGGTTCGCGCGTCGCTTCGTGCAGAAGGCCGACTCCACTGAGGAACACCTGCAAGATGCGGAAAAGACGATGCAGACGGGAAAAGAAATTCTCGACCTGTTCAAGATCCAGCCGGGGTCGGAGAGTGCTACGACGGTAGCGCCGGAGCCGATCCCTGCTGATCGCCCGAGTGTGGACAATCCGGTGACTGCTGTGATCATGGCTGCGGGTGCCACTGCAGTAGTGGGTCGCGAAATGTGGAAAAAATACAAGAAACGCCATGAAGGGAAGTAAATTATGAAGATTGAGCCTGACTTGGTCGAATATTTTCGCACGATGCTGAAGGGTGACTACGCCGAGAACGATCGCCTGGAAGTCCAGCTGAACATAAAAGGTTGGGGCGACTTTTCCACTCTGATGGGCATCGTCTTCTACTACGCCGTCAACCACCGGTTGCCCGTGGATGCCAGCGAAGCCGACATCGTGCAGTTCGTTGCTGAGCTGCGCGCGGCTGCTCCAGTGGATCCGCGCGAGATCGACGCCAACGCTGCGGAACGCCTGGTGAAGGCGGCACTCGACCCCGATGTCGAGTCCGACTTCGATCCTGAGATGGCAGGCAAGATTCAGAGCCTTACCATCATGCACGTGCTCGGTGAAGGTCGGGCGAGCGGGGACGAGATTGATGCCATTCTCGCCAGCGCTGTCGAAACGGCTAGTCGACTCTGATGCCGGTGCTGAGCTGCTGATCGGACCGGGTCGCGTAGTTCTGCAGACGTGCTTAGATTCCTGTTATCTCGCCGATTTCGAGGGCTATCTACGGTTTACATGGCGTCGGGCTCGGTCTGATAGGTGGCCAGTGCGGCCGGCATCGGCAGTCCATACTTGTCGCACAGGAACCGGGTCTGGCAGTATCGCTGGGCATCGGCGGCCACGTTGCCGAGGACTGTGGAATTCACCCCTGCACCGATGAGGACGCCCACGATGGGCACGGCTTTGGCGACGTTTTGAACTGGAACCCTGGCACCAGCCGGACCCAAGTGCTGCAGCAACTTCTCAAGGGCGACCACGAGGCGATGGTCCGCACGGAGCTTGGCGGAGAATCTTACGCGTCCCTTCAGAGCGCTGGCCGCTCGTGCGGTGTCGCGCAGCGGCCCAACCTTGGCTGCCTGTGCCATGAAGGACCGGTGCACCAGACGTTCGATGAAAGCTTGCTCCGAGGGGTCTTTGGCGTCGTAGCCGTAGGAGTACGCGATGCGCGACGCGATCGAGGTGCTCAGGACCTGGATGACGAGGATGTCGGCAGTAATTGCGGCGGGGATCCCTGCCACGGGGACCAGGGCCAGCAAGCCCATCGCACCACCTTCGACCGCGCCGGCGGAACGCCACCTCAGTGTGTTGCGGGTCAGCAGCCGGTCACACACCTTGAGGTCCTGCTGCCGCAGCTCAGTGAAACTGTCGAGTTCGATGCCACGCTTGCGGGCGATCTTCTCGACACCCTTCGGGTCGTTTAGCTCCAAGGCCCAGGCGTTGACCAACTCCAGCAGCGCTGCCGCAGCCTCGGCCGCCGGTCGCAGGGCCATGCTGGCGACCGCGTCGCCTCCGCGGCGCACTGGTTCCTTGATCGTCTCTGGCACAGCCCTGGTGGCCCGGCTCGCGGCGTTTCGCGCGACCTCGCCGGAGCGATCGAGTGCAGTGCTCGCCCAGTTCGGTAAACCACGGCGGTTGTTGCGGCGCTGCCAGTGCTCGTTGAGCCTGTCCCACACCTGCTCTTCGTATGCACTCATCGGGGTTGCGCCGTCGGCGAGCGAGTCAGCGACAGTGCTCATCGATGGCCTCCGTTCGACTGGAATGACTGGGTCATGATGGCACTGCCGGGCGACAGGCGGCGGTGAGCTTCGGCCGACGACCAGGCCGGGCATTCAGTCCACAGACGATCGAGGGTACGCCGCTTGCGCGCCGGGCAGACATCACCTAAACGGTGGAGGGCCGGAACATCCACTCGCTGAATGCCGTCACCCTCGTCGTCTGCCCTCGGCATGGAGAGACAGCTATCTGCCTCGGGTCAGTGAGGAGCGTCGGGGGTGAGGGTGGAGAGGAAGGACGTCCAGCCGGCGGGGGAAAAGGCGAGTGCCGGGCCGGCGGGGTCTTTGCTGTCGCGTACGAGGACTGTGGCGGGGACGTTGGTGGCGACCTCGACGCACATGCCTTGCGCATTGCTGCGGGTGCTCTTGCGCCAGATCGCCAGATCCAGGCCACGGGGGGTGATCATTCTGGGCTCTCCCTTGCTCCCTGCGCCAGCATCGCCTCCGCCCTCATCCGCAGGAAGGCCAGCGTGTCGGCGGGTGAGAGCGCGGTCGCACGGAGGTGGTCGAACGCCAGCCCGTGCGTCTCCACATGGTAGTCCTTGTCCAGGTAGAGAGCGCCACTCAGATTTTCCTGGTAGACGACCGTGGGATGGTTGCTGAAGTCGAGCATCGTGAAGGACACGCCCATGCCCATGTGTGCGCCCTGGCGAAACGGCAGCACCTGGATGGTGATCGACGGCCGCTGCGCCATCGTGATCAGGTGTTCCAGCTGGGCGGCCGTCACCTCTGGGCCGCCGACGGGGCGATGTAGCGCGCCCTCGTCCAGGACGGACCACAGCCTGGGTGGCTTCGGCCGGTCCAAGATCCGCTGACGGGCGCGGCGGATCTCGATGCGCTCCTCGATCTTCTCTGGTGAGCCCTCCGGGAACTCGGCTTCCAACAGCGCCTGGGTGTACTCGGTTGTCTGCAGCAGGCCGTTGATGAGCTGGACGTCGTAGGTGCGAAGCTGGGTTGCTTCGTCTTCAAAGGCCACGTAGCCGGCCATGTCGTCCGACATGACGCCCGAGTAGTCGTTCCACCAGCTGTACTGCTTGGCGTCGCGAGCGAGCTGGATGAGTGCTGCCGCATCCTTGTCGGGCACTCCGTAGAGCCGCAGCAGCTTGGTGACGTTTCGCGTCGTCACCGAGACCTGTGCGTTCTCGACGCGCGACAGCGTCGACTTTCCGATCTTCACGTGCTGAATGACCTGGTCGATTGTGAGATCTGCGGCTTCGCGGAGTGCGCGAAGTTCTGCTGCGAGCCGTCGTCGCTGGACGGTTGGGATTCCTGCCACAGCGGACAGTCTGCGGCATGAGTACCCCTCTTGGCGAGTGCCCTGGTGCAGAATTCACAAAAAGAATGGGAGTTGCAAGATCACTATTCTGCTGTCAATGTGGGCGGTGCATCGAAGGTGGACGGTTGATCAACTTGCCGGCTGCTGGGTAGCGGGGAACGGCGAGTCCATGATCGTTTCCCCGCTGCGTATCACTGAAATCCCAGGTGACCGGGCAGGCTGCGGTAACGGCCCGCCCGGTCGTCCCCAGCCCAATCAGAAGGGTTGATCATGGTGGCGGTTGGTGCCCTGGTTTCCGGAATCCTGCTCGGGTTCTTCGTCGGGTTGTTCAGTTTCAAGGTCAAGTCGCGGTGGTGTCCCGACTGCGGTCGGACGACGGTGCCGGCGGCTGATCGGTAGCGTGCCGGACGACCGGTCCCCGGCCGATCCCCGCCCCGGTGACGAGTTGATCATCGATGGTCGGGCGAGTGTGCAGTTCGCGGCTGGGCGGGGTTTCCGGTTCCGGGTGACGACAGTAGACAAGCGCTGGACGTACGACGGCTGGGTCTGGCTCACCGGCTATGTGTTGGCAGCCGACGGTGAAGCCCGTGAGCGTCGGGAGATCTTCGTCGAGCGTGACGGTCTCCGCTGGGCGCCCCGCCCGCGCCGGCCCCACCGCTGACCAGGGCAGCGGCAGCGCTACGTGAGCCGCGCGCCCTTTACCCGTACCCCTTGAAGGTTTTTCGATTGTGTGAAAGGTGGTTCCTGCTGTGCGTAGGTTCCTTGACCTGTTCCGCCGGGCTCCGGTGCGGAGCCGGCGTAACCGGCGGTTGCTCGCCGAGATCGCCCGCCACGACCGGCGGCCGACCGAGACTGCGGCCGGGCCGCGTCCGTCGGTGCGGCCCGCCCCGAACGCTGCCGGTCACTTGTACGGGCGGCCGGTGCGGCCGTCGATCAGCCCCGGACTGGTCCGCGACCGTTCGTTCGGCGACCGGGTGCGGCGTGGTTGCGACCCGGTCGAGGTGCGGGCGTTTCTGCACGTGGTCGCCGACGAGTTGACCGCGCTGCGCGCCGAACTTGGCTCCACCCGCGAGGAGAACGCCCGGCTCAAGCAGGCGTTGCGGGACTGGCAGTCGGAGCAGTTCGAGCGGTCGCACCGGTTCGGGGCGGGGGTGGCGGCGTGAACGGCGTCAACGCGGTGCCGGCCGGCTCGCTGCACGTGGTCGGGGTCGGCGTGGACCGGCGGCGGGCGCAACGGGTGTTCACCGTGGCGAACCTCGACACCGGGCAGGTCGCCTCGACCAGCCTCGTTCCGGGCTCGTTCACGCCGATCCCGACTCCGGGTGGGACGTGGTGGTTGCCGTACGCGCCGATCGTCACCGACCTCCTCGCCCGCGCGGGCGTTGTCGAGGCGACGTTGCGTGACCCGGACTTCCCCGACGAACCCGGTCGGCTGCCGTCGTCCGGGTTGACGCTGCCCCGGCAGTGGCAGCCCACCGTTCCGCAGTCCGACCGGCTGCGGTGGGAGGCTGCGGCGCTCACCAACCGGCTGGTGTCGCCGTGGCTGGTGCTGATCGGCCGCAGTAGCGAGCCGCCGCCACCCGGCGACCCGGCCCGGCTGCTCGGCCGGCTGTGCGCGCTCGCCGACCAGTTGCACGTCGACCTGGTCCTCGAAGTGCGGCCCAGCTCGATCGGGCGTGGGCTGAGCTGGGACGTCCGGTTCGAGCATGCCGGCGGTACGGTGCCCGACTACCAGCACCGGTGGATCGCGGACCTGCCGACCGCGCTCGCCACCATCCCCGCCGAACGGGCGGTGACCGGCTTGACCGTCGCCAATCCGCTGCTGCCCGCCCACTACCTCACCGAGGCTGCCCTCACCGGGCGTGCGGTGCCGGTCGGGTTGGACGGTCACCCCGGCGGCCACGACCTCGACCAGGTCGAACGCCGCATGATCAGTGATGCCGAACAGCACGGCGGGGCGCAGGCCATCTGGCGCAACCGGCACTGGTGGCACACCAGCCTGCGACCCGCCGACACCGCCGGCAGATTCGTGCGCGGCTGGGAACCGCCGGCACCGAAACACTGGGGCGAGCCGATCCCCACCCACCCCTGCGGCCGGTGCGCCGACCGGCCCGACCCGCCGTACTGCCTGGACTGCTACGGCACCCGCCAGGTGCGGCGCGGCGCGGTGCTCACCGTCACCGACCTGCGTGGCCGGACCGTGCACCGCAACTGGCGACCCGACAGCGAACCGACCGGCGACCCGGAAGCCGCCGTCGGCCCGCAACCGCCCACCCTGGTGCTCACCGACCGGCCGTCCGGCACCACCGTGTGGCAGCTCGACGAGCACTACCAGATCGGCTCGCTCGCCGCGCAGTTCGGCGTGCAGCCGACCGACCTGACCGACATCGACGGCGAACACGTCACCGACCAGCACCTGCGCAACGGTGTCAGCCAGGTCCCCCACACCGGCGGCGACCCGCTCCACGCGTACCTCGGTGAAGTCGGCGCCACCTACGACGGCGCCCGCGTCATGGTCCTGGCCACCGGCTGGCCCGGCCCCACCCTCGACGAACTCGCCGCCCTGATCCGCGGCCTCGGCCTCGCCCTGGACATCACCGTCATCGACCACCGCAACACCATCGGCCGACCCGAACTGTCCCAGGGCCACAGCTGGTCGGTCCGGGTCGTCGACCCGGCCACCCCGCTGGCCGTCGACCCGGTCCCCACCAGCGCCGCCCTGCCCGAAGCGGCCGCGCTCTGCTACCGCTACCTGCACGGCGCACTGCGCGCCACCATCCCCACCGACCCGGAAACGCCGATCTCCGTGCCGCAACAGCCCGCA
The DNA here is from genome assembly GCF_030345075.1 of Solwaraspora sp. WMMA2065. NCBI lineage: Bacteria > Bacillati > Actinomycetota > Actinomycetes > Micromonosporales > Micromonosporaceae > Solwaraspora > Solwaraspora sp. WMMA2065. The sequence goes on from NZ_CP128361.1 coordinate 5,581,146, forward strand.
GCGGCCGGCACCCTCCCCGACACCACAACCCACACCACCCAGGTACGCCGCCACGCCGCCACCCGGCCCGGCGAACCTGTCACTGTCCGCCTCCACCCCGACGGCACCCACACCCTCACTACAGACCACCCGAGGTAGCCTCTGCCTGACGATGTTGACGGCTCGGGTTGCTGGGCGTTTAGGTGGTGGGCGTGCAGCAACCGCGGGTCGGGGTGGCGGCATTCGTGCTCAGCGAAGGTCGCTTCCTGATGGGCTTCCGCAAAGGTGCCCACGGGGCCGGCACCTGGTCGCTGCCCGGCGGCCACCTCGAACACGGGGAGAGCTTCGAGCAGACCGCGCGGCGGGAGGTCGAGGAGGAAACCGGCGTCGAGATCACCAACGTACGCTTCGGAGCGGTAACCAACGACGTGTTCGACGCCGCCCGGCACTACGTGACGATCTGGATGATCAGTGACCGCCTACGGGGCAGTCCACAGGTCCGCGAGCCGGATAAGTTCGTCGACCTCCGCTGGATCGCCCCGCCCACGATGCCTGATCCACTCTTCCTCCCCATGCGTAACCTGCTCGACCAGCACGACCTGGCGCAGCTGCTGCCGTGACAATCAGCCGACGAGGGTCGGCATCTCCGACCGGTTTCTTCTGCTTTTCCGGGCGCTCCGTGATGGCATCAGCCGTGGCATGAGCTGTACCTCGACGTGATCCAGATCCTCGCGGATCGTCTGCATGCTGTGCTTCTCGGCCCGTTCCCGTTTGCCGGAGGTGCGCGCGGCCCGGCGGAGCGCTTTGAAGGACACCGCCATCAGCCAACTGGCCGCAGAAGCGCGGCTGATGTGTCTCAGGCTCGCGTCCTGCAGCCGCCGTAGATACTCGGCTAGTATCGGATGGTCGCGTGGTGGCACGTCGCCTAGGATCTGGTCCGCAATCGGGGTGCTGTTGGAAGGTTTGAAGATGGCGAGTGCGATCAGCGCATCGGTCAAAGTGTGTCGCCCGGCGACGCTGATATGGGTCTTCACTAGTTTGAGAAGGCGCTCTGCGGCGGGGCTGCGTTGAATCCTCCCGGTTCGTAGGTCGTCGACTAGTCCGTCTCGAATTAGCCACAGCTCGTTGCGAAATTGGCTGTGCGCTAGGCGGGTAAGCTGATAAATTAGCAGGAATGGTGACAGGGCTGCAGAGATCAGCATTATGAAGAATGCCAGCGAGTCAATGTGCATTTTCTTCCTCTTTCTGTCGGCTATTCGCGCTCTCCAGCTCCTTCTCTAGTTTGTCAAGGCGCTCTCTCTGTTGCTTGATTTTCTTCTTCCTCAGGCGACTCTGATTTGCTGTCACGCCAAGGATGGTGGTGGATGCAACGGAGTAGGCAACTGCTATGCTTACTCTTATGTCGGCATTCACGGCTGTTGTCTCGCCGGCAAAGGCGGCGGCGATAGGCTGCACCGCTTGAAGTGGAATCCATGCTACGGCGATGACCGCGATCCACCGCGTGCCGTCGACAATCCCTTGAATAATCTGGAACTTGTGGCCCTTTCTGCTATCTTCCCTCAGCTGCTTGAGTGCCTGCTCGGTCCGTTCAGTTCGCAGGTTTGCTCGATCGATTTGCAGCCGTAGTTTCTCTTTTTCGAGGTCGTCTATCTGCTTCTGTGGGTGTTCGCTGACCTCATCATGATCGTCTTTGTTGCTCTCCCGCATGACTGAGGATCATAAGAGCTTTCGTGTTGTTGAGTTTGACGTGCAAAAACAGCTAATCGGGCAAGCTGGGCTGTTGGGCTCTTCTTCGCATCTCTCCGTTATCTGGCTGATGATCATGGGTAACTGTTGGTGGTGATTGGTGTGCGGATAGTGTTGATCTTTGCTCGCGAGGTCACATCTGTCAGCTATCTGACTTTCTTGATCAACCCTTGGTTGTCGGGGGTGTGCGTACGGTGATGATACCGCAACGTCGATATCGTGTTCAATCTTAGCGGCGTTGATGAACGTGGATGTAGTGGGAGTTTGCCTACATCGAACTGATTGCACGATCTTCGCCGCGCTACCAGGTATGGCGCGTGCGCTTCATTACGGGACGAGGCGAACTGTGGGCGACGTGTCTGGGCTTGCCGGCGCTTGCCGCCTAGGATCGACGGGCTGAGGCGGTCACGGCTTCACACGTGCTCAACCGGGTGGAGGGGAGCGGGATGACACTGCTGCGGGATCTGATCAACATCCCGACCTCGGTGGGTGACTCCGACTTCGTCGTACGCGCCGCCGCCGGTGCCGATCTGGCCAACTACGTCGTCACCGACCAGCTCCGGGACAGCTTTACCAAGGCACTCGCCAAGGTCGAGCACGCCGTCACCACCGGCCGGTCCCAGGCCACCTTCCTGCACGGCTCCTTCGGCTCCGGCAAGTCACACTTCATGGCCGTACTGCGGGAGATCCTGCACGGCAACCCCGAGGCCCGCGCGCTGCGCAACCTCGGCGAGCAGGTGACCGCCGCCGACAAGTGGCTCACCGGGCGGCGGCTGCTCACCCTCACCTTCCACATGCTCGACGCCCGCTCGGTCGAACAGGCCGTGCTGGAGGGCTACCTCAACCAGATCACCGCCCTGCACCCCGACGCGCCGACGCCCGCCGTACACCGGTCCGACGCGCTGCTGACCGACGCGGCCCGGCTGCGCGCCCGGATGGGCGACGAGGCGTTCTTCGCCGCGCTCAGTGACGCCGACCCCGGCGTCGCCGCCGGGTCGGCCAGCAGCGGCGCAGGCAGCGCCGTCGGATCCGCCTCCGCCGTCAGCTCGGACGACGGAACCCCCGGCCTGGCCGTGCTGCACAGCCAGCGACAGGGTTGGACCGCAGACCGGTACGCGGCGGCCGCCGCCGAGCCGCCGGGCACCGCCGACCGCGACCGGCTCGTCACGGCCCTGACCACCGCGTTCTTCACCAACGCGGTACGCAGCGGCGAATACCTCGACCTCGACACCGGACTCGCCGTCATCACCCGGCACGCCAGCGACCTCGGCTACGACGGGATCGTCCTCTTCCTCGACGAGATGATCCTGTGGCTGTCCACCAAGATGAGCGACCACGTCTTCGTCAACACCGAAGGCGCCAAGCTCAACAAGCTGGTCGAATCGGCCGACGCCGACCGACCGATCCCGCTGATCTCCTTCGTCGCCCGGCAACGCAACCTGGAGGACTTCCTCGGCCCGCAGGTCGGCGGCACCGAACGCGAAGCCCTCGCGTTGGTCCTGCGCAGCGTCCAGGGCCGGCTCGGCGAGATCCCGCTCGCCGACACCAACCTGCCGGAGATCACCGAGAAACGGCTGCTCAAGCCGCTCACCGACGAAGCGAAGGCCGAAATCGACCGGGCCTTCGCCGTCGTCCGCGGCAACCGGCAGGTCTGGGACATCCTGCTGCTCGGCGCGCAGTACGGCGACGCCGGCATCGGCTCCGACGCCACCGCCTTCCGCAAGCTCTACCCGTTCTCCCCGGCCCTGGTCGCCACCCTCGTCGCCCTTTCCCAAGCCTTGCAGCGGGAACGGACCGCGATCAAGGTGATGACCGAGCTGCTCGTCGAACGCCGCGACACCCTGCGGATCAACGACCTGATCGGCGTCGCCGCGCTGTTCGAGCCGCTGGTGCTGCGCGGCGAACTGCCCGACCGGGTCGAACTCAAACAGCGCTTCCAGGCCGCCCGCGAGCTGTACGGCAAGAAGCTGCGCCCGCTGCTGCTGCGCCTCAACGGCATCACCGAAGCTGACGCCGTCGGCAACACCCAGTTCGAGCTCGACGACAAGCTGATCAAGACGGTGCTGCTCGGAGCACTCGTACCCGAGGTGCCCGCCCTGCACAACCTCACCGCCGGCAAACTGCACGCGCTCAACTTCGGCACCATCACCTCGCCGATCCCCGGCTACGAACACCAGATCGTGCTCAACCGGCTCAACAAGGTCGCCAACGAAGCCGGCGAGCTGCACCTCACCGACGGCGCCGACCCGGTCGTCACCATCGAGCTGCACACCGTCGACTACGACAAACTGCTCGACCTGGTCCGGCCCGAAGAGGCGACCACCGGCGGCGCGTTGCAGCAGTTGCTGCGCGAGCTGGTCAGCACCGAGATCGGGCTGACCGGCGCCACCGGGCAGCTCGGCGAGCTGCAACACCCCCGCGAGTGGCGCGGCCGGCGACACACCGTCCAGGTCAAGTTCGGCAACGTACGCGACGCCGACAGCATGCCCGTCGCCGCGCTGCTGCCCACCGGCGACGCCTGGCGGATCGTCATCGACTACCCGTTCGACCCGCAGGGCCGCCCGCGCAGCGACGACCGGGCCCGGATCGAAGCCCTGCGGCGCGGCGAACGCAGCGTCTTCTGGCTGCCGCTCTACCTCAGCGACCAGATGATGGGTCACCTCGCCCAACTGTCGAAAATCAACTACCTGCTGGGCGGCACCGGCGAACGGTACAACGACGCCGTCCGCGACTGGTCGGTGAGCGAACGCCAGCAGGGCCGCGTCTACCTCCAGCAGCGGCAGACCCAGCTGCGCGGCACCGTCACCAACGCCCTCAAACAGGCGTACGGCGTCGCCGCCCCGCAGCCCGGCGACGTCGTCGAGGACAGCGTCGGGGTGCTGCACACCCTCGACGACGCCGTCGCCGGCGAACTCGGCGACCCGCGCGGCGGCACCCTGGCCCAGGCGTTCCACAACCTCACCGGCCAGCTGCTGACCCTGACCTACCCGGGCCGGCCGGCGCTGCCCGAGGACGAGAAACCGCCGACCAGCGCCGAGCTGGCCAAGGTCCTCCTCTACGCCCGGCAGGCCGTCGCCGACCCCACCCGGGGCGCCACCGTCCCGGCCACCGACCAGCGGACCCTGCGGCGGATCTGCAACAACCTGCAACTCGGTGAGCTGGCCGACCACCGCTACGTGCTCACCACCAGCACCAGCTACTGGACCCGGCACCTGCTGCAGCGGGCCGCCGCCGACGGCCACCGGGACAGCTTCCCGGTGCACCGACTGCGCGGCTACCTCGACCAGCCGGAGCCCCGAGGCTTCGACCGCAGCCTGCAGAACCTGATCCTCTGCGTCTTCGCCCTCGACCACCAGCTCGCCTGGTACCTCAACGAAGGCCAAGTCACCGTCGACCGGGTCGACGCCGTCACCGACGCCCACGAACTGAAGTTCCCGCCGATGCCGAGCGACACCGACTGGCAACAGGCAATCGAACGCGCCCAGCACCTGTTCGGCCAGGTGCTGCCGGCCTGGCTCATCCCAGCAAACCTCGCCAAGGCGGCGGCCCAGGTCCGGAAAGCCGCCACCGAACATGGACCGGCCGTCAGCGACCTGCTCGACCAGCTCACCGCGCACGCCGGCACCCTCGGCCTCGACCCCGCCGCCGACACCGGTCGGATCGGCGTCACCCGCCGCCTCGCCCGGCTGCTCACCGACCTGCGCCACGAACGCGACGACGTCGTCCTGATCGCCCAACTCGCCGGCGCCGACCTCGGCGACATCGACGACGCGACCGCCGGAACGGCGATCGCCAGCGCGCCGACGCTGGTCCGCGCCCTGCGGGACCTCCAATGGTCGGTGCTGACCGCCATCGCCTCGATGGCCGCCGACGACCAGCGGGCCCGCGCCCTGGTCGACCGGCTGCACACCGCCGCCGGCCACCACCAGCACGCCCTCGACCTGGTCGGCGAGCTGCACGCCGTGTTCGGCGCGGCAGCCGCACTGCTCGCCGAACGCCGCCCCACCCCGACACCGCCGACACCGGACCCGGCTCCGAATCTGGATCCAAGGCCGAACCCGCAGCTGCCCGGCGGGGGTGCCACGGTCACCGTCGCCGACCCCAGCGGTACGCGGGCCATGGGCTACGACCACACCGGCGGCGGCTCGCCTGCCGTGCCCGGTGTGAAGCCGCCGCGCCAGCGGACCATCGTCGACGAGGCCGGCCTCAAGGAACTCACCGACGAGATCGGCGGCGAGCTCGCCCAGGGCAGACGGGTCCGGATCACCTGGGAGACCGAGTGACCGCAGTACCTACCCAGCCGACCACGACTCCACCGGGCCGGCCGGACATCGTCCGGCCCGACGCCGTACGCCGCAAAGTCGATGCCTGGCTGAAGGAGGGCGACGGCGCCGACGCCATCGCGCTGCGCGCCGCACCGGTCTGGGGCAGCGACCCGGTGATCATCCTTGGCGGCGTCCGGCTGCGGGTCGTCGCCTGCCCGACGCCGCTCGCCGCCCGAGCCGCCCTGCACGACCGGGCCGCCGACGAGAAGCTGGTGCTGCTCACCGACCTGCCCGACGCCGTCCTCGGTGACGGGCTGCTCGCCCACCTCAGCCGGCAGTCCGTCCGCAGCGTCAACGCCTGGGAACTCGTCCGGCAGATGTTCGGCGGCGTGCGACTCGACCCGAGCCTGCCGACCGACCGCCGCTGGCTGCCCGCCGCGCTCGCTGACCACGCCCCCGTCGACGGCTGGCCCACCCCGCCCGGCACGATCCTCACCCGCGACCACGCGCTGCGCTGCCTCACCGCCGAACTGCTCGGCATCGACCGTGACCAGCTCGACGCCTCCGGGCTGCTGCAGTGGACCACCGACGCGCAGGCGCAGCAGCGGTTCACCGACAGGGTCGCCGCCGATGTCGCCGACGGCATCACCGCCTATCTCCGTGACGTCGCCGGGCCGATCGCCGAGCCGGTGATGGCGGCGGTCCGCGCCGGCCACGGCGTCGACGTCATCCCCATCGGACTGCTCGCCGAGGTGCTCTGGCCCACGCCAGCCGGCGGGCCAGCCGGCGGGCCAGCCGGCGCGGCGGCCAGCCGACCGGCCGGCGTCGAGGTCGCCGTCGCCCGGACCCGGCTCGAACCCCGCTTCGGCACCCTGCGGATGACCTCCGTGCAGGCCGCGGCGCTGCACGATGCCGCCGACGCCTGGGTGGCCCGAGCCCTCGACTCCGACGACGAGCTGGCCCGCCAGCAGGGGCTGCGACTGGTCCGCCGGGCCGAGGCCATCGCCGCCGACATCGAGCTGACCAGCCAGTTGGCGGCGTCCAGCCTGCTGCCCGCTGGCGTCACCTGGCGGCTGCGTGCCTTCGCGGCAGCCGTCCACGCCGCCCTGCCGCCACCCGGCGCACCCGCCGCCGGCACCGTCACCACGGCCGGGCTCAGTCGAGCAGAAGCCGCGTTCAAACGGCTCACCGAACACCGGGCCGCCGACCAGGGCAGGCGGACCACCGCCCACATGGCCCTGCGTCTGCTGCGCTGGCTCAGCCGACCGGCCGGCCAGCCACCCCGGACCCTGTACGCAGCCCTGCAACGGCAGGTCACCGTCGACGGCTGGGTGGACCGGGCCCGGCTCGACGTCTTCGCCGGCGACGTCGACCCCGAGGTCGCCGAGGCGTACCAGGCGCTGCACCGGGCCGTCGACGCCCGCCGCGCCCGCCACGACGAACAGTTCGCCGGCCTGCTCGCCGAAGCCACCCGCGCCGACGCCGAACCCGGCCGGATGCTGCGCGTCGAAGACGTCCTGGACCGGGTCGTCGCCCCGATCCTCGACGCCGGACGTCAGGCGCTGCTGCTGGTCATGGACGGCATGGGTGTCGCCGCCGCCACCGAACTCGCCGAATCGCTCAGCCGCGACGGCAGCTGGATCGAGCTGACCCAGGCCGGCGGCCCCCGGGCCGGTGTCCTCGCCGCGCTGCCCACGGTGACCGAGGCCAGCCGGTGCAGCCTGCTCAGCGGCCGACTCGCCGTCGGCGACCGGCAGACCGAGCAGACCGCGTTCGAAGGGCGGTTCACCGGCGGTCGGCTGCTGCACAAGAGGTCCCTGCGGGCCGGGGCGGGTGCCGCCATCGACCCCGAGGTGCGGGCCGCAATCGACGACCCGACCGTGCCGGTGCTGGCCGCCGTCGTCAACACCATCGACGACTCCCTCGGCTACGGCGAGCCCGGCAGCACCGTCTGGGGCCAGGACACCGTCCCGGCCGTACGGGACCTGCTCGCCGTCGCCCGGCACCGGGTAGTGGTGATCGTCTCCGACCACGGGCACGTCGTCGACCGGGGGCCCGAGGCGGTCACCCTGCCCGGCGGCGACGGGCAGCACAACCGGTGGCGACCGGTCACCAGCAGCACCACCGACAGCAGCGGCGACAGCGCCAGTGACCGGCTCGGTGACGGCGAGTTCCTGGTCACCGGGCGGCGGGTGCTGCTCGGCGGCGGCACCATCGTGCTGCCGTGGCGGGAGGAGTTGCGCTACGGCCCCCGCAAGGCCGGCTACCACGGCGGCGCCGCCCCGGCCGAAGCCGTCATCCCGCTGCTGATGTTCACCGCCGGCAACGAAGAGTCGGTGCCCGACTGGCAGCCCGCTCCGGTCGCCAGCCCTGACTGGTGGCGGGAACCGGTGTCGTCGACAGCACAGCCCGGCACCGGCGGCGGCCGATCCGGTACGGGCGGCAGGCGGGCCGGCAAGGGCGGCCAGTCGGCGAAGCCGGTCCAGACCGAGCAGCTGTTCGACGTACCCGCCGATCCGCAGCAGCCGACGACGGCCGCGCCGCCGGCAGCCACCCCGGCCGACGCGGACCGGGCGCTGATCGACCGGCTCCTCACCAGCGAGCGGTACGCCCAGCGCCGCAACCCGCGTACCCCGCTCGACGACGACCGGGTCGCCGCCCTGCTCCGGGTGCTGCTGGCCGGCAGCGGCCGGGCCGGGCTGGAAACCCTCGCCGCGCAGGCCGGGGTGCCCGCGCACCGGATCCAGGGCACGGTGACCGCGTTGCGTCGGCTGCTGCAGGTCGAGGGATACCCGGTGCTGACCATCGACGCCGACGGGCAGACCGTCGTGCTCGACAGGCCGCTGCTGGTCGAGCAGTTCGACCTCGGCGAGTCGTCGTGACCGTGCCGACCCCGCCGGGCAGCCCACCGGAGATCTCCCCGCGTCGCCGCCGCGACATCATCGACGCGCTGCGGCGCGGTGCCGTGCCCGCCAACGGCCTCGATGCGCTCGCGGTCGGGCTGGACCGGTTCGCCGCCGCCATCGACGACGACCTCGACCGGGTCGCCGGTGGCGGCAGCGTCTTCAAAGCCGTCCGTGGCGAGTACGGTGCCGGCAAGACGTTCTTCGCCCGCTGGCTGGCCGAACGGGCCAAACGGCGCAGTTTCGCCGCCGCCGAAGTGCAGATCTCCGAGCTGGAAACCCCGCTGCACCGGATGGAGACCGTCTACCGCCGGCTCGTCGAGCACCTCAACACCGAACAGTTCGCCGCCAGCGCGCTACGTCCCGTCCTCGACGGCTGGATCTTCGCGCTGGAGGAGGACGTACTCGCGTCGGGCACCGTCAGTGAATCGGACCGCGACGGGCTCGACCGGGCCGTCAGCGACCTGCTGGAACGCCGCCTCGCCGAAATCTCCCGCAGCACCCCCGGGTTCGCCGCCGCGCTGCGCGGCTACCGCACCGCCACCGCCGTCGGCGACCAGCCCACCGCCGACGGGCTCGCCGCCTGGCTCGCCGGGCAGCCGCACGTCGCCGCCGCCGCGCGCCGGGCCGCCGGAGTCAAAGGCGACCTGGACCACTTCGCCGCGCTGAGCTTCCTGCGTGGCCTGCTCACCGTGCTGCGCGACAGCGGCCACCCCGGTCTGCTGCTCGTCCTCGACGAGGTCGAAACCCTGCAACGGGTCCGCTCCGACTCCCGGGACAAGGCCCTCAACGCGCTGCGCCAACTCGTCGACGACGTCCACGCCGGACGGTTTCCCGGCCTGTTCCTGGTGATCACCGGTACCCCCGCCTTCTACGACGGGCCGCAGGGGGTGCAGCGGCTCGCCCCGCTGGCCCAACGCCTCGCCACCGACTTCGGCGGCGACCCCCGCTGGGACAACCCGCGCGCGGTGCAGCTGCGGCTGCCCGGTTTCACCGTGCCGGCGCTCGTCGAGCTCGGCGTACGGGTCCGCCACATCTACGGCAGCGACCGGCTCGCCGACCGGGTCGACGACGCGTACCTGACCGAGCTGGCCGACGCGGTCACCGGCAGACTCGGCGGCACCGTCGGGGTGGCCCCCCGGATCTACCTGAAGAAGCTGGTCGCCGACGTGCTCGACCGGGCCGACCAGTTCACCGACTGGGACCCGCGCCAGCACTACCAGCTGACGGTGCGCTCCGACGAGCTGACCCCGGTCGAACGCAACGCCGCCAGCGCCGGCGAGGTCCCGTTGGACCTGCCGTGACCGACACCGGCGAGCTGCACCCGGTCCTGACGTACCACCTGGTCAACAGCCTCGGTTGGCGGGACCTGCGACCACTGCAGCGGGCCGCGGTCGGCCCTATCCTGGCCGGTGCGGACGCCCTGCTGCTGGCCCCCACCGCCGGCGGCAAGACCGAAGCCGCCATGTTTCCGCTGCTGTCGAAGATGACCGACGCCGGCTGGCCCGGCACCTCGGTGCTCTACCTGTGCCCGTTGAAGGCACTGCTGAACAACCTGCTGCCCCGGCTGGAACGCTACGCCGACTGGCTCGGCCGCCGGGCCGCCCTCTGGCACGGCGACGTCACCCCCGCCCGCCGCCGGGCGATCCTCGCCGGCCGGCCCGACATCCTGCTGACCACCCCGGAATCGCTGGAAGCGATGCTGGTCAGCGCCAACGTCGACCACCGGTCGTTCTTCGCCGGCCTGCGGGCCGTCGTCGTCGACGAGGTACACGCCTTCGCCGACGACGACCGTGGCTGGCACCTGCTGGCCGTCCTGGAACGGCTCACCCACCTGATCGGCCGACCGCTGCAACGGATCGGGCTGTCGGCCACCGTCGGCAACCCGGACGCCCTGCTGACCTGGCTGCAGGGCTCCGGCGCGGCCAGCCGCCCGAGCCGGGTCGTCGCCCCCGACACCGCTTCCGCCCCGGCTGCCGCTTCCGCCCCGGTCGCGGGGGCAGCCGTCGCGGACCGGGCACCGCCCGGCGACGTCGAGCTTGACTTCGTCGGCTCGCTGTCCAACGCCGCAACCGTCATCGCCGCCCTGCACGCGGGCGAGAAACGGCTCGTCTTCTGCGAATCCCGGCAGACCGTCGAAGAACTCGGCCAACTGCTGCGCCAACGCGACATCACCACATTCCTGTCACACGCATCGCTCTCCGTCGACGAACGGCGCCGCTCCGAACAGGCGTTCGCCGAGGCCCGGGACTGTGTCATCGTCTCCACCAGCACCCTGGAGCTCGGTATCGACGTCGGAGACCTGGACCGGGTGGTCCAGATCGACGCCCCGGCGACCGTCGCCTCGTTTCTGCAGCGACTCGGCCGGACCGGACGCCGCCCCGGCGCCAGCCGCAACTGCCTGTTCCTCGCCCGCGACGGCGACGCCCTGGTCGAAGCAGCCGCCCTGCTGACCCTGTGGGGTAGCGGCTGGGTGGAGCCGGTCGTCCCGCCACCTGAGCCCCGGCACATCGTCGCCCAGCAGATCCTCGCCCTGAGCCTGCAGCAGAGCCAGGTCGGCGACCAGGAGTGCGTCGCCTGGTGGAACGGGCTGACACCGTTCGACGAAAGCGCCCGGCCGATCCTGCGGCACCTGGTGGACAGCGGATACCTCGACACCGACAGCGGCATGCTGTTCATCGGCCCCGAAGCCGAAAAGCGGTTCGGGCACCGGCACTTCATGTCGATGACCGCGGTCTTCACCGGTCCACCCGAGTTCACCGTCCGCTACGGACAATCCGAGCTCGGCCGGATCGACCCGAGCCTGCTCACCGAGGAGGTCCGGGGTGACCGCCGGCTATTGCTCACCGGGCAGAGTTGGCGGGTCACGTACATCGACTGGCGGCGACGGCGCTGCTTCGTCGAACCGGCCGACGGCGGAGGGAAGGCCCGTTGGACGGCTGGCGGCCTCGCCGGGCTGGGCTACGAACTGACCCGGGCCATGCGTAACGTCCTGCTCGGCACCGATCCACCGGTACGGCTCACCCGCCGCGCGGTCGACCGGCTGCACCGCGTACGCGACGAGCGCTCCTCGCTGGTGCACCCCGGCGGCAACGTCATCCTGCGTGACCGCTCCGGCGACCTGCGCTGGTGGACCTGGGCCGGATACCGGGCCAACGCCACCCTCGCCGCCACCCTCAGCGAAGTGGTCGACCCGGTGCAGCGCTTCGACGACTGCCAGATCCGGCTGCGCGCCGACCTGACCCCCGCCGACTGGCGTTCCCTCACCGCCGACGCCACCGACCGGATCTGCCTGCCCGACGTCGACGAGAAGGCCCTGGAAGGGCTCAAGTTCAGCGCTGCCCTGCCGGCGCGGCTCGCAATGGCTACCCTCGCCGCCCGACTGGCCGACCCGGTTGCCGCCTTGGCCGTGCTCCGGCAGGGAACCCGGTTCGTGTCAGTTTAGGATTGCCCGGGTGACCGATCAGGAGCTTTTCGCCCGTGTCCGGGAGCTGCGGGAACGGGGCAGCTCACCCAAGCAGATCGCCAGGGCCCTCGGGATGGCGCCGTCGGCCGTCGCGCCGCTGGTCCGCCAGATCGCGGCGGCCCAGCAGGCACACACCGACCCGGCCGACCGGGCGCTGCTCGGCTGCTGGATCAACCCCGGCTGGAGCGTCGGCCTCGGTCTGGCCGAAGCATCCGACGAGTGGGCGGCCACCGACCCGCAGGCCGGTGTCGAAGTCGGCCCCAGCGGCCTGGTGCACGTGCTCGTCGCCCGTCAGGAGCGCGCCAGCCGGGCTACCGTTTGCGGCTTTCTGATCGACGTCTACTGCCTCGGCGTCAAGAACGCCATCGGCCCGCTGCCGATGAGCATCGGCTCCATCGACGACTTCCGACGCGAGTTCTTCAGCACACTGGACGTGTCGCCGCTGGTCGCGCCGCTGGAGCTGGCCCAGCACCTGGTACACGGGTCGGTCGCGTACGCCCGGGGTCTGGGTTTCGAACCGCACCCGGACTTCGGCCCGACGGCCCCCTACCTCGGCGCCCCGGCCACCCCCACCCCGATCCAGTTCGGCCGCGACGGCAAACCGCTCTACATCTCCGGCCCGTACGACGACCCGCACGCGATCATTCGGACCCTGGAGTCGACGGTCGGTGCCGGCAACTTCGACGTCGTCACCCACGTGTGACGCTGCTGAAAGACGACAGCGAGCTTGACCCGATACATCTTCACAACTAGTTCTGTCTACATCACCCTGGGTTTGTGGGTGGATCGGGTTTGCTCGTCACCATCGACGGGCAGAGCGGAGTCGGCAAGACCACCGCCGCGCGGTTGCTCCACGAACAGTTGCGCGCTCAAGGCAGGCGGGTGCTGCTTACCCGCACCCCGTCCGATTCGGAGATCGGCTCCCTCGCCCGCGCCGGCACCTTCACCTACCGGGCATGGGAACTCGCGCTACTGGTAGCGGCCGACCGATACCACCACGAGCGTTCCGTGCTGCGACCGGCGGTCGCCGACGGTGCGATCGTGATCTGCGACCGCTATCTCGCGTCATCGCTCGTGCTGGATCCGCTCGACGGTGTCGCGCCCGACCTGGTGCGGGCGATCTACCGCCACCTGCCAGCTCCCGACATCGCCGTCATCCTGAGTGGAGACCCCGAGGTCTGTGCTCGTCGGGCAGCGGCCCGGGGACACTACAGCCGCTTCCACACCCCCGACCCCGCAGCCAACCGCCGCGAACGGGCTGGCTTCGTTGCCGCCGCGGAAGCGTTGCGCCGGGCTGGACATCCTGTCCTGACCTACGACATCGGTACCGACACCGCAGACGCCGTCACCCGGCAACTCGCCGGCCTGATTGTCGACCGGACCGGAGACCGGTGATGCAGGTCGCGCTGCTCTACCCCGAGGTCTACGACATGGCGCGGTTCCGGGAGCGTCGCAAGGAGTTCCCGCCGTTCGGGGTGCTCTACCTCGCGGCCGTGATCGAACAGGCCGGGCACGCCGTACGCATCATCAAGGTCACCCCCGAGCAGACCGCGCCGGACCTGACCGGCTGCGATGCGATCGGCTTCTCACTGGCCTCGTCCGCGACGTACGGGATGATGCTGGCCGCCCGGCACAGCGCTCGCTTCGACGGTGACCCGCTCGTGATGGTCGGCGGCGTGCACTGCAACTTCTACCCCGAGAGCAGCATGACCGACTTTCAAGCACACGTCGCCGCCGTCGGCGAATCAGAAGAGACCATACTCGAACTGCTCAACCGGGCCGGTGACCGCCGATTCGACGGCATTCCGGGCGTGCTCTGGCACGACGGCAGCCAGCTCCGACGGGAACCGAACCGGCCGCTGCTGCGCGACATCGACCAACTGCCCCTGCCTGCGCGGCATCTTCTCGCCCGCGACGACCTGGTCCTCGCCGACCGGCTCGCCGGCACCGACCTGCGGATGGCGCACGTCATGTTCAGCCGTGGCTGCCCGTTCCCGTGTTCGTTCTGCGCCGCCGGGCAGACCCGCATCCAGTACCGCAGTGGGGTCAGCGCCCGCCGCGAGTTGACCCAGTTGATCGAGGCGTACGGTATCCAGGGCTTCGCGATAGTCGATGACAACTTCATCGTTAACAAGCACAAGGTCGGCGAGATCTGCGACCACATCGCCGACCTGGGACTGCGCTGGTCGGCGCTATCGAGGGTGGACACCATCGATTCGCCGTTGCTGGCCCGGATGGCCGCGTCCGGCTGCATCGAAATCAAGTACGGTATGGAGTCGGGCAGCGAGACACTGCTGAAAGCCATGCGGAAGAACACCACCCGCGACCAGATCCGTCGAGCTGTCGCCGCGACTGTAGATGCCGGAATCGCGGCCAAGGTCTTCGTCATCCACGGCTACCCCGGTGAGGACTGGAGGACCACCGAGGAGACGATCTCCCTGCTCGCAGAACTGCGTCCATTGTTGGCGCGGGTATCGCTGTTCCGGTTCGTGCCGCTGCCCGGCACTCAGGTCTACGACCAAGCGGCGGCCTACGGCCTGCGGGGAACCCACCTGCAAGCGGACTGGGACGGCGACTGGGCAAAGTTTCACATTCATCACAACAACCGGCACTGGTGGGGCACGGCGCAGCAGTGGGCACAGACGCAGCAGTCGTATGACCTGCTGAGAAACTTCGTGGAAGAGAACTGGGGCCGGCAAGGCTGACCCCCGGGACGCACGACATCGTGCTAGCGTCCCCGCGTGCCTGCGGCTGAACCGGACATCGCCGCCCGCCACTGCCTCACTGGGGCGGAGGCCGACCGACTCTGGCGATGGTTGTTGGACCGACAAGGGCTCGGCACGAGTCGACGCTATACAGACGTCCCGCAGATCGCCGAAGCCGCACTAGGGCTGCACGCAGCCCGGCTGCCGTCACCGTACGCCACCGTGCTGGCCCGCGCACACAGCCCGGACGTGGCGATGCGGCTGTGGCACCCGCGCACCCACCGGGCCGTCACCACCATTCGCTGCATGCGCAAGACCCTGCACACCTTGCCGCTCGACCTCGCCGCTGCGGCCCACGCCGCCACGTTGCACTACCGGGAACGTGACGCCCTGCGTCAGGTGATCAACGCTGGGCTCACCGACCGAATGATCCACCGGACCACCGGAGCGATCGAAGCGCTGCTCAGCGAGGCGGGGCACCTTCCGCACCGAACGATCGAGGAACGCATCTGTGGTGGGGGCACCCCGGTTGTCGCCGTCCGCCTGGCGTTGAAGCTGGCCTGGGAGCGTGGGCTGGTCACGTACCGCAACCGCAGTGCCGGCTGGAACCGCGAACAGCGCACCTTCGCGCTCACCTCCACCGCCCACCCCGACCTCGACCTGAGCCTTGACCGGCAGACCGGCACCGCGCGCCTCGTCGAGGCGTACCTGGACCGGTACGGGCCGGCGTCGCTGCGCGACGTCGCCTGGTGGGCCGGGCTGTCCCGTAGCGCGATTCTGGCAGCGCTGAACGGCGGTGGGAGATCCCTCGTAGCTATACATGCGCCGTGGACCACCGCGACCCTGTACATCTACCGTGATCGTCTCGAGCAGTTCAGCCGGGACGATCACGCGGAACCGTCAGACGAGGCGCATTTTCTGGCTCACGAGGACGTCGCCCTGAAAGCGTACGCTGAGACCCGGTCACGCTATCTCGGCACACTGGCCGAACGTGCGGCGTTCAACCAGATCGGCGAAGCGCTGCCGACGATCGTCGTCGCCGGCAAGGTCGTCGGTATCTGGCAATGGAGCTCACCCGAACGTGCAGTGTCCTGCACCATGTTTCGCGGCCGGGCCACGCCGGCGATTCGGGCCGGTGTTCGACGGACGGCTCGACGCGTGGCCGCCGGCCTGCGGATGGGATACGACGGCAGAGATCGTATGACCAGCACCAAGTCCTCCACCCGGCGCCTACCAGGGCCGCTAGCGTCCCCTGCGCCCCGACACCTGAACGAGGTTGTCTAATGCTCCCGCTGCCCAGCGCCGCAACGCTTCAGGACCTGCAACGGTATGTCTCCGAGATGGAGAAGGAACGGGGATTCGCTGACCGCAGCGCCGTCGACCAGTGCCTGCTGTTGGGGGAGGAGGTCGGAGAGCTGTTCAAGGCGGTACGCAAACACGAGCGGCTCTCGGTCGAAGCCACATCGATCGTCGGCACCGTCGATGAAGAACTCGCCGACATCCTGATTTTCGTCTGCGCGGTCGCCAACCGGTACGGCATCGACCTCGACGACGCGCTGCGCCGCAAGGAGGCCCACAACGAGCAGCGCGTCTGGGCGTGACGGCGGCTGCGGCCAAGGACCGACGATCAACGTCAGGTCCAGGTACGACGCTTGGTCAACCGATTGCGTCAGCCGTCGGTGCCGCAGTCGGCGACCGGTTGCGTGGACTGGGTCGTGGCGACGATGGTCAGGTCGTGTTCGGCGAGTGCGTCCGGTAGCCGTACCAGGCCGGAGCGTTGGCGCTCCCACAGCGCGATGCCGTCGTGGAAGCGGACCGCGTAGGTCAGCACCGCCCCGTCGCCCGGCGGACGGTGCCCGCCGGTGTACGGCGCGAAGGTGTCGGCGTCGCGCAGTGCCTGGTCGAGTAACGCCTGGTCGATCCGCGCCGCCATCGCCGGCTCGGTCAGGTCCACCTCGGTCATCGTGCACGGCGGCAGATCCGAGATCTGTACGCCGATCCGCCGCTGGTACGAGCCGCTGAACTCGCGCTCCTCCACGTCGATGACCTGCACCATCCGCAGGGTCACGTCCAGGGCGGGCACCGGGGAGCGGTTCTGGACGACGACGGTGCCCCGGTCACGCCGGGTGGCCCACCACGACACCCGCTCGGCGTACCGCCGCTCGAACCGGTCCAGCGCGAGACCGTTGACCTGCTGCTGGTCGCGAAGCGCGCTGACCGCGATGATCAGCGCCACCGTGGAGACGACGGTGGCGGTGATCGCGGCGACCGCCTGGACCCAGCTGGCGACGGTGCCGGACCGCCCCGGCTGATCGTTGCCGTCGCCGCCCGGTGCGGCGGCCCCGGACCGGCCCACCGGGACGTACAGGCCGCTGCCGGACCGGTGCCAACCTGACAAATCCGCCACCCCGCCCTCGGCCTGCCCGTGGCGACCACAGTGACCGCTACCTCACCTATCATGTCGGCCGGCGGCAACCTGGCGTCATGGCGCGGCTACTGCGCGGTGGTCGGAATGTGGTCGTCATTCGGAGGCTGCTGCCCGGCGGTGGCGTACCGGCGGGCCAGGGTCGTGAATGCGGCGGCCAGCTCCGGCGGGCCGACGACCTCGACGCCGGCGTCGAACATGCCAACGGCGCTCGCCAGACCCACCCACGACCAGGAGCCCAGAGTCAGCCGGCAGCGGCGTGGACCGATCTCCTCGACGACGCCGCCGTAGGCGTACGGAGCCACCTCAACGGCCGGGAGATCCAGGATCACCTGGCCCCGGCACGGCCAGTCACCTGAGCCGGTCGTACTGGTTGTGCCGTCCGCGCCCCGGAACCTGGCCGTGACGAACGCGGCGACGCTGTCCGCCGGCAGCTCGCGCGGGGTGAAGCGCGGCCCGGTCGGGGTGCGCGGGCTGATCCGGTCGGCCCGGAAGATCCGCCAGTCGTCGCGGTCGAGATCCCAGCCGACCAGGTACCAGCGCCCCCGCCAGGTGACCAGGTGGTGCGGCTCGACCCGGCGGGGGACGGGCGCCGACCGGTAGTCGAAGCGCAGCACCTCGCGGGCCCGTACGGCATCGCTCACGGCCAGCAGCGTCGCGCTGTCGACCGGATGCGCGGCGGCCGGCCCGACGGCCGGCGCGGTCGTGACGGCCCCGGTCGTGACGGCCCCGATCGCCTCGATGGCCGATACGGCGTCGATCCGGTGGCGCAGCCGCTGCGGCATGACCTGCCGGACGGTGTGCAGCGCCCGCGTCGCTGCCTCCCCGATGCCGGCACCGCTGGCAGTGGCCGTCCGCAGCGCGATGGCGAGCGCGACCGCCTGCTCGTCGTCGAACAGCAGCGGCGGCAGCCGGGCACCGGCGTCCAGCCGGTAGCCGCCGGCCGGTCCCTTGACCGCCGTGATCGGGTAGCCGAGATCGCGCAGCCGGTCGACGTCGCGCCGGACGGTACGCGGGCTGACCGCCAACCGCTCGGCCAGCAGCCCGCCCGGCCACTCGCGGCGGGCCTGCAGCAGCGACAGCAGCATCAGCAGCCGCTCCGAGGTTTTCGGCACTTTCCTATTCTGACCGCAGTAGCGGACACAAACTGGCCGCTTCCGCTGTGAGTGTTGCCCCCGCGCCCGACACCCGTCGGGCCTGAATCGCACAGCCAGAGAGGCCGACCTTGTCGATCACCACCACCACCCACCTCAACTTCCGCGGCGAGGCGCGCGTACGCGGCGAAACGGTCGAGGAGGTCACCGGCTACTGGGACAAGGTCGTTGACGTCGCTGCCCCGTACAACGGCTAGTCGGGAGCGCGACCGATGACGGTGCTCGACACCCGGGCGCTCAACCGCGCGACACTGGCCCGGCAGTTGCTGCTCGACCGCGCCGACCTGCCGGTGCACGACGCCGTCGCCCATCTGGGCGGCCTGCAGGCGCAGGAGCCGCAGGAGCCGTTCGTCGGGCTGTGGAGCCGGCTGCGCGGCTTCGACCCGGCGGACCTGTCGGACCTGCTGCTGCGCCGCGCGGTGGTCCGGACCCATCTGATGCGCCGCACCGTCCATCTGCTGACCGCCGCCGACGCCGTGGCCTGGCGTCCCCGCCACGACGCCATGCTGCGGCAACGGGTCCTCGCCGTCTACCGCCACGAACTCGCCGGGGTCGACCTCGACGCGCTCGCGGTGGCCGGTCGGGCGGTGCTGGCCGACGGCGAGCCCCGGACGATGACCGGGCTGGCCCGCGCCCTGCCCGACGCGTGGCGGCAACGGGAACCGAGAGCACTGGGGGCGGTGCTGGCCACGGCGCTGATCCCGATGGTGCAGCTGCCGCCGCGCGGGCTGTGGCGTACCGCCGGCGGGGCACGCTACCGGCCGCTGGCGGAGTGGGCGGGCCAGCAGCCGGACCAGCTGACCGACGCAGCCGGCACCGACTTGGCCGAAGCTAGCACCGACCCGGCCGTAGCCGGCACCGATCCGGTCGGCCAGGCACTGGTACGGCGTTACCTGGCCGCGTACGGGCCGGCCACCAGCTCCGACCTGCGCGCCTGGTGCGGCCTGGCCGGGCTGCCGGCCGCCGTGGCGGCGGTCCGCGACGAACTGGTCGTCTTCCGCAACCAGCGCGGCCGGCAACTGCTCGACCTGCCGGCCGCGCCGCGACCCGACCCGGAAACCCCGGCACCGGTGCGGTTCCTGCCGGCGTTCGACAACGCGGTCCTCGGCTACGACGACCGCAGCCGGATCATCGACGACGCCCACCGAGGGCTGTCCGTCGCCGGGGCACGGGTGGTGCTGGTCGACGGTCGGGTGGCCGCCACCTGGACCGTCGACTCCGGCACCGTCATGGTCGCCGCGCTGCGCGGCCTCACCCGCGCCGAGCGTGCCGCCGTGGCCGAGGAAGGGGAGCGCGTGGTGGCGTTCCTTACTGACGGCGACAGCCACCGGGTACGACTCACCAACGGCTGAGGGCAGGCCGGTCAGCTCAGGTTTCGCCGCCGCCGATCCGGGCACACCCGGCACCAGGGACGGGAGGGGTGACGACATGGGGCGACGAGACAGCAGCGCCGACCAGGGCCGGGACCAGTTCTCCGAGCACGATCGCGGGCAGGCGTTCGTCGACGACCTGGAGCAGCGGTCGGCGTACCGCCAGGAGATCCTGGACGACGTCGTCGCGCCGCCGACCGACCCGGTGCGCGAGGCGAAGGAACGAGACCTCGACGATCCGGCCGACGTACCGATCCCGGCCGAGACGCTGCGCGACGGCGGCCCGACCCGCTCCGGTGGCGGCCTGACCACCACCGGTGGTACCGCCGGCCCGGCCAGCACCCGCCGCGCCACCGGCCCCGGTCGGGCCAAGGAGCCCGGCCGGGGGAAGAAGAGCCGCGGTCGGGGCAAGGTGGCGCCGACCACGACCGGTGACGCCACCAGCGGCGGCATGGGTACGCCGGCCGGCGGCACGACCAGCGACGCCACCACCCGCGAGGGGTAGCCCGCCGCCACCCGTGAGTAACCGCCCTGCGGGGTGCCGCCGGTCGGGGCAGGATGGAAGGGTGACTGACGAGGGCATCAGCGACGGCGGGATCGGCGACGGTGGGATCGGCGAGGACGGCGTCCGGGACGAGGGCTACCGGATCGAACGCGACACGATGGGCGAGGTGCGGGTCCCCGCCGACGCGCTGTGGCGGGCGCAGACCCAACGCGCGGTGCACAACTTCCCGGTCTCCGGCCGTACGCTCGAATCCGCCCAGATCCGCGCGCTCGCCCAGATCAAGGGTGCGGCCGCGCAGGTCAACGCCGACCTCGGGGTGATCCCGGCCGGCATCGCCGAGGCGATCGTCACCGCAGCCGCGCACGTCGCCTCCGGCGGCTACGACGACCAGTTCCCGGTCGACGTGTTCCAGACCGGTTCGGGCACCTCGTCGAACATGAACACCAACGAGGTGCTGGCCACCCTTGCCGCCCGTGAACTCGACCGGCCGGTGCACCCCAACGACCATGTCAACGCCTCGCAGTCGAGCAACGACGTCTTCCCGACCTCGATCCACCTGGCCGCCTCGCATCAGGTGGTGCACGAGTTGATCCCGGCCCTCGACGAGCTGGCGACCGCGCTGGAAGGCAAGGTCGACGAGTTCGCCACCGTGGTCAAGGCCGGCCGTACCCACCTGATGGACGCCACCCCGGTCACCCTCGGCCAGGAGTTCTCCGGCTACGCCGCGCAGGTCCGCTACGGCCAGGAACGGTTGCGGTCGATCCTGCCCCGGCTGGCCGAACTGCCGCTCGGCGGCACCGCCGTCGGCACCGGGGTGAACACCCCGCCCGGCTTCGCCGCCGCCGTCATCGCCAGGCTGGCCGACGCGACCGGGCTGCCGTTGACCGAGGCCCGCAACCACTTCGAGGCCCAGGGTGCCCGCGACGCCCTGGTGGAGACGTCCGGGCAGCTGCGCACCATCGCCGTCGGCCTCTACAAGATCGCCAACGACATCCGGTGGATGGGTTCCGGCCCCCGCGCCGGCCTCGGCGAACTGCGCATCCCCGACCTGCAACCAGGGTCGTCGATCATGCCGGGCAAGGTCAACCCGGTGGTCTGCGAATCGGTACGCCAGGTCTGCGCCCAGGTGATCGGCAACGACGCGACGATCGCGTTCGCCGGCAGTCAGGGCGACTTCGAGCTGAACGTGATGCTGCCGGTGATGGGCAGCAACCTGCTCGAAGCGGTCCGGCTGCTGGCCGCCGCCAGCCGGCTGCTGGCCCAGCGCTGCGTCGCCGACCTCGCCGCCGACCCGGAGACCTGTCTGGCGTACGCCGAAGGGTCGCCGTCGATCGTCACCCCGCTCAACCGGCACCTCGGCTACGACGAGGCCGCCTCGATCGCCAAGCAGGCGCTCGCCGAGAACAAGTCGATCCGCGCGGTGGTGCTGGAACGCGGCCACGTCGACGCCGGCACGCTGACCGCCGCCGAGCTGGACGCGGCGCTGGACGTTCTGCGGATGACCCGGCCCAGCTGAGTCGGCATACCCTGGTGGGGTGATTACCACCGTGGTGTTCGACGTCGACGAGACCCTCGTCGACCTGCGGCCCGCGGTCACCGGCGCGCTGCAGACCGTCCTCACCGAGCTGCGCCGGCTGACCCCGCGCGCCGCCGAGCTGACCCTCGGCGACATGGCCGACGACTGGGCGGCCGCGTTCGCCGCCGACCCGTCCGCGCCGGTGATGCAGATCCGCCGGGGCGCCCTGGCCCGCTCGCTGGACCGGGTCGGCCTGCCCGAGCAGCTGGACCGGATCACCGGGATCTTCTTCGAGCGCCGGTTCGCGCTCAGCCGGCCGTACGCCGACACGCTGCCCGCCCTGGACCGGCTGCGCCGCCGGTACGCGGTCGGCCTGGCCACCAACGGCAACAGCCGCGCCGACCGGTGCGGGCTGCGCGGCCAGTTCGCCTTCGAGGTGTACGCCCACGTCGACGGCCTGCCGAAAAAGCCGGACCAGCGGTTCTACGACGCCGTACTGGCCGCCGCCGGGGTCACCGCCGCCGACCGGGTGGTCTACGTCGGCGACTCGATCCCGCACGACGTGGTCGGCCCCCAGGCGGCCGGGCTGCGGGCCGTCTGGCTGAACCGGCGCGGCGAGCCCTGCCCGCCCGAGGTGTGCCCGGACGCCCAGATCACCAGTTTGGCGCAGCTGCCCGACGCCCTCGCCGACCTGTTCTGAACGTCTCGCGGTCCTGCACGGAGGAGCTGTCACAGCTCGCTGGCGAGCAGCCGGGACACCGCCTCGGCGGTCGCCTGCACCTGCGCGCCGATCGCCGGCACGTCCAGGGTGCCCATCGTCACCACCCCGACGCTGGCCTCCAGGCCGGGCACGCCGAGCACCGGGGCGGCGACCCCGTACGCGCCGGGCTGCAACTCGCCGCTGCTGGTCACCGGTCCGGGCGTACCGTCACGGCCGGCCAGGATCGCCCGGCCGGCGGCCCCGCGACCGACCGGGTGCCGCGACCCGGCCCGGTACGCCACGTGGAACGCCGTCCAGCTCGGCTCGACGACGGTCAGCGCCACCGCCTCGGCACCGTCGGCGACGGTCAGGTGGGCGGTGGCGCCGGAGGACTCGGCGAGCCGGCGCAGCGCCGGCAGCGCGGCATCGGCCAGCAGCGGCTGTGCCCGCCGGGCCAGCTGCAGCAGCCCGGCACCGAGCCGCAACCGACCGGCGGTGTCGCGGCGCAGCATGCCGTGCGCGGCCAGGGTGGTGGCCAGCCGGTAGACGGCGGCCCGACCGATACCGAGCCGGCCGGCGGCCTCGGTGACGGTGATCCCGCCGGTCGCCTCGGCGACCAGGCCCAGCAGGCGCAGCCCCCGGTCCAGGGTCTGCGCCGTCTCCGCCCCTCGCGCGTGCACACCGACAGAGTACGGACGGGTGCCAGTCGGTACCCTCGTAGCGTGACGCTCCGCTTGTACGACACCGCGACCCGGTCCGTGCGGGACTTCGTGCCCCGCCAGCCCGGCGAGGTCAGCGTCTACCTGTGTGGCGTCACCGTCCAGTCCGCCCCGCACATCGGTCACCTTCGCTCCGGCGTCAACTACGACGTGCTCCGCCGCTGGCTGGCCCACCAGGGGCTGCGGGTCACCTTCATCCGCAACATCACCGACGTCGACGACAAGGTGCTGGACAAGGCGGCCGCCGCGGGTCAGCCGTTCTGGTCGATCGCGTACGCCAACGAACTGTTGCTGGCCGCCGCGTACCGCAGCCTGAACGTGCTGCCGCCGACGTACGAGCCGCGCGCCACCGGGCACATCCCGGAGATGCACCAGCTGATCGAGCGGCTGATCGACCGCGGCCACGCCTACCCGGCCGGTGACGGCAGCGGCGACGTCTACTTCGACGTCGCCTCGTACGCCGACTACGGCGCGCTGTCCGGGCAGCGCCCCGACGCGATGCAGCCGGCCGGCGACGGCGTCGACCGGGCCAAACGCGACCCGCGCGACTTCGCACTCTGGAAGGGCGTCAAGCCGGACGAGCCCGCCGACGCGGCCTGGCGCTCGCCGTGGGGTCCGGGCCGGCCCGGCTGGCACATCGAGTGCTCGGCGATGTGCTGGCGTTACCTCGGCCCCGAGTTCGACATCCACGGCGGCGGGCTGGATCTGACCTTCCCGCACCACGAGAACGAGGTCGCCCAGTCCAAGGCGGCCGGGCTGCCGTTCGCCCGTTACTGGGTGCACCACGGGCTGCTCAACCTGGGCGCGGCGAAGATGAGCAAGTCACTGGGCAACGTCATCGACCTCGGCCACGTCGCCCGGCTCGGGGTGCGTCCGGTCGAGCTGCGCTACTACCTGACTGCGGCGCACTACCGGTCCCGCATCGACTACTCCGACGACGCCCTACTGGAGAGTGCCACCGCGTACCGGCGGATCGAGGGTTTCGTCCGGCGGGCGGCGGAGCAGGTCGGCGCGGTCGCCGCCACCGACATGCCGGCGGGGTTCGCCGCCGCGATGGATGACGACCTGAACACGTCGGCCGCGTTCGCCGTGCTGCACGACGAGATCCGCGACGGCAACAACCTGCTGGCCGGCGGTGATGATGACGCGGTCCGGGCCAGCCTGGGCCGGGTCCGCGCCATGCTGGGCGTGCTCGGCCTCGACCCGCTCGACCCGTCGTGGGGCGACGCCGCCCCGCGCGACGAGCTGCGTGGCGCGGTCGACGCGCTGATCGCCCTCGCCCTCGACCAGCGGGCGCAGGCCCGCGCCCGGCGCGACTGGGCCGCCGCCGACGCGGTGCGTGACCAGCTCAAGCAGGCCGGCGTCACGGTCGAGGACACCCCGCACGGCCCCCGTTGGACCATTGGAGAGCAGACCTGATGCCCGGCAACTCGCAACGACGTGGCCGGCGGGTCACCCCCAAGAAGGGCACCACCCAGGGCTCCGGCGGCAAGAACCGGTCCGGCCTGACCGGCAAGGGGCGCACCCTGCCGGCCGACGAACGGCCGTGGCACAAGGGCTACTCCGGCACCGAGAAGCTGCCGAACAAGACCGCCTGGAAGCAGGAGAAGGAACGCCGGGCGGCGGCCGCCGAGGGGCGCGCGCCGAAGATCGGCGTACCTGGGACGAAGGACACCACCTGGGGTGGCGGTGGCCGCAGCCGGGGCGGTCCGGCGACCGGCCGGTTGGCCCGGGGCGGTGCCCGGTCCGGGCCGCGGGTCTCCCCGGGCCGTAAGGCGCACCCGCCGAAGGACGCCCCGGAGCTGCTGGTCGGCCGCAACCCGGTGGTCGAGGCGCTGCGGGCCAATGTGCCGGCGACCGCGCTCTACGTCGCCCAGGGCATCGACGTCGACGACCGGGTCACCGAGCTGGTACGGACCGCCGGTGACCGGGGCATCGCGATCCTGGAGATCACCCGGGCCGAGCTGGACCGGATGACCGGCGGCGTGCTGCACCAGGGCGTCGGGCTGCAGGTGCCGGCGTACGCGTACGAGCCGTTCGAGGACCTGCTGGCCGCCGCCGCCGAGCAGCCGGAGCCGCTGCTGGTCGCCCTGGACGGGGTGACCGATCCGCGTAACCTCGGGGCGGTGGTGCGCTCGGCGGCCGCGTTCGGCGCGCACGGCGTGTTCGTGCCGGAGCGGCGGGCCGCCGGGATGACCGCCACCGCGTGGCGGACCAGCGCCGGTGCGGCCGCCCGGACCCCGGTCAGCCAGGTGGTCAACATGACCCGGGCGGTGAAGAAGTGCCAGGCCGAGGGGTTCGTCGTGGTCGGCCTGGACGCCGACGGCGAGACCGACCTGTATGACCTGGAGGCTGCGGTGGGTCCGCTGGTCGTGGTGGTCGGTTCCGAGGGTCGCGGGCTGTCCCGGCTCGTCGGCGAGACCTGTGACCTGCGGGTACGCATCCCGATGCACTCCGACGTCGAGTCGCTCAACGCCAGTGTGGCCGCCGCGGTCACCCTCGCCGAGGTCGCCCGCCGCCGCCTGGTCGGCTGACCGGCCGATCGCTGATCAGCGGGTCAGTCACCCGTAGCATGCCCGGGGTCGGTGTCGGGCGGGTTCGGGGTGCGGCGGAGGAACAGCTGATGACAGGGCAGGACGAGGGCTTCGCCCTCGGGGTCGACCTGGGCACCTCCAACACGGTCGCGGTGCTGCGCTGGCCGGACGGGCGGACCCGACCGCTGCTCTTCGACGGCGTGCCGGTCCTGCCGTCCGGGGTGTTCCTCGGCGACCGGCTGCACGTCGGTCGGGACGCGCAGCGGCTCGCCCAGGCCGACCCGGCCCGGTTCGAGCCGAACCCGAAACGCCGGGTCGACGAGCCGACGGTGCTGCTCGGCGCGCATGACGTGCCCACCGCTGACCTACTGGCCGCGGTGCTCGCGGCGGTGGCCCGGTCGGCGGTGGAGGCGGTCGGCTTCCTGCCGCCGGCGGCGCTGACCTACCCGGCCGGCTGGGGTGCCCGCCGCCGGGAGGTGCTGGCGCACGCGGTGGCCCGCGCCGGTTGGCCGCCGGTCATCCCCGGCGGGCCGGCCACCTCCGGCCCGCCGCCCGTCGGGTCCGGCACGCCCGGGACCCGACTGGTGCCGGAGCCGGTCGCCGCGGCCCGCTACTTCGCCGACGTGCTACGCCGACCGGTGCCGGTCGGGCAGGCCCTCGCCGTGTTCGACTTCGGCGGCGGCACCCTCGACATCGCCGTGGTTCGCAACGACGGAGTCGACCCGCACGGGCGGGCCCGGTTCGCGGTGATCGGCTCCGGCGGCCTCACCGAACTCGGCGGTCTCGACCTGGACGCGGCGCTGGTCGAACAGCTCGGCGCGGTGCTCGATCCGCAGGTACGGCAGCAGTTGGCCGCTCCGGCCACCCCGGCGCAGTGGCGCAACCGCCGGCAGTTCTGGGACGACGTACGCGGGGCGAAGGAGATGCTGTCCCGGGCGTCGTCGGCGCCGGTCGCCGTGCCCGGCGTGGACCGGGCGGTGCACCTGACCCGTGACGAGTTGGAGCGGGTCGCCACCCCGCTGATCGGCCGTGGCGTACGGGAGACGGCCCGGTTGGTCGCGGCCTGCGGGCTCGGGGTCGACCAGCTTGCCGGACTGTTCCTGGTCGGCGGCTCGTCGCGGGTGCCGCTGGTGGCCCGGATGCTGCACAGCGAGCTGGGGATCGCACCGACCGTGCTGGAGCAGCCGGAACTGCCGGTCGCCGAAGGCGCGCTGGCCGACCTGCCTGCGCCGGCGTCCGTTCCGGCCGCGCCGTCCGCCGTCGCGTCACCCGTACCGCCGGTTGCAGCCGCACCATCCCCGGTCTCACCCGCGCCGTCCGGCCCGGCGCGGCGGCGTCGGCTGCCGTGGCTGGTCGGCGGCGCGGCCCTGGCCGTGGTCGCGGTGACCGTCGCCAGCGTCGTCTACCTGCTGCGGGATCCGGCCCGGCCGATCGAGTTCCGGGCGTTCAGCCAGGTCGGCAAGGCGATCACGGTGCCCGAGGACGCGGACGCCGACTTCACCCAACTGGTCGACGGCCAGGCGTACGGCGGCTACGTCCGCGACGACGGCCGGCTCGGCGTCGTCGCCGTCGACCCGGCGACCGGCGACCAGCGGTGGGACGAGGCGACGACCGTGCGCGCCGACCGGTGGTTCGGCCTGCGGGCCACCCCGGACGCGGTGATCGCCGTCGCCGACGCCTACAGCAGCGCCACCCGGCCAGTCGCGGTGCTCGACCCGACCGACGGCCGGCAGCTGTGGCACTTCGAGATTCTCGGCAAGGACCAGTTGTTCGTCTTCGACGACGTCCTCGTCTGGTCCGACGTGGATGGTGCCCGGCTGGTCGGGCTGGACCTGCGGGACGGCACCGAACGCTGGGAGCACGAAAACCCGGCCGACCAGTACGACGACACCGACACCGCGGTGTACCCGGCGGTGAGCGCCGCCGACCTGACCGGCCCGGCCGGCTTCGACGGCGCCCCCACCACGCCCGACCTGGCCGACGACCGACGGATCGTGCAGCTCACCTCGACTCGGCACGCCCGGGTGTTCGACGCGGGCTCCGGCGAACTGCTCGGCGACCGGTCGAACGTGGCCGCGCCGACCGACCCGGTCGTTGTCTACGCGGGCCGGCTGGTGATCGCGCCGTCGGACAGCAGCGGATACCGGCTGGCGTCGTACGACCTGTCGACGACCGGCGAGTCGGTCAACCTCTACACCCCGGCCGACGACCAGCGGCGGCTGCAGAGCCTCACCCCGTGCGGCGGCACCCGGATTTGCCTGCTGGAATCGACCGGCTTCGGTTCCGACACCAACGAACTCGTGGTGATCGACCCGGCCGAGGACGGCGTGCAGTGGCGGGTGCCGGCCGCCGACTTCGAGGTGGTCGTGCCGGTCGGCGACCAGATCCTGCTACGCCGTACGACGACTCCCTACCTGTCGCTGCTGCTCGACGCCGACGGCGAGGAACTGCTGCGTCGTGACGGGGTGGCGGTAAGGATCGACCGGGCGAACCTGCTGTGGTTCCTGGACGACCCGGGCAGCTACCCGGAGGACGCCAGCGTCGCCGGCGTACCGGCTGCCGCACCGGCCGACCGGCTCGAACTCGGCGTACTGCAGGGCGTACGTACCGTCGCCTGCTCGTGGGACCGTGCGGTGGTCTTCTGCCCGACGGCCGACGGTTTCGTCACGCACCGGTTCATCGCCGGTTGAACCGGCGTAGCACGGCGTGCAGGGCGAACAGGGTGTAGCCGAGCAGGATCGGCGCGAGGATCGGCATGACCAGCACGGTCAGTACGGCGGCGAGACCGACCACCCCGGCGGCGGCCGGCACCGCCAGCGGTCGCCGTTCGGCGATCCGCCAGCTGGCCCGCACCGCCGCCCGCCAGCCACCGGCGCCCCGGCCGATCTCGACCACGACGAGGCCGGCGAAGCCGGCCACCAGCGCGGCAAGCAGCACGGTGCCGACCAGCATCGCCGTGCCGCCGGGCACCACCTCGGCCGAGATCAGCACGGCGTTGCCGGCGAGCAGGAGCGCGCCGACCACGGCGACCACGGTGGCGACGGCTCCGGGCAGCAGCCCGCGCCAGAATCGCCCGGCCAGGTCCCGCAGGTCCGGCCAGTGGCCGTCGACCGTCCACCGGTGGATCGCGGCGCTGGCGGTGGCCAGCGCCGCGCCGGCGGTCAGTACGGCCGCCGACGCGAGCGCGGTGACGATGCCGAGCAGCGCCAGATCGGTGGCGGCCCGCAGAGTGTCGCGCCAGTCGGCGCGGGCCGGTGCCGGGTTGTCCGGCCACTCTGCGGGAGCCATCGACGTCACCCCTTGAGGCCGCTGGTGTTGATGCCCTGTACCAGCATCTTCTGGAACGCCAGGAAGAAGAGGAAGACCGGCAGCAGCGACAGCACCGACATGGCGAACATCGGGCCGAGCGAGGTCTGCCCGGTGGAGTCGATGAACAGCCGCAGCCCGATCGGCACCGTGTAGCTCTCCACACTCGGCAGGTAGATCAGCTGGGTCAGGAAGTCGTTCCAGGTCCAGATGAACGAGAAGATCGCCGTGGTGACCAGCGCCGGCCGGGCCAGCGGCACGATGACGTACCGGAACACCCCGAACGGCGAACATCCGTCGATCTTGGCCGCGTCGTCCAGCTCCCTGGGGATGCCCCGCATGAACTGCACCATCAGGAAGACGAAGAACGCCTCGGTGGCCAGCAGCTTCGGCACGATCAACGGCAGCGGGGTGTCGATCCAGCCGAACGAGTTGAACATGATGTACTGCGGCACGATCAGCACGTGGCTGGGCAGCAGCAGCGTACCGATCATGATGGCGAACCAGAACCTGCGGGCCCGGAACTGCAGCCGGGCGAAGGCGTACGCCGCCAGCAGGCAGGAGACCGCGTTGGCGACCACGGTCGCCATCGAGATCACCGTGCTGTTCCAGAAGAACCGGCCGAACGAGATGTTGCTCAGGTAGTTCCAGCCGTCCGGGTAGTTCGCCCAGGTCGGGTCCTGCGGGATGACCGACAGGTTGCTGGCCACCTCGGTCGGTGACTTGAGTGACGAGCCCAGCACCCAGATCAGCGGGTAGAGGACCACGACCAGGATGGCGACCAGCACCGCCACCCGGGCGACGCCTCGGGCGGTGCCGCCGGCGGCCCGGCGGCGTGCGGCGCTGCCGCCGTCCGCCGTCGACATCGGAGCAGCTTCGGTAGCCATCAGTCGTTGTCTCCGTCCGAGTAGTGCACCCAGAACCGGCCGGTGCTGAAGAACAGCACCGTGATCAGGCCGATCGCGATCAGGAAGACCCAGGCCAGCGCGGACGCGTATCCCATCTGGAACTCGGTGAAGCCCTTGGTGTAGAGGTACAGCGTGTAGAGCATGGTCGAGTCGACCGGCCCGCCGGTGCCGTTGCTGATCACGAACGCGGCGGTGAAGCCCTGGAATCCGTTGATCGTCTCCAGCACCAGGTTGAAGAAGATCACCGGGGAGAGCATCGGCAGGGTGACGTTGAAGAACTGCCGGATCTTGCCGGCGCCGTCGACCGAGGCCGCCTCGTACAGCTCGGTCGGCACCTGCTTCAGCCCGGCCAGGAAGATCACCATCGGAGCGCCGAACTGCCAGATGGCCAGCACCATCAGGGTCTCCAACGCCCAGTCCGGGTCGTTGACCCACGGCTGTCCGGTGATGCCGAACAGCCCGAGGAAGTCGTTGAACGCGCCGTCGCCGCTGAACATCGCCCGCCAGATCAGCGCCAGCGCGACGCTGCCGCCGAGCAGCGACGGCAGGTAGAACAGGCTGCGGAACAGCCCGACCCCGCGGGTCTCCCGGTTGAGCAGCAGCGCGACGCCGAGAGCGGCGGCCAACTTCAGCGGTACGGCGACGAACGCGAAGATCAGCGTGACCTGCACCGAGTGGCGGAAGGTCTGGTCGTTGACGAACAGGTCCCAGTAGTTCTCGAAGCCGACCCACTCGACGAACTCCCAGGAGGACAGGATGTCGTAGTTGGTGAAGCTGAGGTAGAGCGAGAACAGCATGGGGAAGGCAGTGATCGCCATCAGCCCCAGCAGCCACGGGGACAGGAAGACGTATCCGGCCAACCCTTCGCCGTGCCGCCGGCTGCCGCCCTTGGCGCTGCCCCGCCTCCTGTTCGTGTCCGCCGGGGCAGTGTCGGTACTCGTGGCCGGGACGGGTTTCGTGGTCAGGGCCACGATCTGGCTCCTTTCTCGGATCACGGGTCGTGGTGCCCACGGCCCGGATTCCGGTCGTGGTGCCCACGGCGGACGCCGTGGGCACCACGACCGCGCAAGTCCGGCCCGGACTACTCGAGGGTGGCTTCGGCCTGTCGGAAGAACTCCGCGGCGGCGTCGGCCGGGCTGGCCTGGCCGTAGGTGACGCTCTCGGCGACCGTGGTCAGGGTCGACCGCAGCGGTCCGTGGCCCTGTGGCGGCGGTGCCGGTGCCGGGCCCATCTGCGGGATCAGCGCGTTCTCGAACTCGACCGTCGCGGTCATGTACGGGTCGTCGAGACCCGCCTGGACCGTCTCCCGGTTGTCGATGTTGGACGGCAGGCCCCGGTCGACGCCGAGGATCTGCGCCGCCTCCGGGTCGTTGGCCAGGAAGTTGATGACGTCGGCGACGACCTCCGGGTGCTCGGTGGAGCGCGACCCGGCCCAGTACAGCGACGCCCGCGCCCACTGGCCCTTCGGGTCACCGGGGTAGGCCACCATGCCGAGTTCGCTCTCGGTCGACTTGCCCAGCTCGGAGAGCTGGTTGGACCACATGAACGAGGTGGCCCCCTTGCCCGTCACCACCAGCTGGTCGGAGACGCCGCCGCCGACCGCCTCGTGCACCACGTCGGCCGGCGGGGTTGCCCCGGCCTCCCGGGCGTCCAGCCAGAACTGGAACCACTCGGTGAGGTCGGCCTCGGTGAAGGCGAGCTGCGGCCCGTCGTAGAACTCCTTGCCCTGTGAGCGCAGCCACAGCCAGAGCGCCTTGTAGTCGGAGCTGGGGTCCATCGCGCCCCAGTATCCGTCGCCGGCCGCCTCGGTCACCTGGGTGCCCCAGGCGATGAACTCGTCGTAGGTCCAGCCGGTCTCCGGCTCCGGCAGGCCGAGCTCGGTGATCTTCGTCTTGTCGTACACCAGGGCCGGGGTGTTCTCGCCGGCGGCCACGGCGACCTGCTTGCCGTCGATCTGCCCGTACTGGGTCAGGCTCTCCGGGTGGTTGCTCAGGTCGATGTCGCCGGAGGAGACGAACGGCGTCAGGTCCAGGGTGACGTTGCGGCCGGCGTACTCGGCCAGGCCGTTGTCGTCGATCTGGAAGATGTCCGGCGCGTTACCGCCGGCCGAAATGGTGGCCAGCTTGTCGTAGTAGCCGGTGAACGCCTGCCAGGTCGGGTTGATGGTGACGTTAGGGTTCTTCTCCTCGTACAGGTCGAGGGCCTGCTCGGTGAGTTCGGCACGGGACTCGCCGCCCCACCAGAAGAACTCGATGGTGACCGGCGCGTCCGGGTCGCTCGACGCGTCGTCGTCGCCGCAGGCGGCGGCGCCGAGGACCAGCGGCACGACGGCGGTGGCGGCGATGCCGCGCAGCAGGCGGCGCCGGCCGAAGGGGGTACGGTGAGCACGCGTGGCAGGCGTGTTCGCCGTCGGTGATGTTGCGGGGTGCATTGCGCTCACTCCTTGGGGTTAGGAGGCGACATCGGCCGGCGCGGCGGCAGCCGCGTCGCCCGGGTCCGCATGGCTGTGCGGCCCCGGGCCCGTCGAGTCGCGGATGACCAACTCGGTCTGGAGCGTTACCTGGGCGGTGGTGCGACGGTCGTCGCCATGCTGGAGCAGCATGTCGACGGCCGCCCGACCGGCGGCCGCGTTCGGTGTGGCCACCGTCGTCAATTTGGGTCGGGTGAGCCGGCTCAGCGCGATGTCGTCGATGCCGACCACGCTGATGTCCCGGGGCACCGCGACCCCGTGTGCGTCGAGCCCTTCGATCAGGCCGATCGCCATCAGGTCGTTGTAGGCGAGCACGGCGGTCACCTCTGCCCGGCGGACCTGTTCCGCCGCGGCGATGCCGCCGCCCTCGGTGGGCGGGTTGGGGCCGATCACGGTCAACGTGACGTCCGCCGAGCGGGCCGCCGAGGTGGCGGTCCGCCGGATCTCCCGGTTGGTCCACGACCCGCGCGGGCCGCCGAGCAGCGCGATCCGCCGGTGGCCGAGGCCGATCAGGTGCTCGACGGCGAGCCGGGCACCCTGGCCGACGTCGATCACCACGTTCGGCAGGCCGGTCACCTGCCGGTTGATCACCACCAGCGGTACGTCCCGGCTGAGCTGCTCGATCAGGCTGTTGCTCATCCGGGGGCTGCACAGCAGCACCCCGTCGACCTGCTTGGCGAGGGCGTGGACCAACTCCTCCTCGACCGCCGGGTCCTCGTTCGTGTCGGTGACGAAGATGTGGTAGTCGCGGTGCCGGGCCTGGCTTTCCGCCGCCTTGATCAGGGGCGGGAAGAACGGGTTGGCGATGTCGGCAACGATCAGCCCGATGTTGTGGGTCCGGCCGGTGATCAGCGCGCGGGCCGCCCGGTTGGGGCGGTAGCCGAGATGCTCCGCGCAGGCCAGCACCCGGCTGCGGGTCTCCGGGTTGACCAGATGCGGTGCCGAGAAC
The DNA here is from genome assembly GCF_030345075.1 of Solwaraspora sp. WMMA2065. Classification (NCBI taxonomy): domain Bacteria; kingdom Bacillati; phylum Actinomycetota; class Actinomycetes; order Micromonosporales; family Micromonosporaceae; genus Solwaraspora; species Solwaraspora sp. WMMA2065. The sequence continues at coordinate 5,614,766 of NZ_CP128361.1, forward strand.
GTGCGGGACACGGTGGAGATGTGCACTCCGCAGGCCCGTGCGACGTCTCGAATGGTGGCTGGCACGCGTCGTCCTTCATCGATGTGGTCGCCGTCCGGTGCGGGCGGCGACCGGTGTGGCTGGGGTCACGTTGGTTCGCCAATTAATGCAAACGGTTGCTCAGGTGTCAACGGTCTTCGATTGCGGATTTGTTGCGGCCGTGGTCATGCCAGGTGTTCGAATCCTCGTGTAACCCCTTAAATCGGGCAGGATGGTTTCCGGGCATTGACGAAGGTGTCCGTCTCATGGCAGCTTCTGCTGCAAACCTTTGCAGCCAACCCGGAGGCGGAGCAGGATGTCCCCAGAACCCGATCGGCGGCTGCGCTACGCGCTCGTCGGCACCGGCGCCCGCGCCGAGATGTTCGTCCGGTCCCTGGTCCTCGACTACCGGGACAGCGCCGAACTCGTCGCCTTCGCCGACAGCAACCAGGCCCGGATGGACGCGCACAACGCCTGGCTGGAGGAGCTCGGTCGCGACGCAGTGCCCACCTACCCGGCCAGCGAGTTCGTGACCATGCTGAGCAAGGAACGGGTGGACGTCGTCCTGGTCACCACCGTCGACCGGGTGCACGACGAGTACATCGTCGCCGCCCTGGACGCCGGCTGCGACGTGATAACCGAGAAGCCGATGACCGTGGATGTGCCGCGCTGCCGACGCATCCTCGACGCGGTGGCACGGACCGGGCGCACCGTACGGGTCGCCTTCAACTACCGGTACAACCCGCTGCACGAACGGGTCCGCCAGGTGCTCGCCGACGGCGAGATCGGCGAGATCGGCTCGGTGCACTTCGAGTGGCTGCTCGACGTGCGCCACGGTGCCGACTACTTCCGCCGCTGGCACCGCGACAAGGCCAACTCCGGCGGCCTGATGGTGCACAAGGCCAGCCACCACTTCGACCTGGTCAACTGGTGGCTGGACGCGACCCCGGTGCAGGTCTACGCGGCCGGCCGGCTGTTCTTCTACGGCGAGCCCGGCCGCCGGCACGGCTACGCCCGCGACTACGACCGGGCACACGGCGAGGTCGCCGCCGCCGGCGACCCGTTCGCCCTGCAGATGGCCGCCCACCCCCGGCTGCGCGCGCTCTACCTGGAGGCCGAGGCCGAGGACGGCTACCACCGTGACCAGAACGTCTTCGCCCCCGGTGTGACCATCGAGGACGACATGTCAGTGCTGGCCAGCTACTCCACCGGGGCCACGATGACGTACCACCTCACCGCGTACGCCCCCTGGGAGGGCTACCGGGTGATGTTCAACGGCAGCAGGGGTCGGCTCGAGCTGGAGGTGGTGGAGAGCGACTTCGTCAGCCCGTACGCCGCTGGCGAACTCAAGGGCGCCGCCCTGCACGGCGTCCAGGCGGCGGTGGAGGAGGGCTGGGCCAAGATCACCGTCCGGCCGTTCTGGGAGCAGCCCCGTCAGGTGCCGGTCGCCGGCTACACCCGGGCCGGGCACGGCGGTGCGGACGCCAAGATGACCGCGGTGCTGTTCGGCGGCGAGACCGACCCGATGGGCCGGGCCGCCACCGCCCGTGACGGTGCGCTCGCGCTGCTCACCGGGCTGGCCGCCAACCGGTCCTTCGAGACCGGCCAGCCGGTCCGGGTGTCAGACCTGCTCACCGTCGACTGACCGGCGGTCTGGCCACGGCGTACCGGCCGGCACCACCCACCACAGCGACGACCCCGATCCCGTACCCACGAGGAGCCTGCTTCCGTGTCCCCGCAACCCGACCGGTCGGACCAGCTGTTCCCGGCCGAACCCACCCAGCGGGCCATCGCCCGCGAGCTGTACGCGCACGCCCGGGACCTGCCGGTCATCTCGCCGCACGGCCACGTCGACCCGGTGCTGCTCGCCGACGACGAGCCGTTCCCCGACCCGGCGCGGCTGCTCGTCGTGCCGGACCACTACGTCACCCGGATGCTGCTCAGCCAGGGCGTCCCACCCGGCGAGCTCGGCGTACCCGTGCGTGCCGGGGTCCGGCCACGGCCACCGGCCGGTGACGGCGACTACGCCACCGAGACCGACGGCCGGGCGATCTGGCGCAAGCTGGCCGCCAACTGGCACCTGTTCCGGGGCACCCCGTCGCGGCTGTGGCTGGAGAAGACGTTCGCCGAGGTGTTCGGGGTGGACGCCGTCCTCGGCCCGGACACCGCCGACGAGGTCTACGACACCATCGCGGCACGGCTGGCCGAACCGGCGTACCGGCCCCGGGCGCTGTTCGAGCGCTTCAACATCGAGGTGCTGGCCACCACCGAGTCACCCCTGGACGACCTCGGCCGGCACGCCAAGCTGGCCGCGGACGGCTGGGGCGGCCCCGGCGGGCGGGTGATCACCACGTTCCGGCCGGACAACGTCGTCGACTTCGAGTTTGACGGCTGGTCCGACAACGTCGCCGCCCTCGGGGCGATCACCGGCGCCGACACCGGCACGTACGCCGGCTTCCTCGACGCGCTGCGGTCCCGGCGGCGGGCCTTCATCGCCGCCGGCGCGACCAGCTCCGACCACGGTCACCTGACCGCGCTCACCCTGCGGCTGGACCGGCGCGAGGCCGCCGAACTGTACGACCGGGGGCTGCGCGGCGTCGCCACTGCCGCCGACGCCGAGGCGTTCCGGGCCCACATGCTGGTCGAGTTCGCCCGCATGTCCATCGAGGACGGCCTGGTGATGCAGTTGCATCCAGGTTCGGTGCGCAACCACAACAAGTGGCTGTACGCCACCCACGGCCGAGACGTCGGCGGCGACATCCCGCAGGCCACCGAGTACCTGCACGCGCTGACCGCGCTGCTCGACGCGTACGGCAACGACCCGCGGCTGCGGATCGTCGTCTACACCCTCGACGAGTACACCTTCACCCGCGAGCTGGCCCCGCTCGCCGGCGGGTACGCCGCCCTCTACCTCGGCGCGCCCTGGTGGTTCCTGGACTCCCCGGAGGTGCTGCGCCGGTTCCGGGAAGCGGTCACCGAGACCGCCGGCTTCTACAACACCGCCGGCTTCGTCGACGACACCCGGGCGTTCTGCTCCATCCCGGCGCGCCACGACGTGGCCCGCCGGATCGACGCCGGCTTCCTCGCCCGGCTCGTCGCCGAGCACCGGCTCGGCCTCGACGAGGCCGCCGAGACCATCGTCGACCTGGCGTACCGGCTGCCCAAGCGGGTCTTCAAGATCGGGGAGAAGCTGCCATGACCGTCACCATCACCGGCGTCGACGTGCACGACGTACGGTTCCCGACCGCCGCGGCCGGCGACGGCTCCGACGCGATCAACCGGGGCGACTACTCGGCCACCTACGTCGAGCTGCGCACCGACTCGCCGGACGGGGTCTTCGGCGCCGGCTTCACCTTCACCAACGGCCGCGGCAACGAGATCACCTGCGCGGCGGTACGCGCATTGGCCCACCACGTCACCGGCCGGACCGTCGCCGAGATCGTCGCCGAACCGGTCGCCTTCTGGCGGTCGCTCACCGCCGACGTGCAGCTGCGCTGGCTCGGCCCGGAGAAGGGCGTCATCCACATGGCGTCCGGCGCGCTGGTCAATGCCGTCTGGGACCTGCGGGCCAAACTGGACGGCAAGCCGCTGTGGCGGCTGCTCGCCGAGATGCCGACCGACGAACTCGTCGCCAACATCGACTTCCACCACATCCGCGACGCGATCACGCCGGACGAGGCCGCCGCCATCCTGGACAAGGGGCTGACCGGCCAGTCCGACCGGCTCGCCGAGCTGCAGCGCGACGGCTTCCCGTCGTACACCACCTCGGTCGGCTGGCTCGGCTACCCCGACGACAAGGTCCGGGCGTTGACCCGGGCGGCGTACGCCGACGGCTGGCGGGCGATGAAGATGAAGGTCGGCGGCCCGATCGACGACGACGTACGCCGCGCCCGGATCATCCGCGCCGAGATCGGCCCGGACGCGCTGCTGATGATGGACGCCAACCAGGTGTGGGACGTCGACGAGGCGATCGCCAACATGGCCCGGCTCGTCGAGGTCGACCCGTACTGGATCGAGGAGCCGACGCACGCCGACGACGTGCTCGGCCACGCCCGGATCGCCGCCGCCGTCACCGAACTGTCCGACGGGCGCTGCCGGGTCGCCACCGGCGAGGTCGCCGCCAACCGGGTGATCTTCAAACAGCTGATGCAGGCTGAGGCGATCCGGGTGTGCCAGATCGACTCCTGCCGGATCGCCGGGGTCAACGAGGTGCTGTCGGTGATTCTGATGGCCGCCAAGTTCGGTGTGCCGATCTGCCCGCACGCCGGCGGCGTCGGCCTCTGCGAGTACGTGCAGCACCTGGCGATCTTCGACTACCTGCGGGCCGGCACCTCGCTGGACGGGCGGATGGTCGAGTACGTCGACCACCTGCACGAGCACTTCGTCGACCCGGTCCGCACCCGGGGCGGCCGCTACCTGGTGCCCGAACAGCCCGGTTACAGCGCCACGATGAAGCCGGCGTCGATCGCCGAGTTCTCCTTCCCGGACGGGCCGGTGTGGCGGTGAACGACGACATCCCGCTGCTCGGCCTGGACACCCTGGGCCGGGTGCCGGCCGACGCCCGACCGGTGGTCCGCCCCGGCGACGTCGGCGCCGGCATCGTCCACCTCGGACTAGGTGCCTTCCACCGGGCCCACCAGGCGGTCTACACCGAGCAGGCAGTCGCCACCGCCGGCGGTGACTGGGGCATCATCGGCGTCGCACCGCGCAACATCGACGTGGTGCGGCGGCTCACCGACCAGGACTGCCTGTTCAGCGTCACCACGCTGTCCGCCGCAGCGGCCAGGACCCGGGTCGTCGGTGCGCTCACCGGGGTCCGGCACGCCGCCAGCGACCCGGCGGCGGTGGTGGCCCTGCTGGCCGACCCGGCGATCCGGGTGGTCACGCTGACCGTCACCGAGAAGGCGTACCAGCTGGACCCGGTCACCGGGCGGCTGCGGCCGGACGAAGCGGTCGCCGCTGACCTGACCACCGACCGGGCGCCGACGACCGTGCCGGGCCTGCTGCTACGCGGGCTGGCCGCCCGCGCCGCCGCCGACGCCGGCCCGCTCGCCCTGGTCAGCTGCGACAACCTGCCGTCGAACGGACGCCGGCTTCACGGGCTGGTCACCGAGTCCCTGGCGTACGCGAAGGTGCCCGACGAGACCGCCGACTGGGTGCAGGCCAACGTCACCTTCCCCGGCACCATGGTCGACCGGATCGTGCCGGCCGCCACCGCGCAGACCCTGGCCGCCGCCCGGTCCGCGCTCGGCGTCAGCGACCTGGCGGCGATCGCCGGGGAGCCGTACACGCAGTGGGTGATCGAGGACGACTTCCCCGGCGGCCGGCCGGCCTGGCAGACCGCAGGGGCGGTGCTGACCAGCGACGCCGGCCCGTGGGAGCGGCTCAAGCTGCGCGGGCTCAACGGGGTGCACTCGGCCATCGCCTACCTCGGGGCGCTGGCCGGGCACGACACCATCGCCGAGGCGCTGGCCGGTATCCCCGGCCTGCCCGAGGTGCTGCGCCGGCTGATCGCCGAGGACGTCGCGACCAGCTTCACCCCGCCGGACGGGGTGTCGGTCGTCGGGTACGGCGAGTCGGTGCTGGAGCGGTTCGCCAACCCGGCGATCCGACACCGCACCATCCAGGTGGCGATGGACGGCTCGCAGAAGTTGCCGCAGCGGGTCCTGCACACCATCGCCGACCGGCGGGCGGCCGGCGACCGGCCGTACTGGTCGGCGCTGGTGGTCGCCGCCTGGATGCGGTTCGCCCAGGGGCGGGCCGACGACGGGGCCGAGTTGCCGCTGGACGACCCACTCGCCGCGCGGATCCGGGCGGCGCTGGCCGGGTCCGGGGGCACCCCGGCGGGCGTGGTGGCCGCGCTGCTCGGGCTCACCGAGGTGTTCCCACCCGAGCTGGCGGCCGACCCGGAGGTCCACGAGATGATCACGACCTGGCTGACCGCGCTGGACCGGCACGGGGTGGTCGGCGCGCTGACCGGCGCGGCCGGCTGACCGCGGTCGTCGACAGGTGGAGGTTCCCGACGTGAGGAGCACCCCGCCCCGGGTGGCCCTGATCGGTGCCAACGGGCACGGATTGTGGCACCGGCGGCAGATCGCCCCGCTGCACGACGCCGGCGAACTGCGCCTGGTCGGCCTGGTCGACGTACGGCCGGTCGAGCCGGCCCCCGACGCTCCGGTCCCGGACGGGGTGCAGGTCGACACCGACCACCGGCGGATGCTGGCGCAGACCCGGCCGGACGTGGTGGTGATCTGCACGCCGCCGTACACCCATCTGCCGATCGCGCTTGACGCGCTGGCCGCCGGCGCGGACCTGCTGCTGGAGAAGCCGCCGGTGCTGTCGCTGGACGAGCACCGGCGGCTGACCGCGGCGCTGGCCGAGCACGGCCGGGTCTGCCAGGTCGGTTTCCAGGCGCTCGGATCGGCGGCGTTGGCCGAGTTGACCGCGGCGGCCACCGGCGGTCGGCTCGGCTCGGTCACCGGCATCTCGACGGTCGCCTCCTGGCAGCGCGACGACGCGTACTACCGGCGGTCGCCGTGGGCCGGGCGGCGTACGGTCGACGGCCGGCCGTCGCTGGACGGGGCGCTGGCCAACCCGTTGGCGCACGCCACCATGCAGTGTCTGGCGGTAGCGGCGGCGGTGGATCCCAGCCCGCCGGTGCTGGTCGAGTTGGAGCGCTACCGGGTGCGGCCGATCGAGGTGGACGACACCGCGTCGATGCGGATCACCCTGGACTCGGGGCTGGCGATCGTGGCCGCGGTGACCCTGGCCGGTGAGGAGTTCATCCCCGGTGAGGTGCTGGTGCACGGCACGGCCGGCGCCGCGGTGCTGGAGTATCCGACGGACCGGCTGCGGCTGCCCGGCGAGCGATCGATGCGGCCGGTGCCGGGGCGGGCCGGGCTGCTGGAGAACCTGCTGGCGCACCGCAGGGATCCGTCCGGTGTACCGCTGATCGCCCCGCTGGCCCGGACCGAGGCGTTCACCGCGCTCTTGGAGGTGGTGCAGGACGCCCCGGAGCCGTGTCTGCTCGGTCCGGACCGGACGGTCGCGACCGGGGTGGCCGGAGCGGACCGGGTGCTGACGATCGAAGGGGTGAACGCGGTCGTCCGACGCGGTGCGGCCGAGCTGGCGCTGTTCTCCGAGCAGGAGGTGCCGTGGGCGGTCAGACCGTACCGGACCCGGCTGGCGCAGGGGGTGGTGGGCCGCTGACCTGGTCGGCGGAGAACGTACTGCAAATCGACGGCCGCCGCCGGTGCGCGAAGTCGGACAGATCAGTCGTCCCCTCGGCAAACTGATGCCGGGTAAATAGGTCTCGCCCGAATGTAATGCAAACAATCTGCAAACAATCTGCAAACAATCTGCAAACAGATTGCATTGACACATTTCGTGATGAAACTTATCGTTTGGGTTCAGGAAGATTGTGTCAGTGTTGTGTGATCGAGTCCAGACAATAGTTTGCGGAGTGTGGTAATGCGACTGAGGAGATTGACTGCCGCTGTTGCCGGAATCGCGATCGTGGCGGTGCTGCCGGCCCCGGCCGCCGCCGGCCGGGACACCGGTTCCGACCGGCTGTCCTGGACGGCCCGGTCGCTGGGCCGCCAGGCGTTGCCACCGAACGACGGCTGGGCGGCCGCCGGTGCCGGCACCACCGGAGGATCGGCGGCCAGCCAGGACAACGTTCACGTGGTCGACAGCCGAGCCGAGTTGATCGACGCCCTCGGCGGCGACAACGCCACCAACCGGAACAACGACACCCCGAAGATCATCTACATCAAGGGCACGGTCAACGGCTTCGAAGGCCCGGACGGCAACCTGCTGACCTGCGCCGACCTCGCCGACCCCGAGTACGACTTCGACGAGTTCCTGGTCACCTACGACCCGGCCGTCTGGGGATACGAGAACGACCCGAGTGGCCCGCTCGAGGACGCCCGTCGACGGTCGGTCACCAACCAGACCCGGTACACCCAGATCAACGTCGGAGCCAACACCACCATCATCGGGCTGCGCGGAGCCCGGCTGGAGAACCTGACCCTGATGGTGGACAGCGTCCGGAACGTCATCGTCCGCAACGTCGTCTTCGACGACGCGTACGACTGCTTTCCCGCCTGGTCGCCGGATGACGGCGACGCCGGCAACTGGAACTCCCAGTTCGACCTGATGTCGGTGCGTCGCTCGGAGAATGTCTGGGTCGACCACAACACCTTCACCGACGGCGACAACCCGGACAGCGCCCAACCGATCTACTTCGGCCGGCCGCTGCAGGTGCACGACGGAGCGCTCGACATCACCCACACAGCCAGCCTGGTGACCGTGTCCTACAACCGGTTCGACGGCCGGGACAAGGTCATGCTGATCGGCTCGTCGAACACTGTCGGCCCCGACGTCGGCCGGCTCAACGTCACCCTGCACCACAACGTCTTCGACGGCAGCCTGCAACGGCTGCCCCGGATCCGGTTCGGTCAGATCGACGTCTACAACAACCACTACGAACTGTCCGGCGACGATTTCGAGTACGCCGTCGGAGTAGGCGTACAGGGCGCACCGTACCTGGAGAACAACTCGTTCCGGCTGGGCTCCGGGATCGACACCGCCGACCTGCTGCACGACTGGGGCGGCACCGTGCTGACCGAGAAGGGCAGCTGGGTCGGGCAGGGTCACCGGCCGCTGCGCCCGGCCAGCCTGCTCGACGCGTACAACGCGGCGAACGAGCCGGACCTGGGCGACGACGCTGGCTGGACCCCGACCCTGCGGCACGGGGCGGTGCTGCCCACCGCGGTCGTCCCGATCTACACCCGGCTCACCGCGGGCGCCGGCAAGCTCCCGGTCTGACCCGTCGGCAGGCTGCCGGTCTGACTGACCAGCCCGGCCGGGTCACAAGCGGGGTGGGCCGGCGAGACGCCCGCCGGCCCACCCCTTTTCTCCGCACCGCCACCGGCGCGGTGCCAACCGAAGGAGTGCACGTGCAGAGCAGCACGGGTAGACGCCGTCGTGGACTGCTGGCCACGCTCGGCGCGAGCGCGGTCACCGCGACGCTGGTCCTCGCGGCGACCAGCGGCAACGCCCACGCCGCGACGTTGTTCCAGGCCGACTTCGAAAGCGGCGGCACCAGCGGCTGGTCCAAGTCCGGCGGCAGTTGGGAGGTCGTCTCCGACGGCAGCCAGGTGCTGCGGCAGGACAACACCGGCAGCAACCTGGCCCGGTTCTTCGCCGGCAGCACCAGTTGGACCGACTACCAACTGCAGGCCCGGGTCAAGCCGTTGTCGTTGCACGGATCCGACCGGTTCGTCGGCATCGCCTCCCGGGTCACCAGCAACACCAGGATGTACCGGTTGGCGCTGACCAGCAACAACCGCGCCGAGCTGCAGCTGGTCAACGGCAGCCAGATCACTGTGCTCGGCTCGGCGGCGCTGAGCGTGGCCACCGGCACCTGGTACACCCTGCGGATCGAGTCGAGCGGTAGCACCGTCCGCGGCTACGTCGACGGCAGCCAGATCGGCTCCGGCAGCGACGACTCATGGGACTCCGGCCGGATAGCCCTGGTCACCGGCTACGCCGGGGCCAGCTACGACGACGTCAGGGTGGACACTCTCGGTTCCGTACCGGAACCGACGACCCCCGCGCCGACCACCGCACCCCCGACCAGCCCGCCGCCGACCACCGCACCCCCGACGAGCCCGCCGCCGACCACCGCGCCACCGACCAGCCCGCCGCCGTCCGGTGACACCCTGTACGTTGCACCGAACGGTAGCGACAGTGCGTCCGGGACGGTGTCCAACCCGACGACGCTCACCTCGGCGATCACCCGGATCGCACCCGGCGGCACGATCTACCTGCGTGGCGGCACCTACCGATACTCGCAGACCATCACCATCGCTCAGGGCAACAGCGGTACGTCCAGTGCCCGTAAGAACCTGTACGCCTACCCGGGCGAGACGCCGATCCTGAACTTCTCGGCACAGAGCGAGGACTCGGCCAACCGCGGGCTGGCGATCGGCGGGTCCTACTGGCACGTCTACGGCATCATCGTCGAACGGGCCGGCGACAACGGGATCCTGCTCGCTGGCAACCACAACATCATCGAACGGGTGGTCACCCGGCACAACCGGGACACCGGCCTGCAGCTGTCCCGGCTCATCGCCGGAGCACCGCGCGACCAGTGGCCGTCCAACAACCTGGTGTTGAGCTCGGTGTCGCACGACAATGTCGACTCCGACGGTGAGGACGCCGACGGATTCGCCCCGAAGCTCACCGTCGGTTCCGGCAATGTCTTCCGCTACACCGTGGCGCACAACAATATCGACGACGGCTACGACCTGTACACCAAGAGCGACACCGGGCCGATCGGCGCGGTGACGATCGAGCACTCCCTGGCGTACGACAACGGCACGCTCAGCAACGGTGGTCAGGCCGGCAACGGCGACCGCAACGGCTACAAACTCGGCGGCGAGGACATCGGCGTCAACCACACCATCCGGAGCAACATCGCGTACCGCAACGGCAAGCACGGGTTCACGTACAACCGCAACCTCGGCACGATGACGGTGTCGAACAACGTCAGCATCGGCAACGAGGAACGCAACTTCAACTTCGACGGCGGCAGCTCGGTGTTCCGCGGCAACACGTCGTGTGACAGCGGCTCGAACGACCGGATCATCGGCAACTCAGACAGCTCGAACCAGTTCTGGTCCGGCTCGAACGGCTCCCGGTGCTCGACGTACTCGGGCTCGTTGGGCTGGTCGTTCGCCTCGGACGGTCGTCTCGTGGTCACCTTCGGGGGACGGGTCGTTACACCGTGACCGGCTTCGTCCACTGACCAGGACCGTCCACCAGAAAGCGGTGCGGCCGGTCTTCCCGGTAGGGAAGACCGGCCGCACGCGACGAGCCAAATGTCGTGACTCGCCAGCCGGGGCGGCGGTCGGTCAGAGCCGTTGGCCGTTGGCGGCGTGGAACGCGTGGTGCTGGCCCGGACGGGGGCGGACGAACACGGTGTCGTTCATCCGCGGCATGTGCCGGCGGTCGGTCCGCACCACGAACCGCTCCGAACTGCCGTCGAGCGTCGCATAGCCGTAGACGTTGGCGTCCGAGCCGAGGTCCTCGACCAGCTCGACCGACATCGGCATGCCGCCCTCGGAGGCGCCGACCAGGTCGCAGTCCTCGGGACGGAACCCGACGGTGACCTTGTTGCCGCCGCCGTTGGCCTTGGCCGCCTCGACCTGCTCGCGGCTCAGCTCGACGACCAGGTCGGCGAAGACGGCACCCTGCTCGGTCAGCGGGACGGTCTTGATGTTCATGGCGGGGGAGCCCATGAAGCCGGCGACGAAGACGTTCGCCGGTACGTCGTACAGGTTCCGCGGGGTGTCGACCTGCTGCAGCACGCCGTCGAGCAGCACCGCCACCCGGTGGCCCATCGTCATCGCCTCGACCTGGTCGTGGGTGACGTAGACGGTGGTGACCCCCAGCTTGGCCTGCAGCGAGGCGATCTGGGTACGGGTCTGCACCCGCAGCTTCGCGTCGAGGTTCGACAGCGGCTCGTCCATCAGGAAGACCTGCGGCTCCCGGACGATCGCCCGACCCATCGCGACCCGCTGGCGCTGACCACCGGAGAGCGCCTTCGGCTTGCGGTTGAGGTACTCCTCCAGCTGCAGCAGAGCGGCGGCTTCCTTGACCCGGCGGTCGATCTCCGACTTCGAGGTCCGGCGCAGCTTCAGCGCGAAGGCCATGTTCTCGTACACCGTCATGTGCGGGTATAGCGCGTAGTTCTGGAAGACCATCGCGATGTCGCGGGCCTTGGGCGGCAGGTGGGTGACGTCGCGGTCGTCGATGAGGATGCGGCCCTCGTCGACGTCCTCCAAACCGGCGAGCATCCGCAGGCTGGTGGACTTACCGCAACCGGAGGGGCCGACCAGCACGAGGAATTCGCCGTCGCCGATCTCGAGGTCGAGCTTGTTGACAGCGGGTCGCTCGGTGCCCGCGTAGATGCGGGACGCCTGGTCGTAGGTGACCGTAGCCATGGTCAGTGCTTCCTTTCACCGGCAGGAACGTGCCGGACGATCCGAGTGAAGGAGCGACCGGCGCTCTGAGCGCCGGCCCACGCGTACTCGCAGCCGCCAGGGCGACGTGTCGCACGTGTCACGCCACGGTAAACGGGATTTGCCTGGCTGCCAAGACCGGGACGGCCCGCAACTACCTCGGATAACCGACCAAAACGGACACAGGGGTGGGGTATGCCACTGTTTGTCACCCTCGGCCGGAGGTCGACGGCGACCGCCGGAGCGGCGGACACCCGTACGCAGAACGGGAAAGATCGATTGGACAGAGCGGCCGATGCAGCGGTATCGCCACGTCAGTGGCTATGCTGACGCTGAACGAAGCGCTGCCCCTGTAGCTCAGTTGGCCAGAGCACTCGCCTTGTAAGCGAGATGTCGCCGGTTCGAGCCCGGCCGGGGGCTCCAGCACCGCCCCGCAGGTCCCGCCGTGTGACGCACGGCGGGACGCGGCGAGAGCAAACGCTGGTGACGACGGCAGTCCGCTGAGCTTGCCGGTGGCTTGGCGCATCACACGGCTGTCTGCTGGTGGTGCTGCAGGCAGAGGCCCTGCCTGCGACGTCCGGGCAGTACCAGATTCTCCCGCCGCTCGTTACCTCGTACTGCCATTGCTCCAGACCGTCGCCCTGGACCATGCGGCTTCCTGGCTCACCCTTTAGCCGATGCTGTCGGTGTGGCTTGTCCGGATCTGTTGGGCCGTAGGTCAGAGCCTCCCACGCCTGCCACAAGTTACCCGGCGTCCTCGGACACCATCGGCGCAGGTACAGGACCGAGGTCGGAGTCTACCGCGCGGGACAGTTCTTGGGCGAGCGCCGGGTCAGCGTGAATCGCCGCAGTCTGCTGCCATTCGTGAATCATCCTCCCGAATGGAGTCCATGCATCAAGATCGCTGCATGCTTCAAGGGTCCACATGAACTCCTTGACGAAGGTAATGCGATCTTTTTCGGGAAGGAAGTTGGTCCATGGGAAGGCGTCTACCAAGGCCTCCGTGATCAGCTCCTCGCCGCCAAGCTGGAAGAGATTGCGGAGTAACCGCGTGCTCGTCTCGATCCCCTGACGTGCCTGCTGGGCGCGATCTTCCCGCATGATCACGAAGGGAACGCCGTCCCCTCGGCGCTCCAGCCGAACTTCGCCTGACGACTCGACCGCAGATGCAACATCACGCGGTGCGCGTGCCGCGTCACTCCACTGCATGGTCTGCATAGAGTCAATGCTGAACTAATTCAGCCCTGGCGTGCAATGCATTGCAAGTGATCTAGTTCACATCGAGCAGTGCCAGACTTGATCTGTCGCGACTGGTGCTGTAATGGCAGCGGCGGCAGCGTCGCTGCTGACTGTAAGGTGCTTCCGCAGACCTGATGCCACAGGTGCATCTTGATTCGTGTCCGGCATCAAGCTGCACGAGTGCCCCGACCCCATATGGTGGCACCGCATACAGACCCGAGTTCGTCCGGCGACTGCGCGCCGGCCCCGGCTCCGGCCGTCCTGGGGTGGCTCCTGCCCCGGGTAACGGTTCGGTGGTGATTCCATCCCGTCGGTTCCTGTCGGGGGACTCAGTTGTCGCCGCCCACCGTTACGATCGGCCGGCCCCGCGTACAGCGGGTTGCCAGGAAAGCTCCGAGCCGCCTGCCGGTCAGGAGTCACGGGGCCCTCATCAGAAGTAGGTAGAACATGTCTGACCCCTCTCAGCCGCAGTACCCGGGCGCGCCCGCCGGGCAGCCGGTGCCGCCGGCTGGAGCCGCTCCCGGGCCGGCCTACGCCGGCCAGCCCGGCGTTCCGATGGCCCCGCCGCCCAAGAAGTCCAAGGCCGGCCGGATCATCCTGATCGTGATCGCCGCCGTGCTGGTGCTCTGCCTCGGCGGGGCGGCTGTCACCTTCTTCCTCGTCCGGGACACCGTCGGTGAGGTCATCGAAGCGACCCAGACCCGGCTGGTCACCCCGGACACCCTCGCCGGCCGCGAGCTGAACACCGACCCGACCTTCCAGGGCCTCGCCGAGGAGGTCGCCACCGGGCTGGCCGCCGACGTGCCCGAGTCGACCAGCAGCATCGGTGCCTTCTACGGCGACATCGAGCAGGAGAACCTGGTCATGATCGCCGGTGTATCCGGAGTGATGGCCGACCCGGACCAGGAGCTGGCCGACGCCACCGAAGGCGACGCCACCGGGCTCGGGATGACCGACGTCACCGACGTCGACGCCGGTCCGAAGGGCGGGTCGGCGCGGTGCGGCGACGCCGACCTGGAAGGCATCCCCGGCGGGGTCTGCGTCTGGGCCAGCCGCGGCGCGCTGGTGATGTACGTGTTCTACTTCAGCACCGGCGAGGAAGCCGCCGGCTCGCTCGTCGAGATCCGCGACGCGGTCGAGCAGACCAGCTGACGGACAACTGACCGACGTCGGTCCGCCGCACTACCACTACTGCGGCGGGCCGACGTCGGCCGACGTTGACGGGTGTCGCTCCCGCGCCAACAGCCCGTAGCGCCGAATTGTCCGCAGCGGCTCGGTGGCCGCGCCCTCCCGAAGCAGGATGTGGTTCGCGGCCAGGATCCCGGTCACCGCAGCCCGTTCCATCAGAGCGCTCGGCAGATCAGTGTCGATCCCGTCGCCGGCCAGGAACAACCCGTCCGCGTCGGTGACCACGCCGGGCCGCCCCGCCGCCGCCCCGGGCGGAAACGCCGGGGCCTGCGCCTCGACCCGCGCCCGTGACTCCAGTACCGGCAGGTCGGCCACCTCCGGCCACAGCGCCGCCAGCTCGGCACGCATCCGGTCGGCCAGCGACTCGGCCGGCACCTGCTCCGGGCAGGCGTACGCGTGGAGTTCGAGCACCGCGCCCCGGCTGCGCTGCGCCCACTGCCGCGCCTGACGCTCCAGCCGGTGGTAGAGGGTGACCGAGTCCAGGGTCGGCTGGCGGGAGACGCCGCTGAACACCGGCCGGTCTGGGGCGACATCGCCGCTCAACCAGAGCCGGGCCACCGCGTACGGAGGAGCGTCGACCAGCGAGCCGACCCGCTCGGCCAACGTCGGCGCGGCCTCGGCCAGCCGGGGCGAGTCAGCCAGCAGCGTGCGCAACGCCGGCGGGTCGACGGCCAGCACCACGTACCGGGCGGTGTGCGCGGCTCCGGAGGCGGACCGCACCTGCCACCCGTTGGCCCGCCGGGGGATGACGGTGTGCACCACGTCGCCGGTGACCACCCGGCCACCGTGCCGGCGCAGATGTTCGTGCAGCGGTTGCCAGATCGCGGCGTCGTAGTCCTGCTCCGGTGCGTCGAAGCCGAGCCCTTCCGGGTTGCCCAGGAAGTAGAAGTGAAAGTTGGCCACCAGCTCGGCGGCGGACATCTCCCGCTCGTGGTTGAAGAACGAGTGGGAGAAGACCTCGAACAGCATGGCGCGGGCCCGGTCCGGCAGCCGCAGCGAGTCCAGCAGCTCGGCGGCGGACCGGTGGTCGAGCTCGGCGTACGTCCGGTCCGGATGGTAGGCCAGCAGCGGCATCGCCGCCCGACGGTCCATCTCGCGTAGTTCGCGCAGCCGCAGACTCGGGCTGCGCAGCAGCAGCGCGAGCAGGTTCAGCGGCGGTGTGGTCGGCAACCGGCCGAACTCCTCCGGCGGCCACTGCGCCGACCACACCGGATAGCCGTCGACCGGGCGCAGCATGCCGAGTGTCGGGTCGGCCCGGCGCAGGATCGCCCGCCAGTTGTAGTACTGGCGGAAGAACGCGTGGAAACCGTGGTCGACCGGCTGAACCGTACCGTCGGTCAGCGTCTCCGGCCAGGCGGCCAGCCGTCCGCCGAGCTGGGCGGCGCCTTCCAGCACGGTGACCCGTACGCCGCGTTCGGCGAGGACGATCGCCGCGCACATGCCGGCGATGCCGCCGCCGACGACCAGCGCGTCGGTGCCTGCGGCCACCCGGTCGGTGCCGGCCGGATCCGCTCGGACCAGCTCGGACCGTACGCCGAAGAGCCGGCCGACCGTTCGGGACAGTCCCAAGAGTTCGTCCTCCCCTTTGCGGTGATGGGCCGGATGCCGGGTCCAGTGTGCCGGTCCGGTCCCGCCGGGAGGCGACTTTGCGGTCACCCCGCGCGTGCCGTCGGTGGCTACCATCCGGACCATGGCTGTCGACCCGTGGCGTGACCGCGCCCGCCGCGCCGTCGGCGGTCGGCTGCGCAGCAACGGCGACAACCAGCCGCACTACGTCGTCTGCGGACACGACCCGCTGGCCTATCGGCTGGTCGGCGAGCTGGTAGCGGCGGCCGCCACAGTGACGGTCATCGTGCCGACCCGGCCCCGACCGGACGGTCCGGACATGCGGTCGATCAAAGGCATCCGGCTGCTGCGGGCCGACCGGCTGACCGAGCAGACGTTCCGCAGCGCCGGGCTGGCCGGCGCGCGCGGCCTGGCGCTGCTCAACCAGGACGACGTCGGCAACATCAACGCCGCGCTGTGCGCCCAGGAGGTCGAGCCAGACCTGCGGGTGGTGATGCGGATGTTCAACACCCGGCTGGGCAGCCGGGTGAAGCGGCTGTTCGTCGACTGCGAGGTGTTGTCCGACGCGTCGATGGCGGCACCCGCCTTTGTCGCGGCCGCCCTCGGGGTGGTTTCGCCGACCCACTTCCGCCACGGCGGCCGGACGCTGCACGTGGCGCAGCGCGACGAGGTCCGCCCCGAGCACGTCATCTGCGGGCTGGCCGACCTGAGCGACGCCGGCCGCCCCCGGGTGCTGCCGGCCGACCAGCACACCGCCGATCTGGTGCTGGCCGAGGCTGCCGGCAGCCAGCTGGCGCCGGTCCGGGCGGCCCGGCGGATCATCCGCGCCCGCCAGCGCGCCCGGCTGTGGCGGGATCCGGTGCGGGCGTTGCGGTCCTTCGCCACCCGCAAGATCGGGATGGCCACGCTCGGCGTACTGGCGGTGGTGGTGGTCTTCGGCATGCTGCTGTCACGTGCCGAGGGGGTGAGCGTCGCCGAGGCGGTCTACCTGACCGTGGTGATGACGCTCAGCGGAGCCGATCCGGACCTGGGCAAGTCGGCAGCCGTACAGGTGATGCAGGTGGTGCTCAGCCTGGCCGGGCTGGCGTTGATCCCGCTGCTCACCGCCGCCGTGGTGGACGGTCTGGTGAACGCCCGGCTGGCGATAGCCGACCGGCAGACCCGGCCGGAGCGGGCTGGGCACGTGGTGGTCGTCGGGCTCGGCAACGTCGGCACCCGGGTGATGTGGCAGCTGCACGACCTCGGCGTCGAGGTGGTCGGGGTCGACAAGGACCCGGACGCGCGGGGCGTGCCGGTCGCGCGGGAGCTGGACATACCGTTGATCATCGGCGACGGCTCCCAGGAGGAGACGCTGCGCGCCGCCTCGGTGGCGACCTGCCGGGCGCTGGTGATCGTCTCCACCGACGACGTGACGAACCTGCAGGCGGCGCTGTACGCCCGGGAGATCCACAGCGACGTGCACGTCGTGCTGCGGCTGTTCGACGGCGATTTCGCCAGCCGGATCCAGCGCACCTTCAACATTGGTATCTCGCGCAGCGTGTCGTACCTGGCGGCGCCGGCGTTCGCCGCCGCGCTGATGGACCGGGAGGTGATCGCCACCATTCCGGTGGCCCGGCACGTGCTGCTGGTCGCCGAGGTGATCGTCGCCGCCGGGTCGGCGCTGGACGGCGGGTCGCTCGCCGCCGCCGGCGACAATCCGGGCGTACGGGTGATTGCGTTCGCGCAGTTCGGCGAGCCTGGTCCGGTGTGGCTGCCGGCGTCGGGTTTCCGGCTGCGGGCCCGGGACCGGATCACCGTGGTGGCCCGCCGGTCCGGGCTGAGTTGGCTGCTCAAGCAGGCCTCGGAGCCGGTCGACGAGGCCGAGCCGGCGACCTGAACCGGGTCGGCGATCCGGGCCTACCCGCTGGATCCCGGCCGGGCCGGTCAGGCGACCGGCACCTCGGCGCCGAGTACCGCCTGCTCGTCGGGGTAGTGCACCAGCACGTCCGCCAGGAACGACTGGACCGCCGGGGCCAGCCCGACGTCCCGGCCGGCCTCCTCGGACAGCCGCCACCGGTGTTCGATGACCTGGGCGAACAGCTCCGACGGCTCGACCTTGCGGCGTAGGTGGGCCGGGACCGCCCGGACCACCGGCTCGAAAACCTCGGTCAGCCAGCGGTGCGCCGCCTGCTGCTCGTCGGTCAGGTCGCTCTCCGCCCGGTGCGCATCGAGGTCGTTGAGCAGCCGGCGGGCCTGGTTCTCCTCGGCGTCGAGGCCGGTCAGCCGCAGCAGCCGCCGACTGTGGTAGCCGGCGTCGACCACCTTTGGCCGGACCAGGTAGGAGCCGCGGTCGACGACCGACATCGCCACCTCGGCGACGTCGAAGCCGAGCTCGTTGAGCCGTCGGATCCGCCGTTCGATGTCGTGCCGGGACTCCCGTTCGATGTGCTGCTCGTAGGTGATCTCATGCCACAGCCGTTCGTAGCGGGCGACGACCTCGTCGGCGACCGTCTCCGGGTCGATCGACTCGTGCAGCAGGCCGGCGGCCTGCAGGTCGAGGGCCTCACCGAAGATGTTCACCCGGGCGATCTCCAGGTCCTCGCCGCGTTGCCCGTTGGACAGGCCCGGCCGCAGTGCGCCGGTCTCGGCGTCGACCAGGTACGCGGCGAACGCACCGGCGTCGCGGCGGAACAGCGTGTTGGACAGTGAGCAGTCACCCCAGAAAAAGCCGGTCAGGTGCATCCTGACGATCAGCGCGGCGAGCGCGTCGAGCAGTCGGGCCAGGGTCTCCGGGCGCAGCTGGTTGGAGAACAGCGCCCGGTACGGCAGCGAGAACTGCAGATGCCGGGTGATCAGCACCGGGTCGAGCGGTTCGCCGTCGGCGTCGGTGCGGTCGGCGACGATCGCCACCGCTTCGACGGCCGGGAAGTCGATGCGCTCCAGGGCGCGCAGCAGGTCGTACTCGCGTTCGGCGACCCGTTCGCCGGTCTCCTTCACGGCGTAGACGGTGCCGGCGAGTTTGACGAACCGGACGACGTGCCGGGAGATGCCCTGCGGCAGCGCCACCAGGTGGTCGGCAGGCCACTGCTCCAGCGGTGTCGACCAGGGCAGGTCGAGCAGCGCCGGGTCCACAAGGGCCGAGGTGATCCGCACGGGATCAAGCATGACGGGTACGACGCCCGGATGCCGCCTGCCGTGGCTCGGCTAACACTGTTGATTTGATCCATATTCAGCGTCTTCGTGGTGGTCCCGCCGTCAAGCTGTCGCCGCACCGACACGACATCGTCACCGCACCGGTTCGGTAACCTGGCCGGCGTGCCCGAGCCGACCGCTACCCGCCCGTCCGCGCCGCCGGCCGACGCGCCGCGGCGACCCGGGCCGACGCCGGCCGGCTGGTGGTTCGACGCGGTGCTGCTGGCCGCGCTGGCCGGGCTGACCGGGGCGCTCGCCGCCGGGGTGTTCCTCGACACCGACCTGGCGGTACGCGACTGGGTCGACGCGCACCGGCCGCCGGTGGCCTACTGGGTGGCCCGGGTGCTCAACTTCTTCGGCCAGGGCGGCTGGCTGCTGATCCCGGTCTCCACCGTGCTGGCGCTCTGGCTGGCCCGGCGGGTCCGTTCGGTGCGTCCGCTGCTGCCGGTGCTCGGCGCGGTGGTGGCGACCTACCTCAGCGTCGGCGCGATGAAGGTGCTGCTGCCCCGGGGCTATCCGCACGACTTCGACGACCCGTTCCCGGAGCGGTTGTTCACCGAGGCGACCCCGGCGATGGCGTACCCGTCCGGGCACGTGACCAACGCGATCGTCTGGTACGCGGTGATCGCCCTGCTGATCACCGGTCTGCTGCGGTCGTACGGCCGGCAGGTCCCGGCCCGGCGGCCGTTCCCCGGCTACCTGGCGCTGCGCTTGCTGCCGGCGACGGTCCTGTTCTGCAGCACGGTCTACCTCGGCTACCACTGGTTGACCGACTCGGTCGCCGGGCTGCTGCTCGGCTGGCTGCTGCTGCGCCTGCTGCAGCGGGTGCCGTGGGACACCGTACGGCTGCCATGGGTGCCCGGTGACCTGGACCGCCCCGCCGGGCTCTTCTAACCAGTAAACCCTCGCTGTTCGGTGCCGCGTCGAGTTGCGGGCTGCAAACCTGCCAGCTCAGCGACCCGGTCGTCAGCCCCGCCGGGACCTACGTACGCCCGTCCGGCTGGTAGGAGCCCTGTCGCCAGTTTCAGTTGCAGGTCGGACCTGGCTGCGCTAGAGTTCACTGTATATACCACCCGGTTTTCCCTAGAGGGGCCGGGTTTTTTTGATCGAGGCAGCAGGCGACTTGGCACCTCCATACCGGGTTTCCGGGTAGCCCGCTGCGGAGGACGAGCCAAGATCACCGTCTCGGGGTCTCCCTCTCTGCACCGCGAGAAGCGATAGGGGCATCCACCCCTCGGCCACGCCGCGCCCCGGCCGGCTGCCGGCCCCAACACCACACATTCCGCAACGCTGACGGTCGGCGGCGGCCCGGTTGGTGTCCGCTGTCCGCGCCAGCCGCCGGGCGTGTTGCGTGGCCGGAGCGGAGCGGCAGCGGACTGCAGGCCGAGCGCCCAGGCGGCGGCGCGTGCGGCCCGCTTCGCTAGGGACGCCGTACGCTCTCGGGTATGTCGGGGCTGGTGGCGCGAGCGGCTGAGCTTGCCGAGGAACAGTTAGCTGCTGCTCTGCCTCGGCGTTGGCGTCATGTGCAGGCCGTTGCCAGGAAGGCCGGCGAGGTCAGTCACGTCCTGGACCCGACGGACGCTGAGGTTCTCGTCGCTGCCGCGTGGCTGCACGATGTCGGGTACGCACCCGGGGTGGCCGATACCGGCCTGCACGCTCTTGACGGCGGGCGGTGGCTACGTCGTGTCGGGGTATCCGACCGCGTGGCCGCTCTGGTGGCTCACCACTCGTGCGCACTGTTCGAGGCGGAGGAACGCGGCCTCCGGGACGAGTTGGCCGCTGAGTTCCCGCAGGAACAGTCGCTGACCGCTGATGCCCTCTGGTACGCGGACATGACGACCGGCCCGGACGGACACGACGTCGCCGTTGCGGACCGGCTGGCGGAGATCGAGCAACGCTATGGCCCGGATCACCTGGTCACCAGGTTCTGGGTACGGGCCAGACCGACACTGCTGGAAGCCGTCGAGCGCACCACGGGTCGGCTCGCGGTGTCCTAACCGATGTACGGCTTCGAACGCCCCTCGTAGCCGTGATCGACGCGCAGTCGCATGGAGGGATGGGTCGCTGCTGGGCCCTGGGCAAGCTCGACGGACGGCTGTCCTGACCACCGTTGCCGTCAAGGTGTCCCGCCGTGTCTGTGCTGGAGCCCCCGGCCGGGCTCGAACCGGCGACATCTCGCTTACGCGCTCTGCGCGCTTCGCCCGGCAGGGTCCGTCCGCGTCGGCGAATTCGGGTCACGGTCCGTGCCCGGCCGCCGACGGCTGTCCTTCGTCCGGGCACGTTGCTGTCACCGTTGCTGTCGAACCGACCTCCTGGTAGCGGGCTCACCGCGCTGCCTCCGCCGCTGGCGACCGGCCAAGGCAACGGAAGACGTTTACGGGCGACGGATCGGTTACCCCACGGCGGTAACAGGGCTGGTCACAGCGGCGGCTGGCCTCATTGCGGCTGTCGCGACGCTCACCGCGCCCCTCATCGCCTGACTACGTGGGGGCAGTCGGTGGCGCTCGCCTACCCCCACATCGTCGCAGCAAGACTGCTCCAACTCGCGTCCGGCGCGCCCGGCGGTTTGGGACGTGTCAACGACAGGGACGCTGCCGTACTCAAGCGGCCCTGTGGAGGAGGGCCAGCGCTTGATGTGCGCCGTCAAGCACAGCCGGACGCTCGGCCATACGAGCGGAGGAAGGCGTCTGCCCGTATCAGGTTGTCGGTGCAGGTCGTTAGGCTCCTGTTATGACCCCGTCGCTCGTGCCGTTGGACCAGGCCACGACTAGTACCAGGCAACCGCCTCAGGACGTCATCGCGCGGGCCATGGCAGCGGTACGAGGGCCGTTCGTTGCTGTTGCCCTGTACGGAAGCCAGGCACGGGGCACCGCCCGGACAGACAGCGACATCGATGTCCTCCAAGTGGTGCGAACACGTCCCGGTAAGTACTCCGACGGGGACGTCAACGTGACTGCATACAACATCAACACCTTGAAGGAGATGTCAAAGCAGGGCAGCCTCTTCATGCTCCACCTGCTCACTGACGGCTACATCCTGAGCGACCCCGATGGGACACTCGGGGAGATTTTTGCCAGTTATCAGTATCCTCCGCACTTCCGGAAGGCGATTGCTGAGTTGGCTGCCGCCGGGCGGGCGCTGACCGTTACGGATGCATCGCTCCACGCGGTCGGCCTGCGAAAGCTCGGGATCTACGTCGCTAGTAGGGCAGCCGTACTTCGTGACTTGATCATGTGAGTCTGGATCGGTAGTGGTACCAGCGGGCGCGGGCTTGATGGCGGCGGCGCCACCAGGACCAGCGGAGATGGTGTTCGAGGCTGTGCCAGGCTCTGGTAGCGAGGTTGTACAGCCTCTTGATCTCGACAACGGTCAGCCGGATGAGTCCGAGGTCGGCCGGTGGTGGTTCGCTGGGGTGGGTGGGTCGGGGTGGTGGCGTGGTCCCGGCCGCGGCGTCGGCGGCGGTGACCGCGCAGACGGCGAGCGCGGCCATGACCAGCACTATGTGCCGCATGATCGGGGTGTGGAGCCGGTTCTGGAACTGGTCGAACCCGAAGTGGTCCTTGCCGAAGCCGTGGTCCTCCTCGATCGTCCACCGCCGGCCGGTCACCCTCACCAACGCGGTCAGGGTCGCCGGAAGACGCTCCGGTATCCAGCAGTAGAAGTAGGCCAGGTCGTCGGGGTCAGCCAGGCTCCGGCGTACGAGCAGGTAGTGGCGGGGGCTGGCGGTGGCGATCCACGCCCACGCGTACCAGCGGTCGCCTTTGGAACCCGCCCCGCAGGACATGGTCTGCCAGGCGGTGTCGGTGGTCAGGGCGGTGACAGCGGTGTCGGCGCGGATCTTCGTCTTCCAGCCGGGCAGGGTGATCCGGAACGAGCACGGCACGCCGAGGCTGTAGCCGATTCCCCGGGTCTCGCAGGTGTCGCGTAGTCGCCGGTCCCGGCCGTAGACGGCGTCGGCGGTGCACCACCGCACGGGTACGCCGGCGTCGAGTGTCTCGGTGAGCAGGTCGGTGGCGAGTCGGGGTTTGGTCGCGAACTCGGTGTCGGCGGGGACGCCGGTGGCGGCGCGGCGGGCGTCGTCGTCGAGGTGGGCGGCGGGGATCCACAGGCGGGAGCCGACCAGGGCGTGGCCGGCGCGGGTGGCGTAGGTGGCGTTGACCAGGTTGACGGCGTTGGTGACCTTTCCCGCGCAGCCCACGTACTGGCGGGTCACGCCGCACGTGCCGGTGCCGGTCTTCTCCACGCCGCTCTCGTCGAAGATCAGGGTGTTGTCGCCGTCCGGGTCGGCCAGGCGTGCCACGGCGAAGTCACGGACCACGCCCATCGCCTTGTCGGTGTCCCAGACCGCGCGTTCGAGGAGTCGTTGCATCCGGTCGGGGGTGGTGTCCCCGGCGTGTTCGGCGAGGGTCCAGCAGTTCTTGCGTGGCAGGTCGGCGATCAGGCCACGGACGTACTTGCCGGCCTGCCGTAGTGGTTCGACCCGGGCGAAACACGCGCCGAGGTCTCCCATCAGCGTGGCGAGGTTCTCCTCGACCCGACCGGCCTCTACCATGGCCGCTGCGGCCACCTCGTGATCCTTCGTTGTCCACACAACACCGGACGATCATGCGGTGGCCGTCTCCGTCGCCGCACACCCTGTCCGTCCACACCCCACCACACCGGTCAGGTCACGAAGTACGGCTGCCCTACTAGAGAGCCCCGAGTATCTGATCAGTCACATGGGCTACGATCCGCGTCGCCCGAATGCTAGAGACCTCCGGGCGATGGTCCTTGAACCCCACTTCGAGCTGTTTCAAACTCGCCTGCAACCTCCGGTGCCATTAACGGTCTGCGGACACTATGCGCAGCGAGGCGGCCGGGCTTTCGTTTCGCAGTCCCTGATTTGCATCGACACGGGCTGCGGCACCACAGAAGGGGCACCGCTAAGCGCGGTCCTCCTTCCCGAGCGGTTGATTGTTCAGTCGGACATAGGAGGCGAGGTCAAGTGACATCTGAGCCGGCTAAGTTGCGTGAATTGCGGAACGCCGTCAATGACGGACGAGAGATAATCTCCGTCCACTATGCTTGCGAGAGTCTGACAGATGCAACGGATCATCCCCCAACTGTCTCCTGCATAGCTGTCGCAAGCCTGAACAACGGGACCCGAGAAGCCTTTTCACTAGCCGACCTACCTGTAGAGACCGACGCGGTGGGGCGAGAAATTTCCTTGCTGGAGCGGTTCTACGACTATCTAAGTGAAAATCGAGAATCTATCATAGTCCACTGGAATATGAACAGCTCGATCTTCGGGTTTGCCGCCCCCGCCAAGCGGTATTGCTTTATCGCTTCCAAGGAGCACCCTCCATACAGGCCGTCCGATCACCTCCTCTATGATATTGATGACATCGTCGCCGAGATGTATGGCGACCAGTACGTCAGGCATCCAAAGTTCTACAATCTTGCCTCACTCAACGAAGTCGGGCTCTACTCATTCCTTCCCGGCAAGGAGGAGGCAAACCGCTTCAAATCCGGAGACTTTGGTGCTATCAATAGCTCCACAACAACCAAAGCGCGTGCGAACTTAGACATCCTGCGCGCACTCTTGGCTGGACAGCTCCGCACCCAGAGAAGTTCGGGAAGCGTGCGATTCGCCGGGCAGCAGATAGATGCCGTTGACACGATTCTGACAATCGGGCAACGGATGCGGGACGTCGAGAGAGAGTTGTCTCGCAGGCACGGCGGTCGACCGACGATCACTGTCGCGGATGAGTATGACGCCCAGGATCTCCTGAAAGGGCTTTTTGCTCTATTCTTTGAGGACGTGCGCCCTGAGACGTGGACGCCTAACGTCGCCGGCGGTGCAGCTCGGATCGACTTCCTACTTCCCTCCTTCGAGCTGGCTGTCGAGATCAAGCGGGCGCGGCCAAGCATGACGGCTCGCAGTCTGGGCGACGAGCTGATTGTGGATCGGGACCGGTACAAGACAGAGCAGCGCGCCAAGCATCTAATCTGCCTTGTCTTCGACTATGACGGAATCCTACCCGGCCCCCGTGGACTAGAGGCGGACCTGAGCCGAGAATCAACGGTCGAAGGGCTGGCGGTAACGGTGAGAATCTTCGACCGCTGACTTTCTCATCCCGTCTGCCGTCGACCCGCCCTCCTGGGGAGCGGGCCTCCGCCCGGCCCGCCACGTCAAGACGGCCTTGACGGCTCGTACGGACGCTGGCGGGTCGGGCGGTGGTCTGCTCGGCTTGCCCGGGTCGATGGCGGGCGGGATGGCTCGCGCAACCACTCACGGACCGCGAGCCGTCGACGATCTTTCCCATCCCGGAGCTGACAGAGCGCCCCCGCCGGAGGCGCAGTAACCGCAACCCCCGCACGCGGCCGGCACCCTGCCGACGCGCCCGGCGTGCGCTCCACCACGCCGTGCGCCTGCCCGACCCGATCCCGGCCGGCTGCCGGCACAACCCCTGAACTTCTCTCCCACCTCGGCCACCCATTCGGCGGCGACCCGTTGGGCATCCCGCTTTCCGCGCCAGCCGCCGGGCGTGTTGCGTGGGCCGTAGTGGAGCGCCAGCGGAACGGAGGCCACGCGTCCAGGCGGCGGCGCGTGCGGCCCGCTTCGCGGGCCGCCTTGAAGACGTACAGAAAGTTCTCACAGCACCGCCGGCAGCCGGCCGGCACCGGGCGCGTATAAGCCTGGCGGGGACGTCTAGGGACGCCGTACGCTCCGGGTATGTCGGGGCTGGTGGCGCGAGCGGCTGAGCTTGCCGAGGAACGGTTAGCGGCGGCTCTGCCTCGGCGTTGGCGTCATGTGCAGGCCGTTGCCTGGAAGCCGTCGGGCGGACCACGGATCGGCTCGCGGTGTCCTAACCGATGTACGGCTTCGAACGCCCCTCGTAGCCGTGATCGATGCGCAGCCGCATGGACGGATGGATCGTCAGCGTGCTCAGCTCATCCTGGGCAACCCACCGAACTTCGGACGACTCGTCGCTCGTGGTGGGTTCGCCGGACAGGTACCGGGCGCGGAAGCAGATGGAGAACTGCTGCCGTACTTCGCCATCGCTGTACTCGATGACATGGTTCGGGTTGGTGTAGAGGCCGACGATCTCGGTCACCTCGATGTCAACCCCGGCTTCCTCCTTGGTCTCACGCACGGCTGTCTCGGCGATGTACTCGCCGAAGTCCTGCGCCCCGCCCGGTAGCGCCCACAGGTCGTTGTCTGTCCGGCGTACCAGGAGAACGCGGTCGTCCGCGTCGAGGACGAAGGCGGTCACAGCGACAACGATCGAGTTCGGTCGGGGGGCGTCCGGGTTGTTGAAGTGCTCGGTCCTGGCCACGGCTCCTAGCCTGCCACTTGCGGGGGCCAGATCGGTGCGGCGCTGGACCAGACGCGGTCGAAGCTGTCGGCGTAGGTGTCGAACAGGTCGCCTCCGGAGAGTCGCCGGAGGTGGAAGACCGGGGCATGTGCGGCGGGGAACCCGTAGGCGTGCGTGTTGACAAGCATCTCGTTGTCAAACCGGTAGATCGAGTTGTAGAGGGTCGTGCTGTGGAACCGGGCATGTACACCTGGCACGTCCTGGAGCTGATTGTAGAAGGCCATCACGTTGCGCACCTTGCCCGCTATTGCGTCGCCGATCCCCTCCTCGGCTCCTCGCTGGGCCACGGCCTCCGACTCCGGGTTGCCGAGGAGTAGTCGGACGTCGACACCGGCTAGCGCCCTTTCTTTGAGGTCTCGGATCAGGGTAGGCACCAGTTCCGGTAGGAACAGGCCGGCGTAGACGAGAATGCCGATTCGTTCGCTGGACTGCTCGATCAGTCGCCGCCACAGGTCGTACGGCACGGCGGACCGGCGGGAGTAGACGTGCACGACCTCGGATTCCGCCACCCGTGCGACGCGCTCGGGTGATGCGGCGTTGGGCCAGAGGTACGACTCACGCTCTTTCAGCAGGCCGGCGATGGCGTGTCGGTGTCGTGGGTAGGGGACACGGTTCTGCGTTATCCACCGCTCGGCCGTCTTGGGGCTGACTCCGACACGTTCAGCCAAACTCAGCGGTGTCAGGCCGGCGTTCAGGACGGCTTCCCGTAGACGGTCGTTCGCCATGACTACCCCTTCGCAACCCTTCGAGGGACGACTTTATCCTAACCAGGACGTCCCTAGACGTGCAAAGTGCGTTGTGACGCCGTGGCTTCCCCTCCGGCGAGAGTGGACCTCGTCAGCGAGCAGTCGTCCGCAAGGGTTGCGCGTTGGACAGGAGGTCCGTGCTCACTCGGTCCTCGGCGCGAAC
This sequence comes from Solwaraspora sp. WMMA2065, assembly GCF_030345075.1. Classification (NCBI taxonomy): domain Bacteria; kingdom Bacillati; phylum Actinomycetota; class Actinomycetes; order Micromonosporales; family Micromonosporaceae; genus Solwaraspora; species Solwaraspora sp. WMMA2065. The sequence continues at coordinate 5,642,244 of NZ_CP128361.1, forward strand.
CTGAGTGGATCGACACCTACGAGAAGACGAGGTGGTCATGATCCTCACGCCAACCCAACCCATCTGGAAGTCTCGATGCTAGGCGTCGGCGCGTTCGTCGGGGCGGCGCTGCTCGGCTTCTGCGCGGGGCTGTGGTCGTTCCGAGTGAAGTCCAGATGGTGCCCCAGCTGCGGATGCGCCACCTGGCCGATGGAGCGAGGCGCCGACGGCGTGGAAAGGCCATGTGGCGACGGGTGACCCGGTGAACAACCGGCTGCTCCGGACCCCGGAACCGAGCCCAGGAGATGTGTTGCTGATCGGGCGGGAGGCGAGCGTCCAGTTCGCCGACGACCGCGGCATCCGATTCCGGGTGATCGCGGTGGACCGGAAGTGGACGTACGACGGCTGGATCTGGCTCACCGGCTACGTGCTGGACCGCCACGGCAACGCCATGGAACGGCGCGAGATCTTCGTCCAGCGTCACGGACTCTACCGACTGCCCAAACGTGCCGCGACCTGACTGTTGACCAAGGAGAAGAAGTGATCATCGACGTACTACGGGACTGGTGGCTGCGCTGGCTCGACTGGCGCTCCGGCCGGTCCACGGCGTCCCTGCGACTGCGCGCCCTACGGCTGCGGCAGACGACATCCGCCCGGCACCGCCGACTCGACGGTAACCGTGGACACCACTGGCGTTCGGAGACCACCACCCTGCTGCCGACCCTGCGCCCCCTGATGACCTACGGCCAGCAAGTCGGCTATCGACTGCCGCCCGCCAGCATTCTGACCAGCCGGTGACCGTGGCTCACTGCCAGACGCCGGCGCGCATCACCCGGCGTACCCGCAGGTCGTCGTCGAGCTCGACCAAGTCGGCCCGGTGCCCGGGGGCGAGTGCGCCGACCGTGCCGGCCAGGCCGACCGTCGCCGCCGGGGTGGTGGCCGCCATCCGTACGGCGTCGACGATGTCGATGCCGGCGGCGACCGCCCGGCGCAGCGCCGCGTCCATGGTCAGCGTGCTGCCGGCGATCGACCCGTCGCGGGCCAACCGGGCCACGGAGTCGGACACCGTCACCGCCTGCCCGCCGAGTTCGTACGCGCCGTCGGGCATGCCGGCGGCGGCCATCGCGTCGGTGACCAGCGCGGTCCGACCGGGGCCGCCGACCGACGTGGCGAAGGTGAGGGTGCCGTCGTGCAGGTGCACCCCGTCGGCGATCAGTTCACAGGTGACGCGGTCGTCGCCGAGCAGGGCGAACACCGGGCCGGGTTCGCGGTGGTGCGGCGGGCGCATCCCGTTGAACAGGTGCGTACCGGCGGTGGCGCCGGCGTCGATCGCCGCCCGGGTCTGGTCGTAGCCGGCGTCGGTGTGGCCGATCGCGGCGACCACCCCGGCGTCGACCAGCCGGGCGATCGCGGCCAGCGCGCCGGTCCGTTCCGGGGCCACGGTGACCATCCGGATCACGCCGTCGCCGAGGTCGAGCAGCCCGGCCAGTTCGTCCGGCTCCGGGTCGCGCAGGTACGCCGGGTTCTGCGCCCCGCACCGCACGACCGACAGGTAGGGGCCCTCGAAGTGCAGCCCGGCGAGGGTGCCGTCGGCGACCAGCGGGGCGTACCGGGTGACGGCGTCGCGCATCAGCTCGACTGGCGAGCTGACCAGGCTGGCCAGCAGGCTGGTGGTGCCGTGGGCCAGGTGGAAGGCGGCGGCCCGGCGGGCCGAGTCGGGGTCGCCGGTGGTGAAGGTGTGTCCGCCGCCGCCATGGTTGTGGATGTCGACGAAGCCCGGCACGATCCAGCCCGATGCCGATGCCGATGCCGATGCCGATGCCGATGCCGATGCCGACGCGTGCACCCCGGCCGGGCCGCCGTCGGTCGTCGCCACCTCGGTGATCGTGTCGCCGTCGACGGCCAGGCGGCCGTGCTCGCGTACCCCGTCGGGGGTGACCAGCCGGCCCTCGATCCTCATCGGGCGGCCCGCTCAGCCGGCTCGGCGGCCCGCTCGACCAGGTCCGACGCGACCAGGTCCGACGCGACCAGGTCCGACGCGAGCAGCGCGGCACCGAGGCAGCCGGCCTCGTCGCCGAGCGCGGCCCGGACCAGCCGGGGCAGCCGGTGGAAGGTGGCCCGGCGGCGGACGGCGGCGTCCAGCGGGGCGAGCAGTTGGTCGCCGGCCTCGGCGAGCCCGCCGCCCAGCACCACCAGCTCGGGGTCGAACATCGCCTGGCCGATCAGCAGGCCGTCGGCGAGCGCGTCGACCGCGTCGGCCCAGATCCGGCCGGCGGTCGGGTCGCCGGCGGCGGCCAGCCGGGCCACTTCGGCGGCGCCGCCGGTGCGGCGGCCGGCCTGGTCGGCGTACCGGCGGGTGATCGCCGCCGCCGACGCGACCGCCTCCAGGCAGCCGGTCTGCCGGCAGCCGCAGGTCGGCCCGTCGGGGCGGACCACCACATGACCGAGTTCGCCGGCCGCGCCGTGCGCGCCGGGGTAGCCGGTGCCGTCGACGACGGCGGCGGCCGCGATGCCGGTGCCGACCGCCACGAACAGCACGTGCCGGCTGCCCTGCCCGGCGCCGATCCGGGCCTCGGCGACCCCGCCGGCCCGTACGTCGTGGCCGAGCGCCGTCGGCAGCCCGACCCGGGCGGCCACCAGGTCACGCAGCGGTACGTCGCGGAAGCCGACGTTGGCCGACCAGACCGCGACGCCGGCCGACTCGTCGACGACCCCGGGTACGGCGACGCCGACCGCGACCGGGGTGAGCCCGTCGGCGCGGGCGGCGTCGGCGAGCTGCCCGGCGAGGTCGCAGATGGTGTCGACGACGGCGGCCGGCCCCCGGGCCGCCGCGGTCGGTCGCCGCTCGGTGTGCCGTACCGCCCGGTCGGTCAGCCCGACCAGGGCGCTCTTGATGCCGGTGCCGCCGACGTCCAACGCAATGACGACCTCGTCGGACGGTCCGGGCGGTGTCGGGCCGGCTCCGCCGGGCAGCGTCACGTCAGCACGACCGACCGGGTCAGGTGGCGCGGGTTGTCCGGGTCGAGCCCACGGCTGGCTGCGAGGGCCACCGCGAACCGTTGGGCGAGGATCAGGTCGGCCATCGGGTCGAGCGGCCGGCGTCCGGCGGCCCACCGGTCGAGGACGGCGTACACGCCGTTGGTCCGGCTGTGCACGAACGCCGCGCCCGTCGCCGCCACGTCGTCGGCCAGGTGGTCGGGGATCTCGCCGAACGCCCACACCATCCGGCCCGGCCCGGCGATCGCGATCGGCCCGTGCCGGTAGTCCATCGCCGGGTACGCCTCGGACCAGAAGACGGCGGCCTCGCGGCACTTCAGCGCCGCCTCGTGGGCCAGGCCGACGGTCCAGCCCCGGCCGAGGAAGGTGGCCTGGTCGATCAGTGCCGGGTCGATCGGCAGCCGGGCCCGGACGGCGACCTCGGCGTCGGCGGCGATCGCCGCCACGTCCGCGCCGAGGTGGGCCCGCAGCAGCGCCAGCACGCTGGTGGCGAAGCGGGTCTGCACCACGGACCGCTCGTCGGCGTACGGCAGGGCGACGACGTGGCCGGCGAGCTGGGCGGCGGGGGAGCCGGGGTCGCCGACGAGGACCGTGGTGCGCTGCGGGTCGTCGACGGCGGCGAGCAGGTCGGTGATCTCGGTGGTGGTGCCGGAGCGGCTGATCGCGATGATCCGGTCGTAGTGTCGGCCGGTGGGGAACTCGGAGGCCTGGAAGGCGTCGGTCTCACCGTGGCCGGCGCGTTCCCGCAGCCCGGCGTACGCCATCGCCATGAACCAGGAGGTGCCGCAGCCGACCACGGCGACCCGCTCGCCGGTGCGGGGCAGCGCCCGGGCGGGGGTGTCGGCGGCCTGTGCGGCCGCCCGGCGCCAGCACTCCGGCTGGCTGGCGATCTCGGCGTCGACGTAGCTCATCGCGACACTCCTCGCTGACGACAAGCAGCGGTGCTCGTTCGGGCTCGAACTGGCACCTTTTCGCGCGTCATTGTGCGCGTTCTCGTGACCGGGTGGCAACAACCGGGCTGGGGTGATGCCCGATCGCGCAGCCAGAGGTTTTGCCTGGCGGGCGTTTCGCGCATTAGTGTGCAGCAAACTGGTCACGATCTGCGCAGCGAGGCGTGGTAAGCAGCGAGGCGCGGTAGCAGCGAAGCGTGGGAAGGGGCGGCATGGATCGGTACGCACGCTGGAACGCTCTGCTGGAACTGCTCACCGACAGCGGCCGGATCACCGTCGAGGACGCCGCCACCCGCCTCGACGTCTCCCAGGCCACCATTCGCCGCGACTTCGACCAGCTCGCCCAGCAACAGATGATCACCCGCACCCGGGGCGGGGCGGTCGCCAACGGCGTCTCCTACGACCTGCCGCTGCGCTACAAGACTGCCAAGCACTCGGCGGAGAAGCAGCGCATCGGCGCGGCCGCCGCCGCACTCGTCGAACCCGGCATGGTCGTCGGGCTCAACGGCGGCACCACCACCACCGAGGTGGCCCGCGCGCTCGCCGTACGCCCGGATCTGAACACCAGCGCGGACGGCGCCCAACTGACCGTGGTCACCAACGCGCTGAACATCGCCAACGAGCTGCTGGTCCGTTCCCGGATGAAGATCGTCGTCGCCGGCGGCGTGGTCCGACCGCAGTCGTTCGAACTGGTCGGACCGCTCGGCGGCGCGCTGCTGCGGGAGGTCACCCTGGACGTCGCGCTGCTCGGTGTCGACGCGATCGACCCGCAGCTCGGGGCCGCCGCCCACCACGAGGGCGAGGCGTCGATGAACGCGCTGATGGTGGCCCGCGCCAAACGGGTGGTGATCATCGCCGACGGGTCGAAGCTGGGCGGACACGCCTTCGCCCGGATCTGCCCGATCGACCGGGTGGAGACCCTGATCACCGACTCCGGCGCCGAGCCCGGCACGGTCGCCGCCTTCCGTGAACTCGGCGTGACGGTGGTCACCGCCTGAGCGGTCGGTCCCGTATGGTGTGTCCGGGTTTCGACGGCGGGCGCGCGGCGGAGGTGGCGGATGACGGCCGTACTGGAGATCTCCGGGCTGCGTAAGACCTACCGCAGCCGTCGACGTGGGATCCGGCATGCCGTCGACGGCTTCGACATGCGGGTCGAGGCCGGCCAGGTGCACGGCTTCCTGGGCCCGAACGGATCCGGCAAGACCACCACACTGCGTACCCTGCTCGGCCTGGTCGCGCCGAGCGGCGGCCGGATGGCGATCCTCGGCCAGCCGGTCCCGCAGCAGCTGCCGGCGGTGATCGGCCGGGTCGGCGCCATCGTGGAGAGTCCACAGTTTTTCCCGCACTTCACCGCCCGGGACACGCTGTCGCTGCTCGCTCAGGCCGGCGGCTTGGCGCCGCACCGGGTGCCGGCGGTGCTGGACCTCGTCGGCCTCGCCGACCGGGCCGGCGAGCGGGTCCGCACCTACTCGCTCGGCATGCGTCAACGGCTGGCCGTCGCGTCGGCGCTGCTCAAGGAACCGGCACTGCTGATCCTCGACGAGCCGGCCAACGGCCTGGACCCGGCCGGGATCCGGGAGATGCGCACCCTGATGCGTGACCTGGTCGCCGCCGGCACCACCGTGGTGCTGTCCAGCCACATTCTCGGCGAGATCCAGGTGATCTGCGACTCGGTGACGATCATCTCGCGGGGCCGCCGGGTCACCGCCGGACCGGTCGCCGAGGTGCTGGCCGCGCACTCCGCCGGCGGTCTGCGGGTACGCCTGGAGGCTGCCGCCGACCTGCCGGCCGCCGAGACGGCCCTGAGCGCCGTTGACGGCTCACCGGTCACTGTCACCCGGCACGCCGATCACCTGCTGGTGCACGGGGTCGACCAGCCGGCCCGAGTCACCCGTACTCTCGCCGCCGCCGGCCTGTACGTCAGCGAGCTGACCCCGGTCACCGCCGACCTGGAAAGTGTCTTCCTTCAGCTGACCTCCGAGGCCGACCGCACCGAGGCCGACCGCACCGAGGCCGACCGCACCGAGGCCGACCGCACCGAGGCCGACCTGACGGCCGACGCCGACCAGACGGGAGCCGGGCGATGAATCTGTACCGGGCCGAGCTGCGCCGCCTCGGCAAACGGCGCTTCGTCCGCTACCTGGTGGCCGCCGCGCTGCTGCTGCTGGTCGCGATCGCCGTCGGGACGTTCCTCGGCAACCAGAAGATCGGCCCGGCGGCGTACGCCGAAGCCGAGCGCACCGCCGCGGCCGAGTACCGGGCCGGGGTCGAATGGGCCGAGCAGTGGCGAGCCGAATGCGAGCGCAGCCAGAGCAGCGGCGCCGCCGATACGAACCGGTTTCCACCGAACTGCGCCGATATCGTGGCACCGACCCGGGACATGTACCCGGCCGAGCCGTACCTGCCGGCGACGTTCATCTACCACAGCGATTTTCCAGCCACCCTGTACGTCTTCGCGACCCTGTCCACCCTGGTCTTCTTCGCAGCCGGGGCGTCGTTCATCGGTGCCGAGTGGACCTCCGGCGCGATGATGAACCTGCTGCTGTGGCGGCCACGCCGGCTCCGTGTCCTGTTCACCAAGCTGGCCGCGCTGCTGACCGGCGTACTGGCGGTGACCGTGCCCGCCGTGCTGATGTGGACGGCGGCGCACTGGGCGACCGCCGTGTGGCGCGGTTCGACCGCCGAGATGACCGCCGGTGCCTGGCGGTCCGTCGCGTTGACTGAGCTACGGGTGGTGGTGCTGGTCGTCGCGGCGGCCACGGTCGGCTTCGGGCTGGCCGCGATCGGCCGGCACACCGCGTTGGCGCTCGGCGGCGTCCTCGCCGTACTGGTGCTGGGCCAGTCCGCGTTGAGTTTCCTCGCCGACGTGACCGACGCCACCTTCACCGAGGCGTGGGTGCTGCCGGTGTACTGGATCGCCTGGATGGACTCGTCGATCGAGCTGACCAGCTGGCAGGCGTGCGACGGGCAGCCCGGCTGCGTACCGCCGACCACGGAGCTGACCTGGCTGCACACCGGCGTGCTGATGGCGGCGGTGGTGCTGTTGGTGTTGGTTGTCGCGGCGTGGACGGTGCGCCGGCGCGACGTCAGCTGAGTCGGCTGGGCCAGCTGACGGCGTCGTCGCCGACACACCGCAACGGCGCAAACCGGCGGATGCGTACCCGTGGGGTCGGCGATTACCCTGGTGAGGTGCCGGCTGCTGACGAACCCCGGACCGGACCCGGCGCCGGGCCGGTCCCCCGGACGACGGCCGGCGTTCCCCGGCAACGCAGCGAGCCGGGCGGTTCCCGGGGCTCCGACGACGCCGGCACCGAGCCGCTCGACGACGCCGGCACCGAGCCGCTCGACGACGCCGGCCGCAACGCCGATGGGTCCGACGCCGGCACCGGACCGGGCGGTGCGGGCACCGTCAGCGGTACGCCTGCAGCCGGGCCGGCCGCGACCGGGCTGACCGAGCGTGAGCAGCGGGTTCTCGATTTCGAACGGCAGTGGTGGAAACACGCCGGTGCCAAGGAACAGTCGATCCGGGACACCTTTGGTCTCTCCGCCACCCGCTACTACCAGCTGCTCAACCAGTTACTGGACAACCCGGTCGCGCTGGCCGTCGAACCGGTGCTGGTGGCCCGGCTCCGCCGGCTGCGGGCGGCCAGGTCGCGGGCCCGGCGCGGCTGAGCCGGTCCGCCGGTGGCGGACCGGTCGGGATCGGCCGTCGGCCCGTCTGCGCGGGCCAGTCACTTCTCGTACATCTTGAGCCCGTTGCCGAGCGCGATGAACGTCGGTGCCCATTCGCCGACGAAGATGCCCCACCGGTCGGCCCGGTCGACGCCCGCCGCCTCGAACCGCTTGGAGAGTATCCAGCTGGTCAGCGAGATCCCGATGCTGACGATGCCGGCAACGTACATGTGTTCGGCCCGCAGGCCCTTTTCGTGCAGTTGACGCAACATCTGTGGTCCCCCCTGAGTCCCGGGCGCCGCTGTCACGTGCGCCGCGCGGCTCGCGATCCTCGACACCCACCTACCGGTCAAGCTACCGTCGGTGACGGACCGGATTCTGAGAGTTGGTGAGAGATGCTCAGGGTGATTCCCGGCCGACTCCGATGCCGGCGGTGACGAGCCGGTCGTCGGCCCCGCCGGCCGACCTGCCGACGATGCGGGTGGACGCCTGCTCGGTCGCCGCGCCCGGACAATCGGACAACGAGGACCATATCCTGCAGTACGGAGACCTGGTCGGAGTGCTGGACGGTGCCACCGCTCCCGCCGGCTTCGACACCGGCTGCAGCCACGGGCCGGCCTGGTACGTACGCCGGCTCGCCGCCCGGCTCGGGTTGGCCAGCGCCGCTACGCCGGCCGCCCCGCTGGCCGGGCTGCTCGCCGAGGCCATCCGGGCGGTCCGCGACGACCACGCGGCCAGCTGCGACGTGGACCACCCGGGAACCCCGTCGGCCACCGTGTGCCTGCTGCGCCGCTCCGGTGGACACCTGGACTACCTGGTGCTGTGCGACAGTCCACTGGTGTTCGAGGCGGCCGGGCAGGTCGGCGTGGTGTCCGACAACCGGTTGGCCGACACCATGGACAGACTGCGCGGACAGCACGATCCGCCGGCCACCGACGACCCACGGCACCGCTACCACCGGGCCGTACGGTGGCAGCGGCAGTGGATGAACCAGCCGGACGGCTACTGGGTGGCCGCCGCCGACCCGGCCGCGGCCGACCGGGCGCTCTGCGGCACCCTGCCACTGACCGGACCGGGCCGGATCACCCGGGCGGCGCTGCTCAGCGACGGGGCGACCCGGGCCGTCGAACGGTTCGGGCGGTACAGCTGGCCGCAGCTCATGGACCTGCTCGCCGAGGCCGGGCCAGCCGAGTTGATCCGCCAGGTACGGACGGCCGAGACCGCCGAGCCGGATCGGTCGATTGGTCACAAGCGGCACGACGACGCCACGGCGATATTTTGTTTGTTCGATACCGGGTGATCCGGCCCGTCGATGCGTACTGACCTGGGACAACAGCTGACGGGCGGGATCCGGGTCGCCGGCCCGCGGGTGACCGGTGTCACCGAGGCGGTTTGGGAAGCGCCGGTACTGAGCAACTATCCCGCTCAGGGGCCGGTAGCTGGGTAGACGGGAGGTGCGGAATGAGTAAGGCGGAGTCGGCACCGGCCTGGGAGACTACCGCCGTGCGGCACGACGTGCGGTTGACCCCGATGAGCGACGACCTGTTGGAGCCGTTGCTCTCTGCCGCCGTGGCCGAGGCCGAGCCGGGTGAGGTGATGCCGCCGGTGCCCGGCCCGGCCGGTTGGACCGCCGCCCGCCGGGACGCCTTCCGCACGTTCTACCGGTCCCACTTCGGCGGCGGGCAGTTCGGGCCCGCCGGCACCATCGTCTACGCGGTCACCGTCGGCGGGGACGTGGTCGGCGGCATCCGGCTCAGCCGGCTCGACACCCCTTCCGTCGTGGAGACCGGCATCTGGCTCGGCCGGTCCGCCCGTGGGCGGGGGGTCGGCTCCGCCGCGCTACGCGCGGTGCTGGACGAAGCGGTCCGGCTCGGTGCCCACCTGGTCATCGCCCGGACCACACCGGCCAACCGGTCGGCGATCAACCTGCTGCGGCGGTGCGGCGCGATCATCGGGGTCGAGCAGGGCCAGGTGCACGCCCGGTTCTGGCTGGACGAGGCGTTCACCACCGACCTGGCCGGCTGATCCGGGCGCGCTGATCCGGGTATGCCGGCGCGTCTGGCGCGCAACGGCACTTCAGGGGCGCGACGCGCCCCTACCGGGCGGACTGCTGTTCGGCGTACGCGGCCAGCCAGGCCACCTGCGCCGGGTCCAGCGACGGCCGGATCCGGTTCCGGGCCGCCGCGACGTGCGCGGCGGTCACCGATGACGCCTCCAACGACTCCCGCATCGCGGCCAGGGCCGACTCGCGGACCAGTGCGGCGCAGTCCGCCGCCGAGAACCCGTCCAACGACGCGGCGAGCTCGGTCAGGTCCACATCGTCGGCGAGCGGCACCGACTTCGCCGCCGCCTTGAGGATCTCGGTGCGCGCGGCACCGTCCGGCGGCGGTACGTACACCAACCGCTCCAGCCGGCCCGGCCGCAGCAGGGCCGGGTCGACCAGGTCCGGCCGATTCGTCGCACCGATCACCACGACGTTGCGCAGCGCCTCGACCCCGTCCAGTTCGGTGAGCAGCGCGGCGACCACCCGGTCGGTGGTGCCGCCGTCGGACGCCTGCCCGCGCACCGGGGCCAGGGCGTCCACCTCGTCCAGGAACACCAGGGTCGGCGCTGCCTCGCGGGCCCGGCGGAACAGTTCGCGGACCGCCCGTTCGCTCTCCCCGACCCACTTCGACAGCAGCTCGGCGCCCTTGACCGACAGCACGTTCGCCTTGCCGGTGCCGGCCAACGCGGTCACCAGGAACGTCTTGCCGCAGCCCGGCGGACCGTAGAGCAGCACCCCGCGTGGCGGCTGCACGCCCAACCGGGCGAAGGTGTCCGGGTAGGTCAACGGCCAGAGCACCGACTCGGTCAGCATCTGCTTGACCTCGGCCATGTCGCCGACGTCGTCCAGCGTCACCCGCGCCAGCTCCAGCGTGGACGTCGCCATCGAGGTGGGGCGGACCACCTCCAGCGCGGCCTCGAAGTCGGCGGCGGCCACCATCGGCGTCTCCGCCGACTTCTGCCGCAGCGCCGCCCGTACCCCGGCTTCGCGGGCCAGCGCAGCCAGGTCGGCGGCGACGAACCCGGGGGTACGCGCGGCGACGTCGTCGAGCCGGACGTCGTCCTCCAGCGGCATGCCCCGGGTCAGCACGGCCAACTGTTCCCGACGCATCGCGGCGTCCGGCAGCGGCACCGCGACCTGCACGGCGAGCAGGTCCGGGCCGCGCAGCCCGGGGTCCAGCGCCTCCGGGTGGCTGGTGGTGCAGACCACCGCCGCGCCGGCGGCCACCGTCTCGGCCAGCACCTGCCGGAACACGGTCGACAACGGACCCGGCTCGTCGCGGGGCGCGATCGCGTCCACGTCGGTGATCAGCAGCACTGCGGCGTCGCCACGGCGTACCGACTCGGCGGCCCGCCGCAGCCGCTGCGCCGCCGCGTCGTTGGTCGACGCGGCGAGCTCCGGCGCCCAGAGCGTCTCCACCCGGGCGTCCAGGTCGGCGGCGACCGCACGGACCAGCGCCGACTTGCCGGACCCGGCCGGTCCGCTGAGCAGTACGCCGAGCGAGACCGTGGTGCCCAGCCGGTCCAGCACCTCCCGATGGTGGAAGCCGAGGTCGAGCAGCTCGGTCAACTCGTGTGCCTGGGCCCGCAGGCCGGGCAGGTCGTCCAGGTTGGGTGCCGGCTCGTCGACGAAGTCCGGTGCCGGTGCCGGCGACACCGGCCCGGCCGGGCGGACCTCCTCCCCGGACGACCCGTGGGTGGCCGGCCCGTGCCGCCAGGCCACCACGGTGTCCATCGTGACCAGCACCGGGTCCCCGGTCCCGGCCGGGCCGGCCGGCTCGGCGTCGGCGACCGTCAGCAGGGTGCTGGTCCAGGCGTACCCGACGACGTTGGCCAGACTGCGCCGGGCCGCCTCCATCAGGCCACGGTGCGCCGAGTCGGAGAAGACGTCCTGCGGCAGCAGCGACACGTCATCACCGGCGGTGACCACCTTGCCGAGCAGGGCCAGCCGCAGCATCTCCGGGCTGACCACCGCGACGATCTCGACCGGTCCCTCCAGGGTCAGCCGGCGGGCGGCGACCTCGGGCGCCGGGGCCACGGTCACCTGACCGCCGTCGCGGACACCGAGGTTGCCCAGGGTCAGGTCGTCGGCGTACAGCAGAGCGCGGCTGGCGCCGGCCTCGGCGCGGGCCGCGACCCCGGCGGTGCTGCGTCGCCCGGTCAGCCGCACCGGCGTGCCGGCGGTGACGCCGAGCGCGGCCAGCACCTCCGGGTGCAGTCGGACGATGCCCCTGCGGGCGTCCAACGCGGCGGGCCGCAGGCTCGCGGACAAGGTCAGTTCGGGGTCGGCCACCCGCCGAGCCTATCCACCGCCGCGGCTGAGAGGGTTCACAGCTGGCCGGCGGGCGGTGGCCGTACCGTGTGGCACATGCCGACTCCCTTGTCCACGCGGCTGCGTCGGGTCCTGCCCGGGTCGAACCAGCGGCGGCTGAGCGGCGGGCTGCTCGCGCTCGTCCTGGTCGCCGGCGTGGTCACCTGGGCGGTCTGGCCCGAGTCGGTGCCGTACGCGGTGACCGAGCAGCGGCTCACGGTCCGCTCCGGCCCGGACGGTGACCAGCCGGTCGATCTGGACACCACGTTCTATTTGCCGGAGACGGCCTCGGCGGCCGATCCGGTGCCTGCGGTGCTGCTCGCCCACGGCTTCGGCGGTTCCAAGCAGTCGGTGGCCGCCGACGCCGAGGAACTGGCCACCCTCGGGTACGCGGTGCTGGCGTACTCGGCGCGCGGGTTCGGGGCCAGCGGCGGACAGATTCACCTGAACAGCCCCGACCATGAGGTGCGCGACGCCGCCCGGCTGCTCGACTGGCTGGCGCAGCGCCCCGAGGTACGCACCGACGCCGACGGCGACCCGCAGGTCGGGGTGGTGGGCGGCTCGTACGGCGGCGCGTTGGCGCTGCTGCTGGCCGCTGCCGACGACCGGGTCGACGCGATCGTGCCGATGATCACCTGGAACGACCTGGCCGGTGCGTTCCTGCCGGAGTCGACCGGCGGTGACCCGGTCGACGGGGTGTTCAAGAAGGGCTGGGCCGGACTGTTCTTCGGCAGCGCCGGGGCTCCCGTCGGCGGGCCGGGGATGCCGGCCGACCCGGCTGGCCCGGGGGCACCGACCGGCGTCGGCGGGCCGGGGATGCCGGCGGATCTGGGTGGGCTTGATCCGCAGTGCGGGAGGTTCGCCGCTGACGTGTGCGCCGCGTACCTGCGGATCGCCACCACCGGCCGGGGGGACCCGGCGGCGGTGGCACTGCTGCAGCGGTCCAGCCCGGCCCGGGTGCTGGACCGGATCACCGCGCCGACGCTGCTGATCCAGGGCACGGCGGACACGCTGTTCCCGCTGGCCCAGGCCGACGCGAACGCCCGGGGCATCGCCGCGAACGGCACCCCGGTGCGGGTCGCCTGGTTCACGGGCGGTCATGACGGCGGCAGCGGTCCGCTGACCGACCAGGACCGGGTCAAGTTCCTCACCGCGCAGTGGCTGGACCACCACGTCGCCGGGGACGGCGAGGCTCCGGGCGGCAGCTTCACCTGGTCGCGGATCGCCGGCTTCGACGCGATGGACCGGGGACTGGTCGCCACCGGCTACCGGGTCACCGACTACCCCGGCACCGCCGGCACGGCAACGACGACGGTGACCGTCGGCGGTCCGCCGCAGCCGATCGTCAACCCGCCGGCCGGTAACCCGGCGGCGGTCTCCTCGCTGCCGATGGCCGGCGGGCTGGCCGGTGCGCTCGGTGGCGTCGCCGGCGGCTTGGTCAGTGAGCTGCCCGGCCAGCACGGACACTTCGACTCGGCGCCGTTGGCCGACCCGGCCGACGTGGTCGGCGCGCCGACGGTGACGGTCCGGGCCGCGTCGCCGACCGGCGAGGCGGTGCTGTTCGTCAAGCTGTACGACGTCGACCCGGACGGCGCGATGAGCCTGCCCGGTGGGCTGGTCGCGCCGGTCCGGCTGACCGGCCTGCCGGCGGACATCGCGCAGGCGCAACCGGTCGAGGTGACCCTGCCGGCGATCGTGCACCGGTTCGAGGCCGGCAACCGGCTGCGGATCGTGGTCGCCACCTCGGACCAGGGGTACGCCACCCCGGTCGAGCCGACCGTCTACACGGTCGCCCTCGGCGACGGCACCGCGGCCGGGGGCACCGACGGCGCGCCGGTCGTCCTGCCGCAGGTGGCCGGTGAGCCGATCGCGACCTCGGCAGCGCTGTGGCGCTGGGTGCTCGCCGGGCTGGTCGCCGCGATCGTCGTCGGACTGGTCGTGGTCCTCGCCGTGGTGCGGCTGCGGCAGCGGCGCACCGACCACACCGTCGACGCCGCGCACGCGCAGACCCCGCTGGTGGTGCGGGATCTGCGCAAGGAGTACGCCGACGGGTTCGTCGCGGTCGAGCGGGTCGACTTCACCGTCGAACGCGGCCAGGTCGTCGGCCTGCTCGGGCCGAACGGTGCCGGCAAGACCACCACCCTGCGGGTGCTGATGGGGCTGACCCAGCCGACCCGTGGTGAGATCCTGGTCTTCGGCCACCGGCTGGTGCCCGGCGCGCCGGTGCTGTCCCGGATCGGGTCCCTCGTCGAGGGGCCCGGGTTCCTGCCGCACCTGTCCGGCATCGACAACCTGCGGGCGTACTGGCGGGCCACCGGACGCCCGGCGGCCGATGCGCACTTCGACGAGGCCCTGGCGATCGCCGGGCTGGGAGATTCGGTCCACCGCAGGATCCGCAACTACAGCCATGGGATGCGTCAGCGGCTGGCCATCGCCCAGGCCATGCTCGGGCTGCCGGAGCTGCTGGTGCTCGACGAACCGACCGACGGGCTGGACCCACCGCAGATCGCCGAGATGCGCCGGGTGCTCAGGCGGTACGCCACCGGCGGGCGGGCGGTGCTGGTCTCCAGCCATCTGCTGGCCGAGGTCGAGCAGACCTGTACCCACGCGGTGGTGGTCAACAAGGGCCGGATCGTGGCCGCCGGGCCGGTGGACGACATCGTCGGGGATTCGCCGAGCGTGCAGTTCGACGTCTCGGACGTGACCGCCGCCGAAGCGGTGCTGAAGCGGCTGGCCGGGGTGCGTACCGTCGCCGCCGACAACGGCGGGCTGATCGTCGACGTCGATGGCACGTCGCGCAGCGAGGTGGTCGCGGAGCTGGTCCGGGCCGGGGTGGCGGTGGACCGGGTGGTGCCCCGCCGCCGGCTGGAGGACGCCTTCCTGGCCCTGGTCGGCGAGAACTCACGGGGAAGCGGGGACCGCTGATGGCTACCGTCGAATCACCGGGCGTGCGACAGCCGGACCGGCCGGCGGACCTGTCCGGCGCCGCCGCCGGCTACCGGGCCCGCGCCACCTTGCCGTTCTGGGCCGAGGTACGCCGTCAGGCGGCCCGCCGTCGCACCCAGCTGACCCTGGGCTTCATGGTGCTGCTGCCGTTGATCGTGCTGATCGCCTTCGAGTTCGACGACGGTGACGACGACAACGGCGGCGGCGAGTTCGCCAGCCTGGTCGAGCTGGCCACCACCGGCGGGTTGAACTTCGCCCTGTTCACCATCTTCGTGTCGTCGACGTTCCTGCTGGTGGTGGCGGTGGCGTTGTTCTGTGGCGACACGGTGGCCAGCGAGGCGAGCTGGGGGAGCCTGCGCTATCTGCTGGCCGTGCCGGTGCCCCGGGGCCGGCTGCTGGCGGTGAAGCTGGTCGCCGCGTTGGCGTACTCCGGGTTGTCGATCCTGGTCCTTGCCGCGACCGCGCTGCTGGTCGGCACCCTGCGGTACGGCTGGTCGCCGCTGCGTTCGACGGTGGCTGCCGAGATCCCGGCCGGGGAGGGCACGCTGCGGCTGCTCGGCATCCTCGGCTACCTGGCGGTGGTGCTGCTGATCGTGGCGTCGCTGGCGTTCCTGCTGTCGGTGTCGACCGACGCGGCGCTCGGCGCGGTCGGCGGCGCGGTGCTGCTGTGGATCCTGTCCAGCATCCTGGACCAGATCACCGCGCTGGGCGTGCTGCGGGACTTCCTGCCGACCCATTTCAGCACCGCCTGGCTGGGGCTGCTGTCGACCCCGATGCAGACCGACGACGTGGTACGCGGCTGCGTGTCGGCGTTGGCGTACGCCACGGTCTTCCTGTCGTTGGCGTTCTGGCGGTTCACCCGCAAGGACGTCACGTCCTGACCGTGGCAGGGTTAGGGGGCGGGGCGGGGATGTCCCCCTTGCCGGTCCGGGTGGTGCTCTTCTTACAGTGGTTACATGGCACCGGCGCGATCCCTGCATGAGATCTTCGCTGGGCTGCCCGGCGACGCCGCAGCCCACAGCGACGTCGCTGCCGTGCTCGATGCCAACGGCTACGCGGACCTTTCCCCGGAGTTGCTGGCACAGGCAGTGGTCAGCTTCGCGGACACCGCCCCGGCTGAGGTGGCCGAACATCTGGCCCCGTTCGTCACGGCGCACAGCCAGGTCAGCGGCGACGGCACCGTACCGGACGATCTGGCCTCGCCGCTCGACCTGCTCGCCACGGCTCCCGCCCCGGCGTTCGACGCTCCGACGCCGGATGATCCGGCGTTCGACCGGCTGGATCTGGACGGTCCGGGGTTCGACGCCGTGCCGCCGGACGGTCCGGGGTTCGACGACCCCGCCGGTTTCGACACCCCCGGGTTCGACACCCCAGCCAGGTTCGACACCCCAGCCGGGTTCGACGACCCGGGTTTCGCGGCCGGCCCCGAGATCGACGCGGCGTTCGGTCGCGGCGACGGCCCGACCGTTGACGATCGTGAGTCGGCAACGGTCGACCCGTCCCCGGCCGGCCCGACCGGGGACGACGCCGAACCGGCCAGCCACGACAGCCAACCGGACGCGGCGGATCTCCTGGACGGTCCGCTACCGTCGGGTGACCCGTGGGCGATGCCGCCAATCTCCGAGGGCACCGCCGGGGTGGACGGTGCCGCGGAGATCGACGACCTCGGGGCCGGCTGACCGGTCAGGCGCCGACGATCGCGGTGGCGTGTTCGCGCAGCTGACGCAGCCGGTCCAGCTCAGCGTTTAGATCGCGGAGCCGGCTCTCCCGCTCGGCCTTGGTGCGCTGGGCCGCTTCCGACGCTGCGGACAGCGCCTTGGCGTTCGATCGGGACAGCTCCTCGGCCAGCGCGCTGTAGTGGTCGCGGAGCTGGCGCTGAATCCGGCGCAGGGTGTCCCGGGAGTCCTTGGTCATCACGAAACTGACCTCGTCGCAGTACCGCCGGACGGCGTTCTTCGCCTGGTTCTGCCGGTTGACGCGTTGCCGCTTCTTCTCCTCGCGCAGGCCCTTGCGGCCCATCACCAGCCCGATTCCGATGCCGATCGGGCCGAGCGCGATCCCGGTCAACGAGCCGAGCATGACGAACATGAGCGCGCCGCCGTAGGCGCTCTTGAGCGCCACCATCGCCTGCTTGCCCAGCTTCATCTTGGCCAGCTCGATCTTGTGGTCCACCTGTGCGGTGCCGACCAACGGGACCGGGTCGGGGATCGCGACGTGGTGTAGCACCTCGCCGGCGGCCTCCTGGAAGTGCAGGGCCACGTCGTCGCTGAGGCTCATCGCCCGGTCACGCAGCATCATGTAGTTGGCCAGCAGTTCGTTGGACACCCTGGCCTGCAACCAGCGTTCGGTCTCGTCCCAGGCGTCAGCGGGGTCGATCTCCTCGATCGCGGCGTCGGCCTCTTCGAGGATGCGCCGGAGCCGGCCGCGCAGGTCGTAGTCGACGTCGGCGTTGAGGTCGGAGATCCCGTCGCTCAGCGTCTGTTGCCACTTCGCCGCAGCCGCCTTGAGTGACTCGACCCGCTGCTTCACCGCGTTGAGCTCGGCCACCACCGTGGCGGCGGCCTCCGGGTCGGCGAGCGCGGCGTGCTCGGCCTTGAACTGGTTCTCCATCTGCTCGCAGATGCCGACGACCGACGCGGCGGCCTGTGTGGCGACCCGGGTCGCCGCTCCGCCGGCGACCCGCTGCGTCACGAACTTGACCAGATCCGGGAACCCGGACTCGGCGTTGAGTTCCTTGTCGTTGCCGGCGACTGCCCGCAGCCGCAGCGCGGACGACACCGGGATGATCGGCATTTCGACTTCGCGGCGCAGGTGGCCCTCGTCCAGGTCCCGGATCTTCCGCCAGTGTGGATAGAAGTCCGTCTTGGTGATCACGCACACCACCGTCGGGCACACCTCGTGGGCCTGCCGCAGAAAGTCCAGCTCGCTGCGGGTCAACTCCTGGGCGGCGTCGGTGACGAACAGCAGCGCGTCGGCCATTGAGGCGGCGGACAGGCTGGCTGCAGCGTGGACCGAGCCCAGACCGCCGACTCCCGGGGTGTCGACCATGACGAGGCCGTTCGACAGGATGTTGCGCGGCAGCCGGACCTCCACCCCGGCGATCCCGGGTGGGGTGGCGTCGCCGGTGGCCCGTTCCAGCACCACATCCTGCACCTGGTCGATGGGCAGCGGCTCCCGCCGCGCGGGGTCGTCGCTGAACAGCAGCTGCGCCGACGGCTGCGGTCCGTGCCGGATGTAGGTCGGCAGGACGGTGGCCACGTCGTCGTCGACCGGGCAGATCTTCGTCCCGACCAGCGCGTTGACCAGTGAGCTCTTGCCCTGTTTGAACTCGCCGACGACCACGACGTGCACCACCGGGTCGGACAGGGTGTGCCGGATGGTGGCCAGCCGACCACCGAGGTCGGGGCGGTCGTACGCCTCGCAGGCGCGTACCGCGAGATCGACGATCTGTGTCGCCCGTTGCAGCGTGCCGTCAGCGTCAGGGGGTGTCGTTTTCGCGGTCAACGTCGCTCCTCGATCGAGGTTGGTGTCGGCAGGCGGTGATCAGCAGGCGGTGGTCAGCGGGGAAACGTGCGAGCGCCAACATGGCGTGGCAGGCCCCGGCCGGACCTGCCACGCCATGTTGGCGCTCACCGGGCCGGACGCCGTGCGACGTCCGGTCCGCTCTGTGGTTGTCCGGTCACGCCCCGAGGGTCGGGTCCGCAGTGGTGTCCGCCTCGGCGGTGCTGTTGTTGTTGAACGAGTCGTCGGTGGTGAACGAGTCCTCCGTGTTGAAGGAGTCCTCCTGGTTGAACGAGTCGTCGGTGTTCACCGAGTTGTCGGTCGACTGGTCGTTGAACGAGTCGTTGGTGGACTGGTCGTTGAACGAGTCCTGGGTGCTGGCCGAGTCGCCCCCGGAGGCCAGCGACGAGTCCTCGATCCTCGAGTCGGTGGTGTTCTGCTGGCTGCCGCCCCCGAAGTTGATGTTGATCGGCCCCAGCGCGCCGCCGTCGCCGCCGCTGGCGTTGCCGCCGGTGCCGGCGCCACCGGCACCGCTGCCACCGGTCGCGGTGCCGCCGGCCCCGCCGGCCCCGCCGTCGCCGCCCTCGCCGTCACCCTCGCCCTTGCCTTCGCCCTTGCCGCGCAGCCCGACACCGACGCCGGCACCGACGCCGGCACCCGTCCCGCCGTCGCCGCCGTTGCCCCCGTCGGCGTCGGCGTCGCCACCGACGCCGCCGGCCCCACCGGTGCCGCTGGCGTCGCCGCCGGCCGCCCCGCTGGTGTCGATGTCGAACTGGGCAGCCTGGTTGTTGTCGCCGACCACGGCCTTGTCGACGTCGTCAGCGACGATCCCGGTGTTGTCGCCCAGCACCGTCCGGTCGACGTCTCCATCGGCGATCACGCCGGAGTTGGTGCCGGTGTTGACCACGCCGTCGATGTCGTCGCCTGCGGTGACGGCGTTGTCGCCGGTGTTGCCGACCACATCGCCGGACTCGGAGTTGCCGAGGAACGCGCCGTCACCGGTCGCACCGAGCACGTCGCCGCCGCCGGTGCCGACCACCGCGCCATCGTCGGCGATCACCTTGTCGCCGTCGACGAACTCCAGCGACGAGTTGTCGCCGGTGACGCCGAACGCGTCGTCGCCGGCCGCCACCGACCCGCCGGTCGCGGCGACCTGGTCGCCGTCGCCCTGCTGCGCCACCGCCCCGTCGCCGGTGGCCGCGTTGACGTCCCCGTCACCGGTGTTGGCGACGTTGCCGTCCCCGGTCTGGTTGAGGTTCTCGGAGTCGACGTCGATGTCGCCCAGCACCGGACCGTCCACGTCGACGTCCACCGAGTTGTCAATCTCGGTGGAGTTGTCGGTGAAGGTCTGCGAGTTGTCGATGAAGTTCTGGTTGGTGAAGTTCTGCGTCACCTGGGTCACCTGCTGCACGACCTCCGGGGTCGGTACGTTGGCGGCGGCGCCGGCACCGAAGCCCCCTCCGGCGCCGCCGCCCCCTCCAGCGAAGCCGCCGCCCCCTCCGGCGCCTCCACCGGCCCCCCCGCCAGCGAAGCCCCCGCCGCTGCCGCCGCCACCGGGCCCGCCGCCGGCGAAGCCGCCGCCCCCTCCGGCGCCCCCACCGGACGGGCTTGCGCTGCTGCCGAACGCCGCGTCGTTGACGATCTGGTCGACGTCGAGCTCGTTGAGCGTCTCCGCCTCGATCCCGTTGGCGGCGAACGCGCCCTCCGGGTCGGCCAGGAACTTGGCGGTCTCCTCTTCGCTGCTGAACACCTTGTCGAACAGCGCCTTGACCTTCTCGACGATCAACGGGGTGACTTCTACCGCGGCCATGATGTCTCCTGCATTCGTGGTTCGTAGGGGTTTTGGTCCGTCCCGATCGGCCGGACATGTACAAGACTGCGGGTCAACGCCCGCCCCTCGCATCGGGGCTTCCCCCCTGCCAGGTTCGGGGGTCTAGGGGGTGCCACCAAGCTCAGGTCAGCTAACCGACAAGTCAGGACTCCTCGGGGAGCAGACTTCGCAGCGTAGCGACCATCTCGGCCCGGGTGGTAACCCCCAACTTGCCGCGGATCCGGGCCACATGGTGCTCGACCGTCTTGGGGGACAGGAAGAGTTGCGTCCCGATCTCACGGTGGGTCCGGCCGGCCAGCACGAGCCGGGCCACCTCGACCTCCCGGTCCGACAGGCCACCGTGCGAGGCCCCCGGCCGCGACTCGTCCGGCACCGGGTCCATCCGGGTCAGTTCCCGGGCCCGTTCCAGGAGCCGGCGGGCGGCCGACGCGTCGGTGGTACGGACCGCTGCCTGACCGATCAGTCTGGACGACTCCCAGGGCAGTTCGGCGGCGGCCAGTTCGGCGGCGTCCGTCAACACCGCGTCCGGGTCGACCTCGCCGGCGAGTACGGCGGCCCACCGGCCGGCGGCCCGGCACTGCGCCTGTTGCCGGAATCCGCCCGGGTCGAGCGAACCCAGCTCGTCGGCTGCTGCCGCAGCCGCCGCCGGCTCCTCACCCACGACCGCGATCTGCAACCGGATCCAGCTCAGCGACACCGTCCACGCCGTCGGTCGACCCAGCTGGTCGACGATGCCGGCCAGGTCGGCCAGGACCGGTGCGATCCGCTGGTGGTGGCGCAGCCGGGCAGCGGCGACCAGCAGTTCCTCGACCACTTCCAGCTGGGACAGGTCCACGGCCCGCCGGGCCAGCACCGGCTCGGCGACGGACCAGGCCGCCCGCAGTTGGGCGATGTCCCCGCTGCGGCGGGCGATCCCGGCGGTGAGGCCGGCGTAGGTCAGCCGTTCTCGGCCGGGCAGCATGGCACCGGACAGCCGGCGTAGTTCGGCGACGGCCGAGTCGTATCTGCCGGTGCGCATTCGGACCCAGGCCAGCAACGTCCGGTGCCGGTCCAGCGCGACGGGACCGCCGGCCCCGCTGGTCGACGCCCGCTCCAGCAGATGCTCGGCGGTCGCGGAGTCACCGGCTGCCACCGCGACCAGCGCTCCGACCGCGTGTGGCAGGTCCGGTACGGCAACCGGGGGCGGTGCCTTTTCGAAACTCTCGGCGGCCTCGATCAGCAACGGCAGCGCCGCCGCCGGATCCGTCATCGCCAGCGCGGCGTCGGCGAGTCGCCGCACCGGCAGCGGAGCCGATCCGGTCGCCGCCGTCCGCGCGGCGGCCAGCTGACCGGTGACCACCAGGGCCGGTACCGCGAGGACCGGGCCAGGGGCGTCGGCGCCCAGCAACGCCTCCGCCGCTCGAGCGGCGCGGCCGTCGTACGCCGCCGCCGCCCCGGCGACCAGCGCGATCCGGCCGGTGTCGGCCGGTGCCGCAGCTGGCCCGTCCAGGTCGACCGGCACCCCCAGCAGGGTGGCCGCCTCGGCCCGCCCGGCGGCCACGGTGGATGGCTCGGCGCCGGCGTCCAGCGCGTCGTCGTACCAGGTCAGCGCGCTGCCCGGGTCGGTAAACCGCAACCGGTCGCCGGCCTGCCGGTAGACGTCGGCGGCGGTCGGGGTCCGGGCCCGCGCGGCGCGTAGCTGTCCGGCGGCGCGGACTGGGTCGGCACCGGTGGCCAGCAGCGCCGTGGCCACGGTCTCGTGCAGCCGACGGCGCTCCGACGGGGGCAGGTCGAACAGCAACGCCCGGGCGACCGCCGGGATCATCCGTTCTCCGTCGGGGGTGAGCAGTCCCTCGTCGCGCAGCGACCGCATCGTGGCGGCCGCCTCGGCCGGGTCCAGGCCGGTCGCGGCGCAGACCACGTCGTCGGCCAGGTCCAGACCGAGAGCCAGGACTGCGGCCAGTCCGGCGACACCGCGTCGGGCGGCGTCATGTCCGGTGGCGTCACGTCCGGCGGCGGCGAATCGACGTTGTAGCCGGGCGACCAGGGCGGGCGGCGTACCGGCCGGGTCGGCGGCGACCGCGACGGCGACAGCGGCCAGCCCGGCGGAGGCAACCTGGAGCGCGTGCAGCTGTTCCGCTGTGGCCGGTCGGCCGAGAACCTCCTCTGCCAGCTCGGCCAGGGCGGCCGGTGCGAGTGGGCCGAGCTGCTCGACCGGGCCCTGCCGGGAGACCGCCTCGTCCAGGTCGGCGAGTTCCGGGCCGGTGATCGTGGGACGCCGGGCGATCGCCATCGACACCCCGCCGTAAGCAGCCACGGTCAGTGACCGTAAGATCGCTGGCTCCAGGTGGTGTGCGTCGTCGACCAGGACCAGGGCGCCGTCAGCTCGGGCCTGATCGAGAAGAACCTGCAGGTCGTCGGTTGTCGCGGGCGACACGCGTACGGCCGGTCGGCCGGCGGCTGCGGCGATCTCGCCTAGCCGCCGCGATCGCCCGGAACCGTCCACACCCACCACGACAGTCACCGGTGCAGCCCCTCCTTGCCCGTGTCAGTGAGGCAGTGTACGGACGGCTCCGCAGGCCGACGCATGGCCTGACCCCGTACGCGTGTACCGTGTACTCTCGGCCCGACCTGGGCGCTGAGTGTGCCGTACCCCGAACGTGCGTTCCGCCGGCCGCCGAACGTGCGCGTGGTCAGCTGTGCTGTGTCTCCCGGCTGGGCTGTTCAGCCGGTCAGCAACTCGTTGATCGACAGGGTCGCCCGGGTGAATCTGCGGGTCGGTCCGGTACCGGTGACCGACTCCGACGAGTGAGACAACAGGACACATCCCCGGCGGACTAGAAAGTAGCGGTGTGAGAAATGTGCAGTCCGAGTTGGTCTGTAGTCATATCCCCAGGCCACGGTCACCGGCGGTGACCGGATGAGTCTGATCGACCGGACCCGCAGCGTGCTCGGCCACGCCGTCGAGGTCTACCGGGGCACCGCATACGAGCGGCGGCTCAGCGCCGTCCGCGACCGGCTCGACGAGCCGCTGCGAGTGGCCATCGCCGGTCGGGTCAAAGCGGGCAAGTCCACCTTGCTCAACGCGCTGGTCGGTGACCGGCTGGCCCCGACCGACGCCGGGGAGTGCACCCGGATAGTCACCTGGTACCAGGACGGACATACCTACCGGGTGCTGGCGACGCCCACCCAGGGCGAGCCACGACAGCTCCGGTTCACCCGCGAGGACGGCGCGATCGATGTCGACCTGGGCGACCTGTCCGTCGACGACGTCGCGCAGCTGGACATCACCTGGCCTTCGCAGGCCCTGCGTAACGTGACGCTCATCGATACCCCCGGTATCGGTTCGCTCTCCGAGCAGACTTCCCGGCGCGCCTGGGACCTGCTCGTCCCGGACGAGGAGGAGACCCCGGCAGACGCCGTCGTCTACCTGATGCGCCACCTGCACTCCAACGACGTCGACTTCCTGCGGGCCTTCCACGACGTGGAGGTGTCCCGGCCCAACCCGGTCAACGCCATCGGCATCCTGTCCCGGGCCGACGAGATCGGCGTCGGCCGCCTCGACGCGATGGCGTCCGCCCGGCGGATCGCCGAACGGCTGAGCACCGACGCGAACGTGCGACGGCTGGTGCAGTCGGTCGTCCCGGTTGCCGGTCTGCTCGCCGAGACCGCCGCGACGTTGACCGAAGTGGAGGTCGCGCAACTACGCCGGGTCGCCGAACTGCCGGTGGCCCAGGCCGAACAGCTGCTGCTCTCCGCCGACCGGTTCGTGCAGAACATGCCCGAACTCGGGCTGACCACGATCGAACGGGAAGCACTGCTGGCCCGGCTCGGCATGTTCGGCCTGCGGCTGTCCGTCGCGATGCTGCGACACAACGGCGCGGCGACCGCCACCGAACTTTCCCAGGAGTTGACCGAGCGCAGCGGGCTCACCCAGCTGCGCGAGGTCCTCGGCTCACTGTTCTTCGAGCGTCGGGACGTGCTCAAGTCCCGGTCGGCGCTGCTGGCGCTCGCCGACGTCACCCGGCTCTGTGACCGACCCGGCAGTGAGCAGGTAGCCGGCGCGGTCGAGGAGATCATCGCCTCGGCGCACCCGTTCAACGAGCTGCGCGTGCTGTCCAGCCTGCGGGCCGGCTGGATCACCGGCAAGCCCGCGGTCGTCGCCGAGCTCGAGCAGGTGATCGGCGGCTCCGGCGCGGCGGCGCAGCAACGGCTGCGGCTGCCGGCCGACGCGACCACCGCCGAGGTGACCGAGGGCGCGGTCGAAGCGCTGGGCCGTTGGCAGCGGCGCGCCGAAAGCCCGATGACCCCGTACGAACTGGCGGTGGCCGCCCGGGTGGCGGTCCGGTCCTGCGAGGGCATCATCGCCGACCAGCGGCGATCCCGGTGACCGGGTGCCTGGCCGGGGTCAGCCGGCCCAGCGGTGCCGCCGGACGTTCGCCACGTACCACTACCGTTTTCAACAGTGATCCGACCTTGTGGTGTGCGGCACACCACCGGTCGGCTACCCAGACCCGGCCATACCTGTCTCCACAAACTCCATCGGAGCAACCCTGATGTACGCACTCGGCATTGACCTCGGCACAACGTTCACGGCGGCAGCGATCTGGCGGGAAGGCCGGGTGGAGACCGTCTCACTCGGCGGCCGGAGCTCCGCGATCCCATCCGTGGTGCTGCTGCGGCAGGACGAAACGTTCCTCACCGGCGAGGCGGCGCACCGTCGTGGGCTCTCCGAGCCGCAGCGGGTGGCCCGCGAGTTCAAGCGGCGGCTCGGCGACACCACCCCGATCCTGCTCGGCGGCGTACCGCAGTCGGCCGAAGCGTTGATGTCCCGGTTGCTACGGTCGGTGGTGGAGGAGGTGGCCCGCCGAGAGGGTAGCTTCCCTGCGGCGATCTGCGTCTCGCACCCGGCCAACTGGGGGCCGTACAAGCTCGACCTGCTGCGCCAAGCGGTGCGGATGGCCAACCTCGATGTGCCGGTGACCTACACCACCGAGCCCGCCGCCGCAGCGATCAACTATGCCGAGCAGCAGCGGATCGAGCCGGGCTCCATCGTCGCCGTCTACGACCTGGGTGGTGGCACCTTCGACGCGGCGATGCTGCGCAAGACCCCCACCGGCTTCGAGATCATGGGCCAGCCGGAGGGCATCGAACGCCTCGGCGGCATCGACTTCGACGCAGCGGTGTTCAACCATGTCCGGGCAACGCTCGGCGGGAAACTCGAAGAGCTCGACGAGGAGGATCCGGCGGCGATCGCCGCCGTCGCCCGGCTGCGCGACGAGTGCATCCAGGCCAAGGAGGCGCTGTCGTCGGACACCGACACCTCGATCCCGGTGCTGCTGCCCAACATCTCCACCGAGATCCGGCTCACCCGAGCCGAGCTCGAGGCGATGGTCCGCCCGGTACTGCACGGCTCGATCGAGGCGCTGCACCGGGCCGTACGGTCCGCCGGCTGCTCGCCGGAACAGGTGCACTCGGTGCTGCTGGTCGGTGGCTCGTCGCGGATGCCGATCGTCTCCCAGCTGGTCGGCTCCGAGCTGGGCCGGCCGGTGGCGGTCGACGCGCACCCCAAGTACTCGGTCTCGCTCGGCGCCGCCTGGCTGGCCGCCGCGGAGCTGACCGGCCAGACGATGCCGGCCGGGCCCGCCCCGACCCCGACCCCGGCTCCGCCGGCTGCGGCGGCCGCGGCGACCGGCACCTACCGGGTGCCGCCGACCGCGCCGGTCCCGCCGACCGCGCCGACCGCGCCGGTCTCCGCGGCGGGCTACCGCACGTCGTCGCCGCCGGCTGGCGTCACTGGCGTCGCCTCCGTCGGACGCGGCAGCCCGGACGCCGGCAGCGGCTATCCGTCCCGTACCGAGACGTTCGCTTCGGCGAACTCCATCGGCACTGAAGACTCCCCGGGGCGGCGCGGTGGGGAGAAACCGTCGGCGAAGCGTGGCCGGGGGCCGCTGATCGTGGCCGCCGCCGTGTTGGTGGTGCTGTTCACCGGCGGCGGGGTCACCTACGCGCTGACCAGCGGACAGGGCGACGACGGCCAGCCGGTGGCCAACGGCGTGGACGATCCTGGTCAGGACACCGGAGCGGAACAGCCGCAGGACCAGCAGCCGGAGCAGACCGGTGAGCCGGAGCCGGAAACGCCGCAGATCCCGGCCGACGAGCAGTGCACCGACGAGATCAAGAGCAACTGGACCTGGGTCTGTCTCACCTCGGCGCGGGTCGCCGGCGGCAAACTGACCGTGGAGTACGAGGCCGAGTTCGGCGGGAACCAGCCGTCCACCAACGGCGGATGGCACCTGCACATCTACGGCAGCGACGGCACCACCCCGCCGGACCACGTGATGGGCAGCCACGTCCCCGACGGCCAGCGGGGATCCTGGTACGTCGAGGACCAGAACCCGTCGGTGGTCTGGACGAACGACCGGGCGTTCATCAACGCGATCGGCGAACAGCCGAAGGTGTGTGCCCGGATCGCGAACTCGGCCCACGAACTGGCGCAGCACGACAACGGCAGCTACACCACCGGCAACTGCGTCAAGATTCGCTGGGAGTGACCCGGTAGTCGACCCGGACCGCGCGAGTGTTCCTGTGTGGAGATGCTGTCGGGCACGGGAACACTCGCCGGGTGGCTGTTGGATGCCGGCGGGTCTGCCGGTGACCTGCGACCGGGTGCCGGTCAGTCCGACCGGGTCGTGACGCTTGGCCGAGGGCGGTCGCCGTACAGCCGCCCCTCGGTCGCCTTCACCGACGCGACCAGGACGAACGACAGCGTCACCAGCAGCGCCCAGGAGCCGAACTTGCCAGCGTGCACGAACGTCCAGACGTGCTGCTGGTCCGGGTAGGTCCAGGCGCCGAGGAACGTGGCGATGTTCTCGGCGACCCACAGGAAGAAGCCGATCAGCACGAACGCCAGAGCCAGTGGCATCCGTAGCCGGGCGTCGCCGACGGTGTAGTGCACCCAGGTCCGGCGGAGCGCGATCAGCAGCAGCACCGCGATCACCCAGCGGGCGTCGGGCAGGACGTGGTGGGTGAAGAAGTTGACGTAGACCGCGACGGCGAGCCCGGTCACCGCCATCGCCGGGTAGCGGGTCACCCGTAGGTCGAAGCGGCGCCACGCCTGACAGATATAGGAGCCGACCGCCGCGTACATGAAACCGGAGTAGAGCGGCACCCCGGCGACCTGGGTCAGCGCATCCTCCGGGTACGACCCAGCCGATGCGCCACAACCCCGATCGTCAGCGCGACCATACAGATCAGCAGCGCGTCGTAGCGGGGGACCGGCAGCGGGACCACCGATGTCAGCGCCAGACAGGTGAAGACCGCGACCGCGAAGCCGCACGACTTCGCCTCGGTCCAGCCGAACCGCAGCAACAGGACGGCGCGTCGGCGCAGGTCCGCGCGGGCCCAGACGGCCGCCGTCATGGCGGTCGCCCCGGAGCCGGGCCGGCTGGGCCGGCTCCGGTGCTCGTCAGCGGCGGCCGACCCGGGACAGTCCCGGGCCGGTGTCGTGGTCGTCGATCTCGACCGAGCCCAGCTGCATGAACCGCCGCAGCGCGTGTTCGACAGTCGCCCCGGTGTACCCGCTGGCGACGTCGCGCCTGCGCAGCACCGGCCCGACTGGACGGACCGGCCCGACCGGGCGTCGGTGATCCGACTCGATCAGCGCGGATACCTGACTGTGACCCTGTCCCACAGCGACTCCATACCTTCGAGTGTGACCTTTGAGCGTGGTCTGCCCCACACGGCCGGGCCTACCCTACCGTTGCCGTCGGTGATCATCGAATGGTGTACCGACGGGTCGGATGGGTGGCCGGGACCAGCGCCCACCGGCTGTTACTACGCCTTCACCGTTGCTACATCTTGACTTGCTGCGACCACTCTCCGTGATTGTGTCGTCTGATCGGTGGACTTCGACAGTGGCTCAGCTCCGGTAGCGTCGTACCGGTCCGGTGGTCGTCCGATGGGGAGGGTTCAGGCGTGAGCTCGGTTGAAGAGGTCAAGGCGGGAGTCGCCCGGTTCGGTGACGAGCTCGGCCAGCAGGTGGGGGCGATCCGGGCGAGTGCGGAGGCGCTGAGCACCAGCGGAGCCGCGCTGCGGGCGATCACCAGCGGGTCCAGCCACTCGCAGGTGGCCGAGACGATCGCCAAGGTCGAGCAGGCCAAGCAGAAGCTGGCCGAAGCGGCCGCCCTCGCGCAGAGCGCGATCGAGTCGAGCCGCGGGTACGCGTCGAGCTTCTGACCAGCGGTCGACCGGCTGTCCCGGTTGGTGGTGTGTCCCGGTTGGTGGTGTGTCTAGGGTTGCAGGGCTGGTGGCCTGTCTAGGGTTGGCGGCATGGCTGACGATCCGCTTGCCCTGGACGACCTGCTCACGATCGCGACACAGGCCACCGCACGCGGTGCCGAGCTGATCCGTACCCGTGAGCCCGGACACCTGGCCGGCAAGGGTGACCGGGACTACGCGTCCGAGGTGGATCTCGCTGTCGAACGGGAGCTGCGTGCCTTCCTGGCCGACGCCACCCCGCACGTCGGGTTCCTCGGCGAGGAGGAAGGCGTCTCCGGGGTCGGCGACGGGCCTCAGTGGGTGCTGGATCCGGTCGACGGCACGGTCAACTTCGCGCACGGCGTACCGCTGTGCGGGGTGTCGTTGGCCCTGGTCCGGGACCGGCGTCCGGTGGTCGGGGTGATCGAGTTGCCGTTACTGGGCGGCCGGTACACCGCGACTCTCGGCGGGGGCGCGTGGCGCGACGACCGGCCGATCCGGGTGCGGGGCACGACGCGGCTGCCCGACGCGTTGGTCAATCTCGGCGACTTCGCGGTGGGCGACGAAGCCGCGGAGCGCAACGCCGCCCGGTTCGCGCTCACCCAGCGGATGGCCCGGGGCGCGCTGCGGGTGCGGATGCTCGGCTCCGCCGCGATCGACCTGGTCTGGGTGGCCGACGGTCGTACCGATGTGTCGATCGCCCTGTCGAACAAGCCGTGGGACATGGCCGCCGGCACGTTGATCGCCCGAGAGGCGGGTGCCGCCGTCGTCGACATCGACGGTACGCCGCACAGCCTCGACTCGTTCGCGACGATCGCTGCGGCTCCGCAGCTGCTCGACGAGGTCCTCGCGCAGGTGCGGGCGGCGGCTGACGACGGCGGGCTCACCTGACGACGGCGGGCTCGTAGGTGTGCAAGGTCGCCTGCCGGGAACGGCAGTGGACGGCCGTGCCGGGTCGTCGACCCGGGCGGCATCCGGGACCCGGACGGCGGCAGGGAAGGAACGGGGATGATTACCAGGATCGGGCAGGAAGGGAACGTGCTCGGTTACGAAGTGGCCGGGAAGCTGACCGAGCAGGAGTACCAGGACCTGTACCGGGAGCTGCGGGCGGCGATCGCCGAGTACGGCTCGGTCTCGGTCCTCGGCCGGCTGCCGGACGACGGACTGCCGGGTATGGAGCTGTCGGCGATCGATGACCGGTTACGGTTTGCCCGGGAGCATCTGACCGACATCGACCGGGCTGCGGTGGTCGGCGGCAACCGGGTGGCCGAGTGGGTGACCCGGGCCTCGGACGCGATGACGCCGATCGAGCTGCGGCACTTCCACGCCGGCGCGGAGCAGCAGGCCTGGGACTGGTTGCGTCGAGCCCGCCCGGTGTGACGGCCGGTCGCGCCCGGTCGCGCCCGGTCGACGTTCGGTGGCGGCCGGTGCGGGCTTGCTCACACCCTGGGATCGCCGGGTGCCCGGTCCGACCAGCGCCCGTACACTCGCTGGAAACACAACTTCATACCTCATCCAGAGGGGCAGAGGGACACGGCCCGATGAAGCCCCGGCAACCACCCCCACCCGTCGCGCCGGTCGCAATCGGCCAGCCGGGGCAGGTGCCAATTCCGTCCCCGTCGCACCGCGCGGCGCAGGGAAAGATGAGAGGACAGCCGCCATGACGTCGCTGATCGACGCGAGCACCACCAGCCCTGACTCCGCCCCGGTGAGCACCACCAGCCCGGCCCGTGTCCTGGTCTGTCGCGGCTGTGGTGCCGAATACCCGCTCGCCGCGCAGCACGCCTGTTACGAGTGTTTCGGGCCGCTGGAGGTCGGCTACGACCCAGCGGCTCTCGCCCGCGTCACCCGGGCCGACATCGAGGCGGGCCCGGCCAACATCTGGCGGTACGCCCCGCTGCTGCCCGCCGGTCAGGACCCGGCCACCCGGGTCAGCCTGGATCCCGGCTTCACCCCCCTCGTCCCGGCCGCCGCGCTCGCCGCCGAGCTCGGCATCCGGGCGCCGCTGTGGGTCAAGGACGACAGCGCCAACCCGACCCACTCGTTCAAGGACCGGGTCGTTTCGGTGGCGCTCACCGCTGCCCGTACGCTCGGTTTCTCCCGGTTTGCCTGCGCCTCCACTGGTAACCTGGCCAACTCGGTCGCTGCGCACGCCGCCCGCGCCGGCGTACCGTCGATCGTCTTCATCCCCGGCGACCTGGAGCCCGGCAAGATCGTCACAACCGCGGTGTACGGCGGTGAGCTGGTCGCGATCGAGGGCTCCTACGACGACGTGAACCGGCTGTGCAGCGAGCTGGTGGAGACCGACGAGTTCGAGGACACCGCGTTCGTCAACGTCAACGTGCGGCCGTACTACGCGGAGGGGTCCAAGACGCTCGGCTACGAGGTGGCCGAGCAGCTCGGCTGGCGGATCCCCGAGCAGGTGGTGATCCCGATGGCCAGCGGTGAACTGCTCACCAAGGTGGACAAGGCGTTCACCGAGCTGGTCGAGATCGGTCTGGTCGACGCGCCAGCGAACGGCTGGCGGGTGTTCGGCGCTCAGTCCGCCGGTTGCAACCCGATCGCGACCGCGCTGCACCGCGACACCGACCAGATCGTGCCGGTGAAGCCGACCGGGATCGCCAAGTCGCTCAACATCGGCGACCCGGCCGCCGGTCTGTACGCGTTGGAGGCGGTGCGGCGCACCGGTGGCTGGATGGACTACGCCGACGACGACGAGATCCGGGCGGGGATCCGGCTGCTGGCCCGGACCACCGGTGTGTTCGCCGAGACGGCCGGTGGGGTGACCACGGCGGTGCTGAAGAAGCTGGTCGGCAGTGGACGGCTGGACCCGGCCGCCGAGACGGTCGTCTACAACACCGGCGAAGGCCTGAAAACCATCGACGCGGTCGCCGGGCAGGTCGGCCCTACTCATCGGGTGAAACCGTCGTTGCGTTCGGTTCGTGAGGCAGGGCTGCTCGGCTGACCTTCTGACCAGCGCACCCTCCACTGAATCGGCTGATCGGCCTACGCTGATCAGCCGATGTTCGTGTGCGGTCCGTAGTCAGAGTTTTGCCATAGGTCGAGAAAATACGCCGGTGGGGTCTTGACGGCTGCACTTGCACGGCGCAGGATGCTCCGTGCGGGAGGACGACTCGCCGTAAGGGCCCCGACCGAGCTTGGCAACAATCTCAACCCCGGGTCCCAACGACCGACGGCGCCGGAGGCGCTGTGCGAGCGTCCTCCCGACCAACATCCCCCGACCGGTAATTCGGTCGCGCTGGTGGTCCCGCCCCGTCACGCTCGACGGCATGGACATCACCATCACCCCGCTGGATCCGGCCGACGAGGCCGCCTTCGAGCAGGCGTACCAGATCAAGCGGTCGGCCACCTCCGTCCCGGACATACCGCCGACGCCCCGGCAGTGGTTCGAGGCCCTGCTGCGGCATCAGCGGCACAGCGTACGGTTCGAGGCCGCGTTGGCCAGTGTGGACGGCGTACCGGTCGGGTTGGTCGCCATGGAGTTCCCGTTGCTCGACAACCTCGACAACGTCGGCGTGGACATCCAGGTGGCCCCCGGGCACCGGCGGCGCGGCATCGGTCGCGCACTGTACGCGTACGCCGTGCGGCGGGCCCGGGAGGTCGGCCGCACCCGGATCATGGGGCACTCGGCGGACACCATGCCCGGCGGCGTCGCCCGCGACCCGGCGCCGACCGCCTTCGCCCTCGCCGTGGGGGTCAAATCGGCCCTGGTCGAGGCGCGCCGTCGGCTCGAAATCGACGCGGTCGACCAGCCGGCGCTCGACGTGATGCTCGCCGAGGACTGGCGCCGCGCCCCCGGCTACGAGTTGCTGACCTGGGTCGGACCCTGCCCTGAGGACTACCGCGCCGATCTCGCCTACCTGGACGGGCGGATGGTGACCGACTCGCCAATGGGTGACCTGGAGTGGGAGCCGGAAAAGGTCGACGCCGACCGGATCCACGAAGCGGATCTGGCCCGGGAGGCGGCCGGCACCCGCAGCTACCACACGGTGACCCGACATCTGGACAGCGGCCGGATCGTCGCCTGGAGCAACATCACCCGGCAGGCCGAACCGGACTGGCACGCCTATCAACAGATCACCATCGTCGACCCGGATCATCGCGGTCACCGGCTGGGCACCATCGTCAAGATCGAGAACCTGCGGTTCACGTTGCGCCACGAACCGGCGCTGCGGGTGATCGACACCTGGAACGCCGACAGCAACCAGCACATGATCGCGATCAACGAGGCGCTCGGCTTCCGGGCGGTCGACATCTGGCAGAACTGGCAGCAGACCATCTGAGGCATGATGACGGCATGACGGAGACCCCGCACCCGCTGTACGTCACGCACGCCGACACCCTGGCCCGCGCGCTGACCGCGATCGTCGAACGCGACTACTGGTCGGCCTACCCCGAGTCGCCGAGCCCTCGGATCTACGGCGAACACGCCGCCGCCGAGGGCGCGGCGGCTTTCCGCGCCTACCTGGGCAGGGATTTCCCCCTCGACCAGCCCACCGCCACCGGCGAACCGGTCGCCACCGACGACAGCCCGTTCGGCATCGAACTCGGCGCCCGGTACCCCCGCGCCGACGCCGACCAGCTGATCACCGCCGCCCGGGCCGCGCTGCCCGCCTGGCGCGAGGCCGGCCCGCGCAGCCGGGCCGGCGTCTGCCTGGAGATCCTCGCCCGGCTGCACGAGCACAGCTTCGAGCTGGCCAACGCGGTGCAGTTCACCACCGGTCAGGCGTTCGTGATGGCGTTCCAGGCCGGCGGGGCGCACGCGCTGGACCGCGCGCTGGAAGCCATCGCCTACGCGTACGCCGAGATGACCCGCCACCCACGGACCGCCGGTTGGGAGAAGCCGACCGGTCGGGGCGAGCCGCTGCGGATGGCCAAGACGTTCCATGTGGTGCCGCGCGGCGTCGCGCTGGTCATCGGCTGCCACACCTTCCCGACCTGGAATTCCTACCCGGGGCTGTTCGCCTCCCTGGTCACCGGAAATCCGGTGCTGGTCAAGCCGCACCCGGGCGCGGTGCTGCCGCTGGCGATCACCGTCCGCTACGCCCGCGAGGTGCTCAGCGAGGCCGGCTTCGACCCGAACCTGGTGCAGCTCGCGGCCGAGGCGCCGGGGGAGCGGTTGGCGACCGTCCTCGCCGGCCGCCCCGAGGTGCGGATCATCGACTTCACCGGCTCCACCGAGTACGGCGACTGGCTGGAGGCCAACGCCCGTCAGGCCACCGTCTACACCGAGAAGGCCGGTGTCAACACGATCATCGTCGACTCCACGGCGGACTTCGCCGGCATGTGCCGCAACATTGCCTTTTCCCTCTCGCTCTACAGCGGCCAGATGTGCACCACCCCGCAGAACATCCTGGTGCCGGCCGGCGGCATCGAAACCGATCAGGGGCACAAGAGCCCGGACGAGGTGGCCGACGGCATCGCCGCCGCGATCGGCAAACTGACCGGCGACCCGGCCCGGGCGGTCGAGCTCATCGGCGCGATCGTCGACGACGCGGTCCTCGACCGGCTCGCCGCAGCGGCCAAGCTCGGCGAACCGGTGCTGGAGTCGCGGGAGATCAGCCACCCGGCCTACCCGAACGCGGTGGTGCGTACCCCGCTGGTCGTCAAGCTCGACGCGGACGCCGACGACGTCTACGGCCGGGAGTGGTTCGGGCCGGTCACCTTCGTCGTCGCCACCGCGTCCACCGCGCACAGCGTCGAGATCTTCCGACGTACGGTCGCAGCCCGGGGTGCGCTCACCGCCGGCGTCTACTCGACCGACCAGCGGGTGCTCGCCGACGTGGAGACCGCCGCGCTGGACGTCGGTGTGCACCTGTCGGCGAACCTCACCGGCGGCGTGTTCGTCAACCAGTCGGCGGCCTTCTCCGACTTCCACGCCAGCGGTGCCAACGCCGCGGCGAACTCGGCGTTGACCGACGGCGCGTACGTCGCCGGCCGGTTCCGGATCGTCCAGTCCCGCCGGCACGTCTGACCCGGCGCAGCACGGGAGCCGGGTCGGCTCCCGTGCCGGCCCGGTGTCGGGTCGGCTCCCGTGCCGGCCCGCCGGTCACGCCGGCCGGCGCATCTGCAACTCGGTCAGGTCCGGCCGGGTCGGGTGCGGCAGGCGTACGCCGGTGTCGGCGAAGCCGAGCCGCTGGTACGCCCGTACCGCCCGGTCGTTGCCGACCACCACCTCCAGCAGCAGCTCCGGCCGCCCGGCCGCACGTGACCAGGCAGCGACCGCGTCTACCAGTTCGGCGAGCAGGCTCCGGCCGCGCCAGGCCGGGCTGATGTAGACGGCGAACAGGACGGACACCGACGGGTCGTCGCGCCAGACGTGTGCTCCCGCGTGCGCCACGAACGATGTCGGTCCGGTCTCGGCCACGAACTGGGCGATCAGGTCACCGACGGCGGACCGGGCTGCCCGCTCGGCGTACTCGTGCAGCGGGCGGGCCGCCGCGTCGGCGAGCCGTTCGATGAACGCCAGCGGCGAATCGGCGAGCATCTCCAGCCGCAGCGCGCGCATCCGGGCGGCGTCGTCGGCCCGGATCCGCCGGACTGCGGCTACCGGCGGTACGACGTGGTCGGTGTCGGTCCCAGTTCCCATGCCGGCATGCTTGCCCGGCGCGGCCCGGCGGACAACCGGAATCCCGCCTTCGGCCCGGCCCGTACCGGTCACGCCACCAGCCGCCACGGTCATGCCCTCGCCGGCAACGGGGTCACGCCACCAGCAGCAGGGCGGTGCCGAGTTGCCGGCAGTAGTCGATGCCGTGGTCGAGCCCGTGCCGCCCGGGGTAGCGGGCCAGCGCGCCGATCACCCAGGTCTCCCCGATCGCGAGGCAGCTGACGTGCCAGAGCCCGTCCTCGTCGCGCAGCAGCCAGCCATTCTTGATCGCGATGGTGGCCGCGTACTCGGCGGTGAGCGCGTCCCGCGGGCCGAAGTCGCCCGCACCGCGGACGGCGCGCATCTCGGACAGCAGCCACGGTGTCCACTGCGGCCCGGCCGCCCGCCCGTCGGCGAGGCAGCGCCCCAGCCTGGTCACATCGCGGGCGGAGACGATCGTGTTGCTCCACCGGTCGCGCTCCGGGGCCGAGTCGGTCAGTCCGCAGATCCGTACCATCCGCTCGATGGACTCCTGGCCACCGACCCGGTCGTAGGTGGCGTCCGCGCCGGGATTGTCGCTGTCCCGGATGATCGACGACAGCTGGGCGAGCTGAGGTGTCCGGAGCATGTGGCCCTGTTCGTCGGCGCGGCGCAGGTCGTCGGCGGCCAACCACACCTTGATCAACGACATGGTGTCGCTCTGTGCGGTGAAGTTCGGTGACCCGGTGATCAGCCCGGTACGCCGGTTCAGCGCCGCCCAGGAGAAGAATCCGTCGGTCGGTGTCGGCACCGGCCCGGCGCGCAGCAACACGCTGCGCTGATGGTCGTGGTCCTGGTCGGCGACGGTCCAGCCCGGCTCGCGCGGCGGTGGTTTGCCGGCGTCCCCGGGCAGGCCGCCGGTGAACGCCGACAGCACGATGAGTAGCCCGACGGCGGCGGCCACCGGGTGGCGTTGGCGGGCGCGGTCATGTCGGGGCGCGGTGCGGTCCGGCCGTCGGACGGCCCGGCTGCCAGGCGCGCGATGCCGTCCGGACTTCACGTTCTGCGGTGTACGGGACACACGTGGTCAACGAAATGTGGTGCCAGAGAGACTTGACTGGGGGTTAATGTCCCCTTTTGGGGTAGTGCGGTGCCGTCGGACCTCGTGTAGCGTGCGATTTCGGCTGCTGTACTCGGGCACCCGCACTGGAGTCCCGATCGGTGGCTTCGGTCGGCGAACGCGCCGACCAGAGGGCCGGCAGAGGCCCGGCACGACAGAAGTGAGGAAGTGCACCGTGGCGCAGGGCACCGTGAAGTGGTTCAACAGCGAGAAGGGCTACGGTTTCATCGCGGTCGACGGGGGGCAGGACGTCTTCGTCCACTTCTCCGCGATCGAGATGGACGGCTACAAGGCGCTCGACGACGGGCAGCGCGTCGAGTTCGAGATCGCTCAGGGGCAGAAGGGTCCTCAGGCGGAGAGGGTCCGGGTCATCGCCTAGTCGACACAGTCTGCGTACCCGCAAGGCGTCGGTTCTCCTGGTGGAGCCGGCGCCTTTCATCGTCTCGCCGCCCGGCGATCCTGCTCACCTGATCCTGACCGCGACCGCTGTCGGCGGCCGTGCGGCCCGAAGGGGTACGTCGGGCCGGCAAGTTGCTGTTCGCTTGCACTCGACAGGGGAGAGTGCTAAACAAGGATTGGCACTCGCCAACCGGGAGTGCCAAAGGTCGGGGCGGTGGGGCCACCGCCGTCGTCCCGCTTCGCGGGGTGGCGGAGATGGCCGGTCGTCGCGGGCTATCCGGCCCGGCCGGCGGACGTCACTGTCGTCAGGTAGCGACGTCCGAAGGTGCGTAGAGCAGGCGGCATGGCGGAGCTGACCGGCTCCGGTGCTGCGAGCGTCCAGGAGGACAACGCCGTATGGCCAAGATGATCGCGTTCGACGAAGAGGCGCGCCGCGGTCTCGAGCGGGGTATGAACACCCTCGCCGACGCCGTCAAGGTGACGCTGGGCCCGAAGGGCCGCAACGTCGTGCTCGAAAAGAAGTGGGGCGCCCCCACCATCACCAACGATGGTGTGAGCATCGCCAAGGAGATCGAGCTCGAGGACCCGTACGAGAAGATCGGCGCCGAGCTGGTCAAGGAGGTCGCCAAGAAGACCGACGACGTGGCCGGTGACGGCACGACGACGGCGACCGTCCTGGCCCAGGCCCTGGTCCGCGAGGGCCTGCGCAACGTCGCGGCCGGCGCGAACCCGATGGCCCTGAAGCGGGGCATCGAGGCCGCCGTGTCCAGCGTCGCGGAGGAGCTGAGCAAGCTCGCCAAGGACGTGGAGACCAAGGAGCAGATCGCGTCCACCGCGTCGATCTCCGCCGGTGACTCCAGCGTCGGCGAGATCATCGCCGAGGCGATGGACAAGGTCGGCAAGGAAGGCGTCATCACCGTCGAGGAGAGCAACACCTTCGGCCTGGAGCTCGAGCTCACCGAGGGTATGCGCTTCGACAAGGGCTACATCTCGCCCTACTTCTGGACCGACCCGGAGCGGATGGAGGCCGTCCTCGACGACCCCTACATCCTGATCGTCAACAGCAAGATCTCCTCGGTCAAGGATCTGCTCCCGATCCTGGAGAAGATCATGCAGTCGGGCAAGCCGCTGCTGATCATCGCCGAGGACGTCGAGGGCGAGGCGCTGGCCACCCTGATCGTCAACAAGGTGCGCGGCACCTTCAAGTCGGTTGCCGTCAAGGCTCCCGGCTTCGGTGACCGCCGCAAGGCGATGCTGACCGACATCTCGATCCTCACCGGCGGCCAGGTCGTCAGCGAGGAGCTCGGCCTGAAGCTCGACGCGGTGACCATCGACATGCTGGGCCGGGCCCGCAAGGTCCAGGTGACCAAGGACGAGACCACGGTCGTCGACGGTGCCGGCGACGCCGAGCAGATCCAGGGCCGGGTCAACCAGATCCGGGCCGAGATCGAGAAGAGCGACTCCGACTACGACCGTGAGAAGCTGCAGGAGCGGCTGGCCAAGCTGGCCGGTGGCGTCGCGGTGATCAAGGTCGGCGCGGCCACCGAGGTGGAGCTCAAGGAGCGCAAGCACCGCATCGAGGACGCGGTGCGCAACGCCAAGGCAGCCGTCGAGGAGGGCATCGTCCCTGGTGGTGGCGTCGCCCTGGTGCAGGCCGGCAAGACCGCCTTCGACAAGCTCGACCTGGTCGGCGACGAGGCGACCGGCGCGCAGATCGTGAAGATCGCGCTGGACGCCCCGCTGCGGCAGATCGCCGTCAACGCCGGCCTCGAAGGCGGCGTCGTGGTGGAGAAGGTCCGCAACCTGGAGGCCGGCCACGGCCTCAACGCCGCCAACGGCGACTACGTGGACCTGCTGCAGGCGGGCATCATCGACCCGGCCAAGGTGACCCGGTCGGCGCTGCAGAACGCCTCGTCGATCGCGGCGCTGTTCCTGACCACCGAGGCCGTGGTGGCGGACAAGCCGGAGAAGACCCCGGCTCCGGCGGGTGCGCCGGGCGGCGGCGAGATGGACTTCTGAGTCCAGCCACGCCGCAGTAGCGACAAGAAGGTAGCGACAAGACCGCAGGGCGGTTACCGGGCAGCTTCCCGGTAACCGCCCTGCGGCGTCTCTGCTCCCGCCGGTCAGCCGACCGGTGCGCAGACCGGCCGAGCGCCGATCAGGCGTTGGACCGGGCGGCCTGCACCGCCGCGTACGCGTCGACCAGGCCGGCGCCGGTGAGGTTCGCCGGGTCACCGCAGGTGTCACCGCCCCCGGTGCCGGCCTCGGCGGCGGTCTGCCGCAGGATCCGCGCCGTGCCGTCCAGATCACCGATCAGCTCCGGTTGCGCCGACCACAGCAGCGCCACCACCCCGGCCACCTGCGGGGTCGCCATCGACGTACCGTCCAGCGCCGCGTACCCGCCGCCCGGCATCGCCGACAGGACGTCGGCGCCCGGCGCCACCAGGTCCGGCTTGACGGTGCCGTCCGGTGCCGGGCCCCGGCTGGAGAAGTCGGTGACCTCCCGGTCGGCGTCCACCGCGCCGACGGTCAGCACATCGGTGTACGGGGCCGGTGGGTCGTCGACCGAGCTGCAGAACGGGCCGGTGTTGCCGGCGGCGGCCACCATCATCAGCCCGGCGGCGGCCAGCGCCTCGGTGGCCGGCCGCAACGAACCCAGGTCACAGCCTTCCAGCTCCGGGCAGCCCCAGGAGTTGGTCAGCACGTGCGGGGCGCGCTCCGGTCGCCCGTCGGCGAACGGGTCGCCCCCGGTCGGGAATGGGGCCAGCATGAACTGCAGGCAGTCCAGGTAGCGTGCCGGGTTGCCGAGGTTGCGGTCCAGGTTGACACAGCCGACCCAGGACGCGCCCGGCGCGACCCCGATCGAGGTGTCGCCGACAGCCGAGCCGAGCGTGTGGGTGCCGTGCCCGTTGTTGTCGGTCGGCGTACCGGTGCCGTTCCACGGGTCGAACCAGGAGTCGCCGCCGCCCCGGAACCCGTCCGCGAGCGCCGGGTGGTCGCCGTCCACCCCGGAGTCCGAGGCGCCGACCACGATGCCGGCGCCCTCGACACCAAGCTCCGTCCAGACCCGTTCGGCACCGAGCATGGTGATGTTCCACGGCGGGGTACGCGGAGCGGGCTGGTCGCCCCGTTCGGGCTCGACCGTGGCCGGCAGCGGCCGCAGCTGCTGACTGATCAGCACCCGGTCGACGTCGTCCCGCCGGGTCAGCCAGGGCCGCAGCGCCGGCCCGGCGTCCACCTCTATCGCGTTGACCAGGTAGTACGGCGTGTAGGACAGCCCCCACCCGTCCAGATCGTCGCGCAGGTCGGCCTGGCTGGCCTCGGCGGTGTCGACCAGCCGTTGAAAGACCGTACGGACCCGTTCGTCGCGGGCCTGCGGTCCGGTGCCGCGCGGCACGTCGGACAGGTCGGCCTGCTCCCGCAGCACCACGAACAGCCGTTCGCCGTGCAGTCCCGGCTGCCCGACGGCGAGGTGCACGGCGGCACCGGCCACCGCCAGCACCGCGACGGTGGCCACCGCCACCCACCGCAGCGGTCGACCCGCCAGCCGTGGTGGTCGACCCGCCCGCCGCCAACCGAGACCGAAGCCGAGGCCGACACCCAACGCGAGCGCCAGCGCCAGCCCGACGCCGGCACCGACCGCCGCCCAGAACGGCACGTCACGGCCGATGGCCAGGAGCAGCGAGACCTCTTCCGGGTCGAGCAGGGCCAGCGGTCCGGCGGCGGACAGCCCGGCCAGTACGCCGACCGGCGCGCTGGACCGGTCGGCGGCCCAGCCGATCGCCGCTGCCGCGTACCCGATCGGCGGCAGCACCAGGATCGCGGCCAGGTGCCCGCCGGGTTGGCCGATGCCGGCGGCGAGCAGCAGCAGCCCGACCCCGGCGACCGTCCCGCCGAGCAGGATGGTGCGCACCGCCGAGCGCCCCTGCGGGCCGGCACCGATCGCCGTCCAGAACCGGCGGGGCAGCAGTTCGGCGGCGTACCAGCCGATCGCGGCCGCTGCGGCGACGGCGAGTGCCGTCTCCACCGCGCCGCCCAGCGCGCCGACCCACCACCAGGGCAGCAGCATGACCAGCCCGGCCGCGACGGCGAGCAGGACAGCGACCATCCGGTCCGCCTTGCCGGACTGAGCGTGAGCTGGCTCGGCCTGAGCTGACTGAAGCTGACCTGGTTCGGCCGGACCTGGTTCGGCCGGAC
This sequence comes from Solwaraspora sp. WMMA2065, assembly GCF_030345075.1. Lineage (NCBI taxonomy): Bacteria > Bacillati > Actinomycetota > Actinomycetes > Micromonosporales > Micromonosporaceae > Solwaraspora > Solwaraspora sp. WMMA2065. The sequence goes on from NZ_CP128361.1 coordinate 5,683,014, forward strand.
CTGGTTCGGCCTCGCTCGGTTCGGCCCGGCGCCGTAGCGCCCGCAGCCCGGCGGCGCCGCCGGCGGCGAGCACGGTGAGCGTTGCCAGGTACAGCTCATGGTGGACGGTCGGTACGGCCCGCAGCAGCCCGAAACCGCCGAGGGCGAACGCGGCGACCAGCCAGGCCCGGCCGGTCGCCCGTACCGCCGGTGACCGGGGCACCAGCGCCAGCAGCATGGTGGGTACGCCGACCAGCAGTGCGTTGCCGAACGCGATCAGTGGCCAGACCACCGCCGGGGTGGGCAGCCCACTGGCCTGCAGGACCTGGTCGGTCAGCCAGCCGCCGGCCTGCGCGAACACCGTTACACCGACCGACCAGATCGCGATCGCCACCGCGGCGACCGTCGGCCACACGCTGGCCGGCGGCGGCCCGGCGGCGGCGGACGGCTGCATCGGGTACGGCGGCTGCATCGGGTAGGGCTGACCGGGGTACGGGTAGCCGGGATGACCGGGCGGCTGCGTCATGTCCGTCACCCTAGGCGGCCGGATACGGTGGAGAGGTGCGTGACCCTGCCGTCTCCCGGTACGCCGCCGGCCAACTGTCCGTGACCCGCCGCGCCGCCGATCTGCGCCGCCTACGTGGCGAGCGGTTCGACGTACTGGTGATCGGGGGTGGGGTGACCGGCGTCGGCGCCGCCCTCGACGCCGCGTCGCGCGGTCTCAAGGTGGCGCTGGTCGAGGCCCGCGACTACGCCGCCGGCACGTCCAGCCGGTCCAGCAAACTGATCCACGGCGGGCTGCGCTATCTGGAGCAGCTCGAGTTCGGGCTGGTGCACGAGGCGTTGACCGAGCGTGGGCTGCTGGCCACCCGGATCGCCCCGCACCTGGTCCGGCCGGTGCCGATCCTGGTTCCGCTGCCGCAGGGTGGCGCCAGCGGGCCACGGGCGCTGCCCGGCCGGCTCTGGCGGCGGGCCTACTACGGCACCGGGGTCGCCGCGTACGACGCGTTCGCCGGGGTGTTTGGCGGCGGCCGGGGGATGCCGCTGCACCGGCACCTGTCCCGCGAAGGCACCCGGCGGCTCTTCCCCAGCCTGCGGTCGGACGTCGTCGCCGGCGCCATCCGCTACCACGACGGTCAGGTCGACGACGCCCGGCTGGTGGTCACCCTGGCGCGGACCGCGGCCAGCCTCGGCGCGGCCGTGGTGACCAGCGCCCGCGCCGTCGGCCTGCTGCGCCAGGCCCGCGAGGTGACCGGGGTGCGGGTCCGGGACATGGAGGCCCGGCCCGGCGATCCGGACGCCGAGTTCGAGGTACGCGCCCGTACCGTGATCGCGGCCACCGGCGTGTGGAGCGACGACGTGTCGCGGATGCTCGGCGACGTCGGGGTCCGGCCCGGCCTGCGGGTACGCGCGTCGAAGGGCGTGCATCTGGTGGTGCCCCGGTCGGCGATCACCGGTGAGGCCGGGCTGATCCTGCGTACCGCCACCTCGGTGCTGTTCGTGCTGCCCTGGGGCGGGCACTGGATCATCGGCACCACGGACACCGACTGGCGGCTCGACCGCGCCCACCCGGCCGCCTCCGAGCGCGACATCGGCTACCTGCTCGACCAGGTGAACACGGTGCTGGACCGGCCGTTGACGCCGCGCGACATCGAAGGGGTGTACGCCGGGCTGCGGCCGCTGCTGTCCGGTGAGGCGGACTCGACGTCGCGGCTGTCCCGGGAGCACGCCGTGGTGGAGCCGATGCTGGGTCTGCTGCTGGTGGCCGGTGGCAAGTACACGACGTACCGGGTGATGGCCGCGGACGTGGTGGACCGGGCGGCGGCCCGGCTCGGGGTGAACCGGCCGTCGCGGACCGCCGACCTGCCGCTGCTCGGTGCCGACGGGTTCCCCGCGATGTGGCGGGACCGGGCTGACGTGGCCCGCCGGCATGGCGTCCCGGTCGGGGTGCTGGAGCATCTGCTGGAGCGGTACGGCACCCTGGCGGTGGAGCTGCTGGCGTTGATCGGCGACGATCCGTTGCTGGCCAGTCCGGTGCCCGGCGCACCGGAGTACCTGGCTGCCGAGATCGCGTACGCGGCCCGCGCCGAGGGCGCGCTGCATCTGGACGATGTGCTGACCCGGCGGACCCGCATCTCGATCGAGACGCCGCACCGGGGCAACGAGTCGGCCGGGCACGCCGCCGAGGTGATGGGCCGGGTGCTCGGCTGGGACGACGCGGTGCGGGCCCGTGAGGTGGAGCACTACCGGGCCCGGGTGGCGGCGGAGCTGCAGTCGCAGCGGATGCCGGACGACGCGACGGCCGACGCGGCGCGGCTCGGTGCGGCGGACGTCCGTGGTTTCGCGGCCGACCGGGGCGTGGACTGGCCGACCGACTCCGACGTCACCGCCGGCTGAACATCCGGCTGGCCGGCTGAACATCGCTAGCCGGCTGAAGGCCAGAGCAGTTTGCCGGGGTTCAGCAGATTCGTCGGGTCCAGCGCCTGTTTGACGGCGCGGTGCACCCGCATGCCGACCGGGCCGATCTCCTCGGCCAGCCAGTCGCGTTTGAGCAGGCCGACGCCGTGCTCGCCGGTGCAGGTGCCGCCCAGGTCGAGCCCGAGCCGCATGATCGCGTCGAACGCCGCCCGGCCGCGCGCCAGGCTGTCCGGGTCGGCCCGGTCGACCACGATGTTGGGGTGCAGGTTGCCGTCGCCGGCGTGCCCGACGACGCCGATCGGTACGGCGTGTTCGGCGGCGATCGCCTCGACGCCGTCGAGCATCCGGGCCAGCGTCGAGCGGGGCACCGCCACGTCGTCGATGATCAGCCCGCCGTTGCCGGCGGGGAAGGTCTGCGCGGCGAGGCGTTCCATCGCCGGGTGGGCCAGCCGGCGGGCCTGCAGCAGGGCGGCGCCCTCGACCGCGTCGCTGGCGGCGTACACCTCGGCTGCGCCGGCGGCGGTGCACACCTGCGCGATCCGGTCCAGGTCGGTGCCGGCGGCGGTGCCGGTGTCGACCGAGGCGAGCAGCAGCGCGGCCGCGTCGGTGCGTAACCCCATCGGCCGGTACGCCTCGATCGCCTGCAGATGGGTACGGTCCAGCAGTTCCAGCAGGCTGGGGCTGAGTCCGCCGGAGGCGATGCCGGCGACGGCGGTGCCGGCTGCGGCGGTGGAGTCGAAGACGGCGACTAGGGTGAGCGAGGTGTCGGCGGCCGGCCGCAACGCGACGGTCACCTCGGTGATCACCCCGAGGGTGCCTTCGGAGCCGACGAACAGCCGGGTCAGGTCGTAGCCGGCGACCCCCTTGGCGGTACGCCGGCCGGTGCGCAGCACCTCGCCGCTGGCCAGCACCACTTCGAGCCCGATGACGTATTCGCCGGTCACGCCGTACTTGACGCAGCACATGCCGCCGGCGTTGGTGGCCACGTTGCCGCCGATGGTGGACGACTCCCACGAGCCGGGGTCCGGCGGGTAGCGCAGCCCGTGCCGGCCCACCTCGGCGGCAAGGGTGGCATTGACCACGCCGGGCTGGACGACGGCGGTGCGGTTGACCGGGTCGACGTCGACGATCCGGTCCATCGCGGCGGTGGAGAGCACCACCGCGCCGTCGACCGCGTTCGCCGCGCCGGCCAGCCCGGTCCGGGCACCCTGCGGCACCACCGGTACGCCGTACCGCGCGGCGACCTTGACGGTGGCGACCACCTCGGCGGTCCTGCGGGGTCGGACCACGACGGCCGGGGTGCCGGCGGCGCACAGGTCGGCCTCGTCGCGCTGGTGGCCGCGCAGCAGGTCGGGGTCGGTGAGCACTGCGGCGTCGGGCAGCTCGGTGCGGAGGGCCTCGATGAGGTCGGACATCTTCGCAGGCTAGCCAGCGCGGCACCGGACCGGCCACCTCGGGCGTGACCGGATGGGCAATACCGCCTTAAGCCGCAAACTGCTCGGTACGCTGCCCGCATGGCCGACGTCGGGAAGCCACCACGTGCGGCGGCGGCACCCCGTCTCACCGGGCTGCTCACGCTGACCCGCAGCCGGGTCGGAACCGAGTTGCGGGAACGGTCGGACCGGGTCCGCGCCAACCTCGTACTCGCCCTGCAGGCCGGCCTGGCGGCGGCGCTCGCCTGGTTCATCGCCCGCCGGGTGATCGGCCACCCGGTGCCCTTCTTCGCCCCGATCGCGGCGGTGATCATCCTCAGCGCCTCGATCGGGCAACGGCTCAAACGCGCCGCCGAACTGGTGGTCGGGGTCGCGGTCGGGATCGCCATCGGCGACCTGATCGTCATCACCATCGGCACCGGCACCTGGCAGTTGCTGCTGATCGTGCCGCTCGCGGTGATGGTCGCTGTCTTCCTGGGCAGCGGCGCGGCCCTGGTCACCCAGGCCGCGTCGTCCGGAGTGCTGGTCGCCACCCTGACGTCGCAGTCGGAGAACCTCTACCCCGACCGGTTCATCGACGCCCTGGTCGGCGGATTGGTCGGGCTGGTGGTGCTGATTCTGCTGCTGCCGCTCAACCCGCTGGTCATCGTGCGCCGGGCCGCCGATCCGGCGCTGGACGTCCTGTCCGACATGCTGATCCTCAGCGGCAAGGCGTTGGCTGGGCGGGACCGCCGCCGGGCCGAGGCCGCATCGAAGCGGCTGCACGATGCGGAGAAGGAGTTGTCCGAGTTCCGGGAGGCGGTCGAGGCGGGACACGAGACGGCGGTCCTGGCGCCGGCGCGCTGGCGGGCCCGCGGCCCGCTGGCCCAGTACGCCGAGAGCGCCGAGTACGTCACCCGAGGGCTGCGCAACTCACGGGTGCTCACCCGGCGGGTGGTCTCCCTGCTGACGGAGGACGAGCCGGTGCCGTCCGCCCTGGCGGAGGCGGTCTGTCACCTCGGCGACGCGGTGCGCATCCTGCGCCACGAACTCGACGCGGGTACCGACCCGGTGCGCACCCGGCGGCGGGCGCTGGACGCCGCCCGGTGCGCCGGTGTGGCGTACGACGCCGGGGTGGGGTTCAACGGCAGCGTGGTGGTAGCCCAGGTCAGGGCTACCGCGAGCGACCTGGTCCGGGCCAGCGGGATCGAGGCTGGCACGGTCGAGGAGATGGTCAGTGAGGCGTTCGGGCGCGACGGCCCGGAATGACCGGCCGGGCGACACGCTGCCCGCCGTTGGTCGGAGCTGGCTACGCTAGCCCAATGTCCGACACTGTCCCCGGTGGTCCATCCGGCTCCCGCCCTGCGGCGGATTCGAGCGATCCGACCGAACCGGTGGATGCGGTGTCTCTGCCCGAGCAGCCAGCTCCGGAGACGTCGGCGGAGCCGGTGTCCCCGGCCGCCGCCCCGACGGAGCCGGCGGACGGGGTGGTGCCGGCGGGGCGGCTGCGGCGTAGCGTCTGGCTGCGCTGGCTGGCGTTGGCCGGCATCGTGGTGCTGATCGCCGGCTGCGGCGTCGCCATCCTGGTCTACCTCGGCACCGCGCTCGGCCCGGTCGCGTTGACCGTCGGCGTCATCGCGGCGGTGCTGCCCGTACCGGTGCTGGTCGCCTGTTTCCTGTGGCTGGACCGGTACGAGCCGGAGCCGGTGCGCTACCTCGCCTTCTGCTTCGCCTGGGGTGCGTTCGTCTCCACCTACGCATCACTGAACGTGAACAACTTCTCGGCGGATCTGCTCTACAACCTGGGCTACTCGGAAGCGTTGGTGGCGGTGCTGGTGGCACCGTTCATCGAGGAGCTGACCAAGACCCTCGGGCCGATCCTGCTGCTGCTGACCCGCCGCCGCGAATGGTCCGGCATCACCGACGGTATCGTCTACTGTGGCATGTCGGCGATCGGGTTCGCGATGGTGGAGAACATCCTCTACCTGGGCGGTTACGGCTACGCGGCCGGCGCCGACCAGTACGGCCCGGCGACCGGTGCGCAGAACGTCTTCGCCATCTTCATCGTCCGGATCCTGTTCACCGGCTTCGCCCACCCGCTGTTCACCTCGATGGCCGGTGTGGGGCTGGGCATCGCCGCCCGTACCGCCGACCGCCGGATCCGGGTGCTCGCGCCGACCGCCGGGCTGCTGCTGGCGATGATGCTGCACGGGGCCTGGAACCTGATCCCGACGCTGGTCGAGGCGACCGGCCAGACCCTGATCCTGCTGTACGGCTACATCGGGCTGATGGTGCCGATCTTCTTCGGCATGGTCGGCCTGGCGGTGTGGCTGCGCAGCTGGGAAGGGCGGCTGACCGAGCGGGTGCTGCCCGACTACGTCCGGGCCGGCTGGTTCACCCCGCCGGAGGTGGCGGCGCTGGGCAGCCTGGGCCGGCGGCACTCGGCGCGCCGCTGGGCCAGCCGGGTGGCCGGCGAGCCGGGCGTACGGGCGATGCGCGACTTCCAGGCCGCCGCCACCAAGCTGGCCCTGCTGCGCGACGGGCTGCTGCGCGGCCTGGAGAGCAAACCGAAGGAGCTGGCCCGGCACGCCAAGGAGGAGCAGCGGCTGCTGACCGCGCTGGCCGGCTACCGGCAGGCGTTCGTCGGCCGGGACCCGCAGGCGCCGCACGCGCTGTGGAACGGGGTGGACTACCAGATCGCCTTCCCGGACGGCAGCCAGCGGCAGGTGCCCGCGCCGGATGAGCCGGTGGTGCCGATCCCGGTGGTGCTCACCGCGCCACCGCCGCCTCCGCCACCGACGTTCGCCGGCTACCCGGGTTGGCCCGGTGCCGGGCCGGGCACCCCGCCCGGCTACGGCCCACCCCCGTTTGCCGGCTACGGCCCCCCGCCACCTGGTTACGGCCCGCCCTCTGGCTACGGCTCTCCGCCGCTTGGCTACGGTCCACCGCCACCGCCGGGCTATGGCGCGCCGCCCCCGGGCTACGGTCCGCCGTCCGGGTATCAGGTCCGGCCCGGCCACGACAGCCCACCGCCGTCCGGCTACGGCCCGCCTCCGGGCTAGCGGGAGATCAGCAGCGGGTCAGCCCGAGCGCCGTGGCCAGCCGGGCGACGCCGGCAACCTGCGGTCCGCACCGGGCGATCTCGGCCACGACGGTACGGGCGGAAGGCCGGCAGCGGATCTCAGCCGGTGCGACGCGGTCCGCCTCGACGAGCCACCGTCCCGCCGCCGCGAAGTCGCCGACGTCGAGGTGTGCGCGTGCGGCGTCCACCAGGTATGCCGCCCGGTGTTCGGCGGGCAGTCCGCGCCACGTCTGCCGCCGGGTGGCTGTCTCGTGTCGGCGTACCGCCTGCCGGGCGTCGCCGGACTCCACCGCCGCCACGATGTGCGCCAGTTCGACGGCCGCCGGGCCGAAGCTCGCCGTCCGGTAGTCCTGCCCGTCGCCAACTCGCCCGGCGACGTCGGTAGCCCGGCCGAGGAGTTCACCGACACTTTGTGTTTCGCCGCAGCCGGCGGCGGCCAACCCGGCCTGCAGCAGCAACGTCCCGTACACCGTCCGGCACTGCGTCGACGCGGCTCCACCACTCGACGCGGCGACCCGGTCGGCGGCGGCGACCGCTGTGGTCATCGCCAGCCGGCCCTGGCCCAGCCCGCGCAGCGCCTGCGCGAGCGGCGCCGCCGCCGACCCGGCCAGTAGCGGATCGCTGCCCGCCGTGGCGAGTGCCCGGTCGGCGGTCAGCCAGGCCAGCTCCGCCTCGCCGACTTTGACCAGCACGAGCGCGGTGACCCGGTACGCCCGCACCAGCGGCTCCGTCCCGTGTCCCGGCCGTGCGGTGTGCAGCCGCCGTGCGGCGTCCAGCAGCTCCGGCACCGTCCGCAGCAGCCGGGGATGGTCCCCGTGCCGGTACGTCGACCAGGCATGCTCCACCCGCTGCGACACCTCCCCGGCATCGGGTGCCGGCCCGGCCGGGCCGGCAGCGAACACCTCATATCGCGCCAGGGCCGCCCGGACCGCGTCGACACCGGCCACCGGGCCGCCGGACTGCGGCTGGCCGGTGTCGCCCAGCAACTCCGTCGGGTCGACCCGCAGCACGTCGGCGACCTGCTGGATCAGCGAGAACCGGTCCAGGGTGCGGACCCCGCGCTCGACCTTCTCCACCCAGCTCTTCGACCGGCCGATCCGGTCGGCGAGCACCTGCTGGGTCATCCGCCGCCGTACCCGCCACAGGGCAACCCGCCGCCCGACCGCCACAGTCACCGAGGGCTGCCGTCGATCCACGTCCACGACACGAAGCGTTCGTACAACTCGGCCGGGTCGGTGATCCCGGCCTCCTCGGCGGCGACCGTCAGCAGGTCGCCTACGTCGATCGACAGCGCCAGCGGCTCACCGACGTACGCCTCCGCCAACTGCGTCCGGCCGGGTGGGCACGGCCACGGCGTCCCCTCCGGGCACACCGCGCAGCACCACGACGGACGCACCGGCTCGTGCACCGGCTCACCGCCGGCCCGGTGCTTCTTCACCGCAGGTAGTGCCGGCCGGCGTTACCGCCCCGCCGCTCGGCGCGGTCGGTCCGGGTCGCCGGCCGCCGGTCCGGCGGCGGCACCGTACGGTCGGCGTACCGCCGCCGACCCGGCACCGGATAAACCACATCGACCGGTATGTCCGCACGCTGAAACCACTTCCCGAACACAGGCGTCCCCCTCGACGAGTGTGGAGGGCGGCGACCCGAGGTGGCTCTCCGTGTCGACCCCGGGCCGCCGCCGTAGACGGGCCCGACGCGCGAAAGGGCGATCACGGGAAGACATCGGGCCCAGCTAAGCGAGGTCTCGCAGTCCTGCACATGCCGTTGGAAACTCGTGTATCAGGCGCCACTCAACCTCTACGAGTAGCCTGGCGGCAACGTGCGGTGAGGTCTACTGTTCAGCCGTTCGCTGGCCGCTTGCGAACAGCTCGCCGCAGCCGGGCCGATCCGGTGGCATCGGCAACCGTCTGGACCTCTTCGAGCGTCTGAGTGCTCGCGTTCTGATCCCCGACCGCCGCATGCACGTCGGCAAGCGCGAGAAGGTAGTCGCCGGCCCATTCGGCGTGCCGCTGCACATCGGGAAGGGCGGCAAGGCCAGCGGTCAGGTCGCTGATCGCGGCATCGGCTGCCCGGCGATCGGTGCTGGCGTGGATGGCGTGTACGAGTCCACGCTCCATCGTCAGGAAGGCGGCGGACCGGTAGTAGTGCCAGGGTGGAGGATTGCTGCCGATGGCATCGAACTCTGCGGCCAGTTGGTCAGCCTCGCGGATTGTTTCGGTCGCCGCCCGGCGATCATCCACATGGGCTACCGCGCGCGCTAACTGCAACGTGTCGTATACCCGCTCGCCGATGTAGACCTTGGAACCGCCGGCGAGCGCCGCTCGGGACAACTCCGCGGCCTCCGTCGGTCGCCCGCACAGCTCTGCAAGGTGCCCTCGGAAGCTGACCACGAGAGCAATCAGGTCCACATCGCCGGCCGCTCTAGCAGCCGCCTCCGCTCGGGCGAGGGTGCGGCGAGCAGCCCCGTACTGGCCGAGGGTCATCTGCAGCCACCCCACGAGCTGCGCCGACTGCCCGTAGAGGTGCTGCAGCTGAGCTTGCCCGGCCCCTGCGGCGGTAGCCACCAACCGCTCCATGGTGGCCAACTGCGCGGCAGCCGCATCGACTACCGCAGCTGATCCTACTGCGTCCTCGAGCCGGCGGTGCTGAGCCAGAATCACCGCGAGGGCGTCAACAGCAGCGCTGCTCGTGTCGCCGGTAGCGAGGCGAGAACGCTGATCACCATCAAGGCCGGCGGCATCATCGACAACGAGACCAGCGAGTTTGCCAGCTGCCCCCAACGCCGCGTCCAGATGCTCGGCTACCGAGACGGTCGGCGTCTTGCGACCCGCCTCAAGCTCACACAGATAGCTCGCCGAGTACGCGACCTGGCGGCCCAGCCCTCGGTAGGACAGCCCAGCGGCTTGCCGCAGCGACCGCAGAGTGGTCGGCCAACAGGGATCGACAATGATCATGATCACGGCTCCCATGCGGTGGATCTGGAGACGGCAGTCGGCTCGATGGCACCGCCTCCAACCGCACATAAGACGATACCCGCTCAGCGGGCTCAGGTCGTGCGCCTGGCTTGCGCTCGCCGATGATGTCCGTGAGATAGCACTTTCCTGTTGGCGGTCCGGGCGGCGCTGCGCCAGTGCGCCAATCCTGGTGTAGCGTAAAGCGGGCCGAGCTAGCCGGTAAGCGATTCCTCGGTCTGGAAAAGAATAGCTTGGCTGCGGTAAGGGTCAGTGATTCCGGCCGCGATTCTAGCGTTGGGGAAACAGTGATCAATGGATGTTGAGCTGCTCGCGCATCTTGGAGCGCAGTCGATCTCTTGGCTCCCTGGACTCTTCCTTTGTCTGCTCATATTCGGTGCGGTCGCCGGTGGATGCCGTCCTGCCAAGTGTCCATATGCTGCCCAAGCAATCTCTTGCGGCCTGCCGTACATCTGAATTTCCCGTGATGCATACAGCTAAGTATGAATGCTGAAGCTTTCGCATCTCCTCACCTGCATATTCCCACCAGAAAATGTCGGGGTCCTGCGTGGCACTTCTGCTTGCCGTCAGGGCGTATGTGGTCTTCATGAATGCTGCATCGTAAGATTCCAGGTACTTGATGAACTCCGCGCGCAGCTCCTCTCGGTGCTGACGTAGATCATTTCGGGCCAACTGTTCGCGCATTACGTCCCTTTGATTTCGTTGCAGCAGAAGTGCTGAGGCCAACGATGTCAAAGATGTAGCTATCACGCCTGCAAGAGTGCCTGCGACTGCGATAACTGCGGGGTCCATATTTTATATTCTAGCCCAAGGTTGCAACAGCTCGGCGCGTCGTCGGAATTCGTAGTGTGTCGCGGCGTAGATGATGTCGATGAATGCATGCAGTGGAGTAAGCCCCGATCAAGATCTCCTAGCGAACATCACAGGCGACGGTGACCGCGTACCATTCGGTGTTGACCATGCCGCTGGGCGTGCCTATATGTCGGACATATAGATCCCGTCGGCCCATTCGGTCAGCAAGTTTTTCGACCGTCGTGCTACAGGAACACGAGCACGTCGACCGGGAAGCGATGCGGGACCGGTTCGGTCATCGGTCCCGTCACATGACCTCAGCTAGAGGTACAGGCCGGTGGAGTCTTCCTCGACCCGCTGGGCGGCCACCGCGTGCACGTCGCGTTCGCGGAGCAGGACGTAGCCCCGGCCGTGCAGCTCGACCTCGGAGCGGTCCTCCGGGTCGAACAGCACCCGGTCGCCGGTGACGATCGAGCGTACGTTCGGTCCGACCCCGACCGTGGTCGCCCAGGACAGTCGCCGGCCCACCGACGCGGTGGCCGGGATCACGATGCCGGCGGTGGAGCGGCGCTCGCCCTCGCCGCCTTCGAGTTTGACCAGTACCCGGTCGTGCAGCAGGCGGATCGGCAAACCGTTGTCGTGCGGTGGGTCGGCGGTCACGACCGAACCGTACCGCGTGCGTGTGCCGGCTGGTCGCGGGTGGGTCGTCCGGCACCCGACACCGGCGGCAACCGGCCCACCCGGACGGCTGCCCCACCCGGATGGTTGCCCGATGCCCGTACGGGGCACTTCGGGGAGAGTTCAGGGAGGTAGCGGCAGCAACGACGCACATGTGCCCGATACCGTGTACGGACCGATTACTCGACTCCGGGGGTTCGCTTGAGCCGGCTGCAACAGATGAGAGGGCGGCTACGCCAGGCGTACGAGGCCGGGCGGGAGTCGGTGCGGGCCGCCCGGGAGCGGGAACGGTCCCGCCGGGCCGCCGCGGCCGGTGCCGCCGACGAGCTGGCCGGCGCGGGTGCCGACCCGGGCGCGGAGACCCCGCCGCCGGGCGACGGACATCTGTCGACCACGAGCCGCGACGACGCGGACGTGCCGCACGCGCTCCGGATCGCCGCCGCCTGGTCGTGGCGGCTGATCGTGATCGGCATCGTCGGTTGGGCGTTGCTGCGGGTCATCGGCAACGTCCGGATCGTCATCATCCCGGTGCTGGTGGCGTTGTTGCTCGCCGCGCTGCTCGCCCCGGCGGTCGGCTGGCTGCTGCGGGCCCATGTGCCCCGCACCCTGGCCACGGCGGTGGTGCTGATCACCGGGCTGGCCGGGGTGGTCGGCACGCTGACCCTGGTGGTCAACGAGTTCATCACCGGACTACCGGACCTGAGCGAGAAGGCGTCCAGCGGCATCGGGGAGATCCAGCAGTGGCTGCGCACCGGGCCGCTGAAGCTCGACGACGGCCAGCTCGACCAGTACGTCGAGGCCGGTCAGAACTGGATTACCGAGAACACCCAGACGTTGACCAGCGGCGCGGTCTCCACCGCCGGTACGGTCGTGGAGCTGTTCACCGGTGCGCTGCTGGTGCTGTTCTCGACGTTCTTCTTTCTCCGGGACGGGCAGCGGATCTGGCGGTTCATCGTCGGCATGTTCCCGGTCGCCGCGCGCTGGCGGGTGGACGACGCCGGTAGCGCGGCCTGGACGACCCTGGTCGCCTATGTCCGGGCGACCGTGCTGGTGGCGTTCATTGATGCCGTGGGCATCGGGATCTTCCTGGTGCTGTTCGACATCCCGTTCGCGTTCGCGTTGGCCGCGCTGGTGTTCCTGGGGGCGTTCATCCCGATCGTCGGCGCGACCCTCTCCGGCGCGGTGGCCATCCTGGTGGCCCTGGTGGACAGCGGCTGGGTCACCGCGTTGATCATCCTGGGTGCGGTGATCGCGGTTCAGCAGCTGGAGGGCAACGTCCTGCAGCCGTTGATCATGGGGCGGGCGGTGGCGATCCACCCGCTGGCCGTGGTGCTCGCGGTGACCTCCGGTGTGGTGCTGGCCGGCATCGTCGGCGCGCTGGTCGCCGTACCGCTGATCGCGGTGCTGAACACGGCGGTACGCCGGCTGGCCCGCCGCCGCCACGTCCCGCCGCCGCCACCGCCGGAGTCCGTGGTGATCGGCACCAGCCCACCGTGACCCGACCACAGCCGCCCGGCTGCTGACCCGCCCACCTCGCGGCGGGTCAGCTGGCGGCGAGTCGGCGCAGCGCGCCCTGCACCACCTCGGGCCGGGTGGTGTACCAGAACGGCGGCAGCGAGCGGCGCAGGAACGCACCGTAGCCACGGGCGGTCTCCAGCCGGGAGTCCAGTACCGCCACGACGCCCCGGTCACCGGTGGACCGGATCAGCCGCCCGGCGCCCTGCGCCAGGCGTACCGCCGCGATCGGCACGCTGACCGCCGAGAACCCGGAGCCGCCGGCGGCGTCCACAGCGGCGGCGCGGGCGGCGGCCAGCGGCTCGTCCGGCCGAGGGAACGGCAGCCGGTCGATCACCACCAGCTGGCAGGCGTCGCCGGGCACGTCCACCCCCTGCCACAGCGACATCACGCCGAACAGGCAACTCGCCTGGTCCTCCCGGAACCGGCGGACCAGCAGCGGCAACGCCTGCTCGCCCTGCACGTGCACGGTCAGCCCGGTCCGCGCCCGGACCAGCTCCGCGGCCTGCTGCGCGGCCCGTCGGGAGGAAAACAATCCGAGGGTACGGCCGCCGAGTGTGCCGATCAGCGACAGCAGCTCCTCGCCGGCCTGGGCGGGCAGCCCGGAGACGGTCGGCCGGGGCAGGTGCGCGGCGACGTACAGGATGCCCTGCTTGGGGTAGTCGAACGGGGAACCGACGTCGAGTGACCGCCAGCTGAGATCGTCGGCCGTGACCGCCTCGGTCTGCTCGGTGGCCGGGGTAGCGGTCTCCAGACCCAGCGACCGGGCCACCGTGTCGAACCGCCCGCCGAGGGTCAGGGTGGCGGAGGTGGCCACCACGGTCCGCTCCTCGTAGAGGTGGCTGGACAGGGTGCCGGCCACCGACAGCGGAGCCACCACCAGCGCCCGGCGGTTGGCGGCCGGGCCGTCCGGCTTCTCCACCCAGGCGACGTCGTGTTCGGCCTCGTCGAGCAGCCGTTGGGCGGTCGTGGAGAGCTCGTCCAGCACCGACTTGGCCTGCTGTTTGCGCACCGGGTCCGGGTCGTCGGCCTTGATGTCGCCGATCTTGTCCAGCGCGGCCCGGGTCGCCGACTCCAGCAGGGTGCACGCCTCGTGCAGTGCTGGCGGCAGACCGCTGGTCAGCCGCCCGGCCGGCGACTCGCCCAGCCCGACGGCGAGGGCGTCACCGGCCTCGGTGAGCTGCTCGGCGGTCTCCGGCGGCAGCAGCGGCCGGGCCCGCCGGGCGGCCCGGTCGATCACGTCCGGGGTGAGCTCGGCCTGGGCGGCCGACGAGACCCGGTCGGCCAGCTCGTGGGCCTCGTCGACGATCAGCAGCTTGTGCGGCGGCACGATGTGCCGGCCGGCGAGCATGTCGACGGCGAGCAGGCTGTGGTTGGTGACGACCACGTCGGCTTCGCGGGCCCGGAACCGGGACGCCTCGGCGAAGCATTCCTCGCCGTACGGGCAGCGGGCCGCCCCGACGCACTCCCGGGCCGGCATCGACACCTGCCGCCACACCTGGTCGTCGACGCCGGGATCCAGCTCGTCGCGGTCGCCGGTGTCGGTCTCCATCGCCCAGTCGCGCAACCGTTGCACCTGCTTGCCTAGCCGGTTCGCGGCACCCAACCAGCGGGTGCCGCCGCCAGCGTCGCCGCCGTTGTCGCCGGCGGCGTCGAACAGGTCGGTCGGCTCCTCCTCGGCCGAGTCCTCCAGCCGGGCCAGGCACAGGTAGTGGTGCCGGCCCTTGAGGACGGCGAAGGTGGGCCGGCGGCGCAGGATCGGCTCGACCGCGTCGGCGAGCCGGGGCAGGTCGTGCTCGACCAGCTGGGACTGCAGCGCCAGGGTGGCGGTGGAGACCACCACCGGGCCGTCGACGGTCAGCGCTGGTGCCAGGTAGGCCAGCGATTTGCCGGTGCCGGTGCCGGCCTGCACGAGCAGGTGGTGCCGGGTGCGGATGGCGTCGGCGATCGCCGCCGTCATCTCCTGCTGGCCGGGCCTAGCCGCGCCGCCGGGGACCGCGCCGACCGCGGCGGCGAGCAACTGGGCGGCGCTCGGCCGACCGGTGCCGGAGCGGCCGGCCGGGCGCGGCGGGGCCGCCGGAGCGGACGCGGTGCTGGTGGTCGTCGCAGGGGTCACCCGGTGACAGTACCGATCACCACCGTCGTCCTCGGCGGTCATCCACAGCGTGCCGGCCGGTGTTGCCCGGTGACGCCCGGTGACGCCCGGGCGCTGGCGCCGGCACTGGGGCGTCACCTGCACGTTGCCTTCCGGTGGGCGGCCATCCGTTAAGGTGCGACACATGTCCAGCGATGTCGTACGGGTGGTCTATCGCAAGTACGACGGTTCGGCCCACCGGGACTATCCGGCCCGCCGGTTGACTGAGGACGAGGTCGGCGTGTGGCTCGGCGTGCCCCGGGGCACCGAGTCGATCTACCACGGTCGCCCGTCGGTGGAGCAGATCCCGTTCGTCCTGCTGGTGCCGCGTGAGCAGTGGTGGACCTGCATGTTCAACCCGCCGCCGCGCACCAGTGAGGTCTACTGCGACATCGCCAGCCCGGCCCGCTGGGAGGACGAGTCCACCGTACACCTCATTGATCTTGATCTTGATGTGGTGCGGCGTCGGGCGACCGGCCTCGTGGAGCTGCGCGACGAGGACGAGTTCGCCGAGCACCGGGTGCGGTACGGCTACCCGGAGGACGTGGTGGAGTCGGCCTGGGCCGCCGCCCGCTGGTTGCAGGACGCGCTCGGCGACGGCACCGAGCCGTTCGCCTCGGCCTACCGGAAGTGGCTGGCGCTGGTCTGCTGACCCGACCGGCTGGTCGGCCGGCCGATCCGGTGGTCGGCCGGGTAGCGGTCGGCTGGTCGGCCGGGGGCCGGCTGGGCGATGATCGGCTGATGACTGCTGACCTGTACGAGCCACCTGTCCGGGAACTGCTACGGGTCGGCGCCGGCCGGCCGCTCGACCTGTCCGCGATCGACCCGAGGTCGACGCCGGGGCTGCCGGCGCTGTCGGTGACCGGGCCGGACCGCAAGTCGTGGGCCCGCGCCGAGGTCCGCCGCATCGGCGACGAACTGGCCGAGCAGCAGGAGATGCTGCACGCCCAGGCGGTCGCCGGCGACGCGGCCGGCCGGCGGGTGCTGCTGGTGCTGCAGGCGATGGACTGCGGCGGCAAGGGCGGCGCGGTGAAGCGGGTGGCCGGCGCGATGAACCCGCTCGGCCTGCGGATCCGGGCCTTCGGGCCGCCTACCGAGGAGGAGCTGGCGCACCACTTCCTGTGGCGGATCCGCCGGGCGTTGCCGGACGCCGGCCAGGTCGGGGTGTTCGATCGGTCACACTACGAGGACGTGCTGGTCGTACGGGTCGAGTCGCTGGTGCCGGAGGAGACCTGGCGGGCCCGCTACGACGAGATCAACGAATTCGAGGCCGGGCTGGTCGACGAGGGGTTCGTGCTGATCAAGGTGTTCCTGCACATCTCGTACGCGGAGCAGCGGGAGCGGCTGTTGTCCCGGTTGACCGATCCGACCAAGCACTGGAAGTACCACCCGGGCGATGTGGACGCGCGCAGCAAGTGGCCGGACTACCAGGCCGCGTACACGGAGGCGTTGAGCCGGTGCGCCACGGACGCCGCGCCCTGGTTCGTGGTGCCGGCCGACCGCAAGTGGTACCGGGACTGGGCGCTGGCGCACCTGCTCCGGGAGCACTTCGCGGATCTGGACCTGAGCTACCCGCCAGCTCGTTTCGACCTGCGCAAGGAGCACGCCCGGCTGCTCGCCGGGGACGGACTGAAAGTGAACGGTGGATGAACAAAGACTGACCTGTGGGTGTACAGGGGTGGGCCGCGAGCAGACGCGATTCGCTGTTACCTAGCATTCCCTGCAGAGCGCGCGGGCGTTTCCCGTGGCCAGCCCCTGTTCCCCACCGTCTCCGACGAGGTCTGCGCTGTGAAGTTCTCCTTCCGCCCGGTCGAGGGCGCCTTCTATGAACTGTTCACCAAGGCCGCGCAGAACCTCGTGCGGGGCACCGAGCTGCTCAACGAACTCGCCCTGCCCGGAGTCGACGTCCAGTCGGTCAGTGAGCGGCTCACCGAGGTCGAGCATGACAGCGACCAGATCACCCACGACCTCTACAAGAAGATCAACTCGGCGTTCATCACCCCGTTCGACCGGGAGGACATCTACCGGCTGGGCAGCCAGCTCGACGACGTGATGGACCACCTGGAGGCGGTCGGCAACCTGCTCTACCTCTACGGGCTGACCCAGCTGCCGTCGCTGCCCCGGGAGATGCACGAGCTGATCGCGGTGCTCGACCAGCAGGCCCGGGTGACCGCCGACGCGATGCCCCGGCTGCGGGCGATGAAGGACCTCGACGACTACTGGATCGAGTGCAACCGGCTGGAGAACGAGGGCGACCGGTCGTACCGGATGCTGCTGGTCCGCCTCTTCTCCGGCGAGTACGACGCGCTCACCGTGCTGAAGATGAAGGAGGTCGCCGACGAGCTGGAGGCCGCCTGCGACGCCTTCGAGCACGTGGCCAACACAGTCGAGACCATCGCGGTCAAGGAGTCCTGAGCCGGGTGAGCGCCGAACTCATCGCCGTCCTCGCGGTGATCACCGTTGCCATGGTCTTCGACTACACCAACGGGTTCCACGACGCGGCAAACGCCATCGCCACCAGCATCTCCACCCGGGCACTCACCCCACGGGTCGCCCTGATCATGGCCGCGGTCGGCAACTTCATCGGCGCCCACTTCGGCGCCGAGGTGGCCAAGACCGTCGGCAGCGGCCTGGTCGAGCTGCCGGCCGGCGTCTCCAGCCTCGGAATCGTCTTCGCCGGCGTGGTCGGCGCGATCACCTGGAACCTGATCACCTGGTACTTCGGGCTGCCCTCGTCGTCGTCCCATGCGCTGATCGGCGGCCTGGTCGGCGCCACCATCGCCGCCTCCGGCACCGTGCTGTGGGGCGGCATCGCCGGCGACGTGGTACTGCCGATGGTGCTCTCCCCGCTGGTCGGCTTCGGCCTCGGCTTCCTGGTCATGCTCGCCGTGCAGTGGATCTTCCGCAACGGGCAGCCCGGCAAGCTGAACCGGGGCTTCCGGATCGCCCAGTCGGTCTCGGCGGCGGCGATGTCGGTCGGGCACGGCATGCAGGACGCCGCGAAGACCATCGGCATCGTGGTGCTGGCGCTGTTCGTCGGCGGGTTCCAGTCGGACGCCGAGACCATCCCGGAATGGGTCTTCTGGACCTCGGCGACCGTGCTGGCGCTGGGCACCTACGCCGGTGGCTGGCGGATCATCCGTACCCTCGGTCGCAAGATCATCGACCTGCGGCCGCCGGAGGGGTTCGCCGCCGAGACCGTCGCCAGCTCGGTGCTCTACTTCAACGCCCTGGTGCTCGGCGCGCCGATCTCCACTACCCACACCATCACCTCGGCCATCATGGGCGTCGGGGTGACCAAGCGGCTGTCCGCCGTACGGTGGAACGTCGCCGGCAACATCGTCGGCGCCTGGATTCTGACCTTCCCCGCCGCCGGCAGCATCGGCGCGGTGATGTACTTCGTCGTCCGCCCGCTGTTCAGCTGACCCGGGTCGTTGGGACCAGGTCGGCGAGCAGCGCCTCGATCCGACGGCGGATCTCGTCGCGGATCGGCCGGACCGCCTCGACGCCCTTACCGGCCGGGTCGGGCAACTGCCAGTCCTCGTACCGCTTGCCGGGGAAGACCGGGCAGGCGTCGCCGCAGCCCATCGTGACGATAACGTCGGAGGACTCGGCGGTGGACCACTCCAGCCGCTTCGGGGTCTGGTCGGTGATGTCGATGCCGACCTCACGCATCGCCTCGACCGCCGCCGGGTTGACCGTCTCGGCCGGCGCGGAGCCGGCCGAGCGGACCTCGACCGCGTCGCCGCCGAGGTGACGCAGCCAGCCGGCGGCCATCTGGGACCGGCCCGCATTGTGTACGCAGACGAACAGCACACTGGGCTTGCTCACGGTGTCTCCTTCGAGGGGTGTGGGGCAACGGGTCAGCGTCGGGTGGTCGCCAGAGCGGGATCTGTCGGCTGGGCGGGCTCGGCCGGCACCACGACCTGGTCGGCGGCGTGCCCCACCCCCGGGTAGAGCGCCAGCAGCAGGGCGACTCCGATGGCGAGCCCGACGACCTGGGCGACCAGGAACGCCGGGATCGAGGCGGGCTGGATGCCGGCGAAGGTGTCGGTGAAGCCCCGGCCGATCGTCACCGCCGGGTTGGCGAACGACGTCGACGAGGTGAACCAGTAGGCGGCACCGATGTAGGCACCGACCGCAGCCGGTGCTGCGCCGGCCCGGCCCGACCGGGCCAGCGCGAAGACCAGCAGGACCAGGCCGGCGGTGGCGACCACCTCGCCGAGCCACAGGTTGCCCGCCGACCGCTCCTTGGTGGACCAGGTCACCGCCGGCAGGGCGAACATCAGGTTGGCCAGGATCGCCCCGGCGATGCCGCCGGTCACCTGCGCGGCGACGTAGCCGGTCAGATCCGGCAGGGTCAGACCGGTGCGGCTGCGTCGTCCGAGGAACCAGTCGGCGGTCGAGACGACCGGGTTGAAGTGCCCGCCGGAGACCGGCCCGAAGATCAGGATCAGCGCGCCGAGCGCGAAGGCGGTGGCGATCGAGTTCTGCAGCAGCTGCAGCCCGACGTCGTCCGGCGACAACGTCTGGGCCATCACCCCGGAACCGACCACCGAGGTGACCAGCAGGGCGGTGCCGGCGAACTCGGCCAGCAGCCGTCGCCAGAGTGCGATCGGGTTCACGCGTTCTCCACTTTCTGTAGGTCGTCCAGCAGCCGGCGGACCCGGCGCTCGATCTCGTCGCGGATCGGCCGTACGCCGTCGACGTCCTGCCCGGCCGGGTCGTCCAGCTCCCAGTTCTCGTACCGGGTGCCGGGGAAGACCGGGCAGGCGTCACCGCAGCCCATGGTGACCACCACGTCGGCGGCGCGGACCACCTCGTCGGTCCACGGCTTCGGGTACTCGCCGGAGATGTCGATGCCGCGTTCGGCCATCGCCGCGATCGCCGCCCGGTTGACCTCGTGGCCCGGCTCGCTGCCGCCGGACCAGGCGACCACCGTGTCCCCGGCCAGGTGGGTGAGGAACCCGAGCGCCATCTGGCTGCGGCCGGCGTTGTGGGTGCACAGGAAGAGCACCACCGGGCGGCCGTCGGAGTGCAGGCCCTCGACCCGGGCCAGGGCCTGCAGCCGTTGCCGGGCGAACCGCTCGGCGAGCAGCGGCAGATAGTTGGGGATGGTGCTGCCGGTGGCGAACTGGTCGTAGCTGGACGCCAGGAACCGTTCGATCGTCTCGGTGTTGTAGGTGCCGTCGAACTCCCGGGCCAGCCGGGTCGCTGCGGTACGCAGCGCCACCTGCTGGTCGATGGACAGGTCGGGGCGGACGGCATCGGTGACGTCAGACATGGTGGGCTCCGGTGGACGTGGGGGCGGTGGCCCGGCTGGTGATGGCGGGTGCCAGCCGGTGGACCCGGCCGGCGAGGTCGGCGTACGCGGCTTCGAAGGCGGCGTCGGTGTCCACCCGGACCGGGTCCGGCACCGACCAGTGCAGGTCGGGCGCGCCGGCCCCGGTGAGCTCCTCGTGGGCGTTGTCGCAGACGGCGACGACCAGGTCGCCGTCGCCGATGACGGCCGACACGTGTGCGGTGCGGGCCGGGTCGAGGTCGAGCTCGAGCCGGCGGGCCAGCGCCACCGCCCGGGGGTGCACCCGGGTCGCCGGTCGGGTGCCGGCCGAGGCGGCCGGGGTCGGGCCGGTGCGCTGCCAGAGTGCTGCGGCGAGCTGGGAACGGGCCGAGTTGTGGGTGCAGACGAAGACCACCCGGTCGACGCCGGCCAGCGGCGGTGGGGCCAGCCCGGCGAGGACGTCCGGCACCAGTTGCAGGTAGCTGCGGCGGCGGTCGCCCTCGGACCGGGCGCGGCGCAGCAGGCCTGCTTCCTGCAGGACCTTGACGTGGTGGGCGACCAGGTTGCTCGGCAGCCCGAGCCGTCGGCCCAGCTCGCCGGGGGCGGCGTCGCCGAGGTGCAGCAGGTCGACCATGGCCAGCCGGGCCGGGTCGCCGAGCGCGGCGTGCACCCGGGCGCGCCGCTCCAACTGCCCGGCGTGCACCCGGGCGCGCCGCTCCAGCGGGCGGGCGGGTGGCGGCCGGTCATCGGCACGGTGACTTGCCTCAGCGTTCATTGACTCAATGATTGCTGAGGTATTCGGCGGAGTCAAGCCGGGCGAGCGTTGTGACCCGGCCGGCAGACCGGATCAGCCAACTACCGACCGGAATCAGTCGTAGCTGACGCCGATCTGGCCACGGATCGTGTCCAGCAGCTCCATGACCTCGAGGGACACCGCGTGCGGCACCAGCGGACTCTCCCGCAGACCGGCGGCCAGGCAGCGGTGCACCTCGGCCGCCTCGTACTGGTAGCCGTTGCCGGCCGGCTCGACCACCCGCACCACCTCGGGGTCGCCGGTGCCCCGGCGGAGCGTGAACTCGCTCGGGCAGATGAACGGGTCGGGCAGCGAGATCCGGCCGGTGCTACCGGTGATCGTCGCCGTCACCGGGGTAGCCCCGACGATGCCGCAGGTCAACGCGGCCACCGCGCCCGACTCGTAGCCCAGCAGCACGCCGGTGTTCTGGTCCACGCCCTCCGGGGTGAGTTTCGCCCAGGAGCGCACCGAGTCCGGTCGGCCGAGCACCAGATGCGCCAGGCTCACCGGGTAGATGCCCAGGTCGAGCAGGGCGCCGCCGCCGAGCGCGCGGTCGCGCATCCGGCTCTCCGGCGCGAACGGCCCGGCCAGGCCGAAGTCGGCGTGCACCGAGACGACCTCACCGATCGCGCCGTCGTCGATTAGCTCGCACACCCGGCGTACGGTCGGGTTGCACCGCATCCACATGGCCTCCATCAGGAAAACGTCCCGGGCCCGGGCGGTCTCCACCAGCTCGGTGCTGCTGGCCAGGTCGAGGGTGAACGGCTTCTCGCACAGCACCGCCCGGCCGGCAGCCAGGCAGGTCATGGTCGCGGCGTAGTGCGCCGAGTGCGGCGTCGCCACGTAGACGACGTCGACGTCACCGTCCGCGGCGAGCTCGTCCCAGGATCCGTACGCCCGGGCAATGCCGTAGCGGTCGGCGAACGCCTGCGCGCTGGCCACCGAGCGGGAACCGACTGCCAGCACCTCGGCGTCGGGCAGCAACTGCAGGTCTTCGACGAAGCGGGCGGCGATGCCGCCGGTGGCGAGGATTCCCCAACGAGTCATGCCAGGCACGCTAGCCAGCGAGTCCGTGCGCGGCGACGGCGGGGCGTGCTGGCCGGTCTGCCGGGCGACGACCTACGCTCGGCGCGTGCCCACCGACGACGATGTCACGGCTTTCGCCGCGCCACCCGATCCGATGCTGTTCGCCGTACCCGAGGCGATGGTCGAGCAGGCCAGCCGGTTCTACGCGGCCGGCCGGGAACCGGTACGACCGCGGGTCGCCGCGACCGTGCTGCTGCTGCGCCCGACAACGGATCCGGGGCCGACGGGGGCGCCCGGCGGCCCCGGGTTCGAGGTCTACCTGATCCGGCGGGTGGCGGCTGTCGCCTTCGGCGGGGTGTACGCGTTCCCCGGCGGCGGGGTGGATCCCTCCGACGCCGCAGGCGAGCTGGACTGGGCCGGGCCGGACCCGGAGCACTGGGCGGCGCGGCTGGGGTGTCCACCGGACCAGGCGCAGGCGGTGGTCTGCGCCGCCGCCCGGGAGGTGTTCGAGGAGTCCGGGGTGCTGCTGGCCGGCCCGGACGAGACCACTGTGGTCGACGCGGTGGACGGTCCGGAGTGGGAGGTCGACCGGCAGGCCCTGCTCGCCCGGACGTTGAGCTTCGCGGAGCTGCTGCGCCGTCGGCGGCTGACCCTGCGGTCGGACCTGCTGGCCGCGTGGAGCAGGTGGATCACCCCGGACTTCGAGCCACGCCGGTTCGACGCCCACTTCTTCGTGGCCCGGCTGCCGGTCGGGCAGGCGACCCGGGACGTGTCCGGTGAGGCGGATGAGACGCTGTGGGTCCGGCCGAGGCTCGCCCTGGACCGGGCGGAGACCGGCGACTGGCAGCTGCTGCCACCCACCCGGGTGACGCTCGACGAGGTCGCCGGCTGCGCCGACCCGGGTGCCGTCTTCGCGGCCGCCGCCAGCCGGGATCCGGCCGTACCGGTCACCCCTCAGCTGTACGTCGATCCGGACGGGACGGTCAGTTTCGCGGTTGTCAAGCCCTGATCCGGATAGATGATCTTGCGTTACCAAGCGGTGATACTTTGGCGCGCACGAACGCGACTGGGTGCCGGGCGGTCCTCGCCCGCCACCGCTACCGGACGGGACAGATGGCTCCACGACCAGGGACCTCAGCCGCGCGGGGTGCGCCGACGGACGCCGACGACCTCGTGCATCTTGCCGTGCCCGCCGAGTACGTCTCGCACATCGCCCGGCTGATCGAGGAGCTCGACCGGCGACCCAGGCCGATCCCGAAGCCAGCCCGGCGGGCCCGGTCCACCGCCCGCGCCGCCAAGGAGTGGCCGGTCGAGGAGTTGCGCCGGTTCGCCCAGGGTCGGTCCCGGACGCACCAGACCGTGTTCGCGATCCTCGACCTGCTCGCCGAGCACCCCGGCGAGACCATGTCGGTCGGTGACCTCGCGGCGCGGCTCGGCAGCCCGGTCGACAAGGTGATCGGCGCGCTCGGTGGGCTGACCAGGATCGTCAAGGCGTACCACGACTATCCGAAGTGGGGGCTGCCGTTGCAGCGGATGGCCCGGACCGGTACCGGCAGGTCCAACGCGGTCGGCTACCAGCTTCCCGCCGAGCAGGCCCGCCGCTGGCGGCTGGTGCGGCGCGGTCGGCCTGGGAGCTGATCACCGACGCAGGCCGGTGAAATGCGTCGGCCGAGATGCGACGTCGGTCACAGTCGAGCGTGGGCTTGGCTCGGACGGCGACCATACAACCCCCGTTCACCTTCTGTTCACCATGGTCCGGTCGGCAGTTTAGCCACGGCTCGTACCGTCCTCGGCGTTCGAGACGGTGAACTCGCCCCCGCGACCCCTGGGCGGCGACTCGCCACCCGACCTCAGAGAGGCAACGCACCGTGAATCGTAAGTCCCTCCGGCTGGCCGCCCTGCCGGCCGCCGTCATGCTTACCCTCGGCGTGGCCGCGTGCGGCGACGACGGCGACAACGGCTCGGAGTCTGGCAACGGCTCCGACACCTCGGTCAGCGGGAACCTCGCTGGCGCCGGCGCCTCATCCCAGGGCGCCGCGATGGAGGCGTGGATCGCCGGATTCACCTCCGTCGCTCCGGACGCGACCGTCACCTACGACCCGATCGGCTCCGGCGGTGGCCGCGAGCAGTTCACCAGCGGCGGCACCCAGTTCGGCGGCACCGACGCGTACCTCGACGAGGAAGAGATCGCCGCCGCCCTGGAGACCTGCGGCGAGCAGGGCTTCATCGAGTTCCCCGGCTACATCAGCCCGATCGCCGTGGCGTACAACCTGCCGGGCGTCGAGACGCTGAACCTGTCGCCGTCGGTGATGGCCCGGATCTTCGACGTCAAGATCACCAACTGGAACGACCCGGCGATCGCCGAGCTCAACCCGGACGCCGCGCTGCCCGACCTGGCGATCACCACGGTGCACCGCTCGGACGAGTCGGGCACCACCGAGAACTTCGTCGACTACCTGGCCAAGGCCGCGCCGGCCGACTGGCCGTACGAGGTTGACGGCAACTGGCCCGCAGCGGGCGGCGAGGCCGCCCCGCAGAACCAGGGCGTCGCCGCCGCGCTGCGCGGTGGCGAGGGCACCATCGGCTACATTGACGCCTCTCTCGCCGGCGATCTCGGCGTCGCCGCGGTCCAGGTGGGCGAGGACTTCGTCGAGTACTCGGCCGAGGCGGCCGCCGCCGTCGTCGACGCCGCCGAGACCGTTCCTGGTCGTCCGGAGTTCAGCTTCGCCATCGACCTGCCCCGGGACACCGCCGAGGCCGGCGTCTACCCGATCGTGCTGGTTTCCTACCAGCTGGCCTGCGTCACCTACGACAGCCAGGAGACGGTTGACCTGGTGAAGGCCTTCTACTCGTACGTGATCAGCGAGGAAGGCCAGCAGGCCGCCGCCGAGAACGCCGGCTCCGCGCCGATCTCCGACGAGCTGCGCAGCCAGGCGCAGTCCGCGCTGGACGCGATCACTGTCGCCGGCTGAGTCGAGCACCACGTCCAGCCCCTGCGACCCAGGTCCGGACGGTCACCCGGTGGCCGTCCGGACCTGCGGCGTATCCCGTACCGCCCGTCACGACACGGCCTGAGGAGGCGTAATCCGTGACAAAGCCCGCCACCGCGCAGAGCGGTACCCCATCGAGTGATCCGCCGCCCGGCGGCGACTCGCCGCGCGGCACGTCAACGGGCGAGCCGCCGGACGCGGAGACGCGTCGCCGGGGCCGGTCCGGCAAGCGGATCGGTGACCAGATCTTCTCCGGCACCGCCGTCGGCGCCGGTGTGCTCATCCTGGTCACCCTCGCCGCGGTCGCGGCCTTCCTGCTCTACGAGGGCCTCCCCGCCCTGGTCGCCGACCCCGAGGAGCTGCCCGGCGGCGAAGGATTCATCGCGTACGTCACCCCGCTGCTGTTCGGCACGGTCCTCGCCGCGGTGATCGCGCTGGTGGTCGCCACCCCGCTGGCGATCGGCATCGCGCTGTTCATCTCGCACTACGCGCCGCGCAGGATCGCCGCCGGTCTGGGCTACCTGGTCGACCTGCTGGCCGCCGTGCCCAGCGTCGTGTACGGACTGTGGGGCATCTTCTTCCTCGCCCCGAACATCGTCCCGGTCTACCGCTGGCTGGAGGAGCACCTCGGCTTCATCCCGTTCTTCGCCGGCCCTGCCTCAGCCACCGGCCGGACCATGCTGACCGCCGGTCTGGTGCTGGCGGTGATGATCCTGCCGATCATGACCGCGGTGAACCGGGAGGTCTTCCTGCAGACCCCCCGGCTGCAGGAGGAAGCCTCCCTGGCGCTCGGCGCCACCCGCTGGGAGATGATCCGGATGACCGTGCTGCCGTTCGGCCGGTCCGGGATCATCAGCGGCAGCATGCTCGGGCTGGGCCGGGCGCTCGGTGAGACGCTGGCCGTCGCGATGGTGCTCTCCGCCTCCGACGTGATCACCATCAACCTGATCGACTCGGTCAACAGCAGCACCATCGCCGCCAACATCGCGTTGGACTTCCCCGAGTCCAGCGGGCTCGCGGTGAACGCGCTGATCGCCACCGGCCTGGTGCTGTTCGCGCTGACCTTCGTCGTCAACTTCGCCGCCCGGGCCGTCGTCGCCCGTCGGCGCGACTTCTCGGGAGCGAACGCATGACCACCATCACCCCGCCCCGGGTACCCGTCACCAGCACGCTGACCAGCGGCGTACTGCCGAAGTGGGCACCGTGGGCGGTGGTCAGCGGCAGCCTGTCGGTAGGCCTGGTCGGCGGCCTCAGCCTCGGGCTGGCCATCCCGCTCTCGTTGGCCATCGGTGTACTGCTCGTCATGGTGGCCCTGCCGGCGGTCTCCTGGCAGGTCGAAGGCGGCCGCCGGGCCAAGGACCGGTTCGTCACCGTACTGGTCAGCCTCGCCTTCGCCCTCGCGATGCTGCCGCTGCTGTCGTTGATGATCACCGTCACCCAGAACGGCATCCACCGGTTCGACGGGACCTTCCTCAGCAGCGACATGCGGGGCGTGCTGGGTGAAGGCGGCGGGGCGCTGCACGCCATCGTCGGCACCCTGATGATCACCGGCGCGGCCACCCTGATCTCGGTCCCGATCGGCGTGATGTGCGCCGTCTACCTGGTCGAGTACGGCAAGGGCCGGCTGGCCCGGTGGGTCACCCTGCTGGTCGACGTGATGACCGGTATCCCGTCCATCGTGGCAGGTCTGTTCGCGTTCGCCTTCTTCGCGATCTTCTTCGGCCCGAGCATCCGGTTCGGCCTCGGCGGTGCCGTCGCCCTGTCGGTGCTGATGGTGCCGGTGGTGGTCCGTTCGGTCGAGGAGATGCTCAAGCTGGTGCCGAACGAGCTGCGCGAAGCGTCGTACGCGCTAGGCGTGCCGAAGTGGCGCACTGTGCTACGGGTGGTGCTGCGGACCGCCGCTCCGGGCATCGCCACCGGCGTGACCATCGCCATCGCCCGGGTGATCGGCGAGACCGCCCCGCTGCTGATCATCACCGGCAGCACCACGGCAACCAACTGGAACCTGTTCGACGGCCGGATGTCCTCGCTGCCGATCTTCACCTACTACTCGTACAGCATCCCCGGCGCCCGGCCGGAGTTCGGTGTGGAGCGCGCGTGGGCGGCGGCGCTCACCCTGTTCGTCATCGTCATGGGCCTCAACCTGGTGGCCCGGCTGATCTCCCGCTTCTTCTCCCTGCCGACCAGCCGCTGACCGCGGAAAGGACCCCTCAAGTGGCCAAGCGCATCGAAGTCTCCGACCTCGACATCTTCTACGGCAACTTCAAGGCCGTGGAGCAGGTCGACATGACCATCGAGCCGCGTTCCGTGACGGCGTTGATCGGCCCGTCCGGCTGCGGCAAGTCGACCTTCCTCCGCTCGCTGAATCGGATGCACGAAGTGGTGCCCGGTGGACGGGTGACCGGCAAGGTCGCCATGGACGGCGACGACCTGTACGGCATCGGCGTCGACCCGGTCGCGGTACGGCGGCAGGTCGGCATGGTGTTCCAGCGTCCCAACCCGTTCCCGACGATGTCGATCTACGACAACGTGGCGGCCGGGGTGAAGCTCAACGGCGGTCGGATGCGCAAGGCCGACCTCGACGAACTGGTCGAGCAGACGCTGCGCGGCGCCAACCTGTGGGAGGAGGTCAAGGACCGGCTGGGCCGGCCCGGCTCCAGCCTCTCCGGCGGGCAGCAGCAGCGGCTGTGCATCGCCCGGGCAATCGCCGTCAAGCCGGCGGTGCTGCTGATGGACGAGCCGTGCTCCGCGCTGGACCCGATCTCCACCCTCGCCATCGAGGACCTGATGCACCAGCTGAAGACCGAGTTCACCATCGTCATCGTCACGCACAACATGCAGCAGGCGGCCCGGGTCAGCGACCGGACCGGCTTTTTCAACATCGCCGGCACCGGCCACCCCGGCAAGCTGATCGAGATGGACGACACGCAGCGGATCTTCAGCAACCCGAAGGTCAAGGCGACCGAGGACTACATCACCGGCCGGTTCGGCTGACCGCGGTCGGTGCCGGCACCGACCGGCCGGCCGGTGCCGGTCGGCCGAGGCCGGCCGGTCAGCGCCGGCGGTAGCTCACGTCGGCCGACCAGCGCAGGAAGCCGAGCCGGGTGTAGAGCCGTACCGCGGCGGTGTTCGACTCGTCGACGTAGAGCATCGCCCGGTGCAGCCCGGCGGCGGCCAGATGCCGCAGCCCGGCGAGGGTGAGCGCGCGGCCGAGACCGCCGCCGTGGGCGGTCGGATCGACCCCGAGTACGTAGACCTCGCCGACCGCCGCGTCGGCGTGCACCTTGGTCCAGTGGAAGCCGAGCAGCCGGCCGGTCGGATCCTCGGCGAGCAGGAAACCGGCTGGGTCGAACCACGGCTGCGTGATCCGGGCATGCAGTTGCGGCAGCTCCCAGCGGCCCTGCTCGGGGTGGTCGGCGAACGCCTTCGCGTTGAGCGCCACCCAGGCGGCGTCGTCCTGACCCGGTACGAATGACCTCATCCGTACCCCGGCTGGCAGGGCCGGCTCGGGCAGCGGCTCGGGCAGCGGGTCGGTCAGCTTGCGGCGCAGCTGCAACAGCACCCGGTCGCGGACGAAGTCGTGGTCGAGGGCGAGGGCTGCGGCCGACGGGTGGTCGCCGTGCGCCCAGACGCGCAATGCGGCCGTCGGACCGGCGGCGTCGAGCAGCCCGGCGAGCAGTCGACGACCGTACCCGCGTCGCCGGTGTGCCGGGTGGACCACCAGCTCGGCGACCGGGCCGGCCGGATCGGTCGGGTCGAGATGCGCGTAGCCGATGGTCTCGCCGGCCGGGTCGGCGAGCGTGAGGTGCCGGGCGGAGGCCGCCTCCCGCAGTCCGATGACGACCTGCTCCGGCAGCGGGTCGGCACCGTCGGTGTCGGCGGCGACCGCCGCCAGCTTCAGCACCCGGTCGACCTGGGCAGGGTCGAGCTGGTCGAACCGAACGACGGTCATGCTCGCTTGGGTCGCCGACTCAGCCACGTGCCCCACCGTATCTCCCGTCCGGTCCGCCCGTCGCGGCGGATCGTCGCGGTCAGATCTGGCCGGTGCGCAGGTGCAGCCGGCGGCTGCGCTGGTCGGCCGGTTCGGCCATCGGCGGCAGCGCGTCGACCAGGAAACGTTGCCGCAGGTTCGGCAGGATCGTACGCAGTGCCAGCACCGTGCCGGACCGGTTGCCGCCGGCATCGTGCAGCAGTACGACCGACCCGGGTACGGCCTGCGCGGTCACCGTCGCGGTGATGCTGCCCGCACCGGGCTGGAAGTAGTCGGCCGGGTCGATGGTCCAGTGGATCGAGGTCATGCCCAGTTCCCGCGCCACCTCGACCACAGCGGGAGTCCAAAAGCCACCGGGTTGGCGGTAGTAGGAGACCGGGTGGCCGGGGGCGGCGGCCCGGATCGCCTCGGAGGTCCGGGTCAGATCGGTGCGGATCGCGGCCGGCGGGTAGCTGCCGAGGCCGAAGTCATGGCTCCACGAGTGGTTGCACAGGGTGTGCCCGTCTGCGGCAATGGCCCGGACCAGCTCCGGATGGGCGACCACGTTCCGGCCGACCAGGCAGAAGGTCGCCTTCACCCCGAACTGGCGGAGCACGTCGAGGGTCTGCTCGGTGTGCACCGGGTGCGGGCCGTCGTCGAAGGTGAGGGCGACCGCGGCGCTGCCGCTGGTCTGCCGGGTGCCGTGCGGTCCGCTGCGGTCGGGGGCAAGTGGGGCGTACGCCGGCAGCCGGGCCGCCGAACGGTCCGGGTCCGGTGCCCCGGTGGGTGACGGCGGCGACGCCGTGGACCGGGCCGGTGGTGGCACCAGGTCGGGGTCGGGTCCGCTGCGGGTCGGGCCCGGTGCCGGCGCGGGCGTGGGGTCGGGGTCGGCCCGGTCGGCCGGTGCACTGCTGGAACCGAGAAGGTACGCGCCGGTCAGGACGGCCGTCACGGCCACGGCGGCGACGGTCAGCCCGCGTAGACCCGCCAGCACCGTCACTGCAGCCCTCCCGCCGTCGGTTCGGTCGTCGGCCCGACGCTAGGAGGTTGCAGCTGGCTGATTTAGATGAAACGGTGAATAACCGATATAGACGGTCTATTCGGACGAAAATCTGAGGCGCCATCCGGACAGATCCGGATGGCGCCTCAGCTGATGTTTCGGCGTTGCGCCACCGTGAGGTGGCGGAATCCGCTAGACCGGCAGCGGTGCGGGCTCGGTGTCCGGCAGCGACGAGCGGCTCGGCGGCACCACGAACTTGTAGCCGACCTGGCGGACCGTGCCGATCATCGACTCGTACTCCGAGCCGAGCTTGGCCCGCAGCCGCCGCACGTGCACGTCGACCGTACGCGTACCGCCGAAGTAGTCGTAGCCCCAGACCTCGCGCAGCAGCTGGTCGCGGGTGAAGACCCGCCCCGGGTGCTGGGCGAGGAACTTGAGCAGCTCGAACTCCTTGTAGGTCAGGTCGAGCGGGCGGCCCTTGAGCTTGGCGGCGTAGGTGTCCGGGTCGATGGTCAGCTCGCCGGCCCGGATCAGCCCGCCCGCGCCTGACGTGGCGTTGGTCAGCCGACCTACCGCCAACCGCAGCCGCGCCTCCACCTCGGCCGGGCCGGCGCTGGCCAGGATGACGTCGTCGACGCCCCAGTCGGCGTTCAGCGCGATCAGGCCGGCCTCGGTGACCACCGCGACCAGCGGGACGCCCAGACCAGTGGCATGCAGCATCCGGCAGGTCGCACGGGCCTCGGACAGCTCCGACCGGGCGTCGACCAGGACCGCGTCCGGGCTCGGCCCGGAAACCAGGGTGCGGACATCGCGGGGCGCGGTCCGCACCGAGTGGGGGAGCAGGTCGAGTGCGGGCAGTACGGCCGACGGCTCGCCCGCACGGGCCGTTACCAGCAGCAGGATCTCCACACATCACCTCCGTCCTCGCGGCCTGTCCCGGCCGCGCGTGGTGACCGCGGACGCCGGCCACGTGGCCGTCACCGCAGACAGTGGCGTCGAACCCCGGCTTCGCTGACGGGTGGTTAAGCCATGAGCTTAACCGATTAGGTGCCGGAAACAGCGGGGCGGTGAGCTGTTCATCTGTGCAGTCGGCCATAGCGCCCCGCGCCGTCGCCAGCGGGCCACCCGCCGCGTCTGGCACCATCAGGGCGTGCATCCCTCCACGCCATCCGAGACCGGTCGCGGACAGTGGCCTGACGGTAGCCGGGAGTCACCGCCCGGGCCACCGCCCGGCGGGCGGCCCGGCGGCATGCGGGGCGGCCCTGGTCGCGCCGTCGTCCCAGGGCCGCCGGAGCCCGGCCCACCGGTGCCGGGTCGAGCACCGGCCCCGGGCCGGGTACCCGCGCCCGGTCCCGGTCGAGCCGCCGCGCCGGTGCCGGGTCGAGCCGCCGCGCCGGTGCCGGGTCGGGCGCCCGCTCCCGGCCCTGCCCCGGGTCCGGGTCCGGCCCCGGGTCACGCGCCCGCTCCCGGTGGTGCGGCCGCTGTGGGTGGCGAGGCCACCGGCCCGTCGGGCGCGGCGGACAGCCGGCCGGCGGACCGGCCGGACCGCACCGGGGAGCAGGAAACCGTCAGCAGCCGGTCCACGTCGGCGCCGGTGCCGGTCAGCCGGACCATCTCGCTCACCGTGGCCGGGTTCTCCGTGCTGCTGGCCCTGGGGCTGATCTTCGGTGGGCAGACCGCCGGGCCAGGGCTGGCCCGGACCCCGTTCACCATCGTCGTCTTCGGCGTACAACTGCTCTTCGTGATCTCCTGGACGTTGGCGATCCGGCCACCGGCGATGCCGGTCATCGGCGGGGTGAGCCTGCTGGCCGCGGCCGCCGCCGACATCGGAGCGTTGCTGCCGACCGTCGCCTCGCTGGCCCCGGTCGGGTACGCGGCGGCAGGCGGCTTCGTCGTCGCGGTCCTCGCCCAGCTGATCCGGCCGGCCGACCGCACCAGGGTCACCGAGTCGCTCGGCGCCACGTTGCAGATCGTCGTCGGAGTGGTCGCCTTCGCCACGCTGATCGTGCTCAGCCGGCTGCAGCTCGGTGGCACCCAGACCATCGTGGTGGCGCTGGCCGGCACCGGCATCGCGCTGATGACCGCCCGGCTCACCGACGCGGTGGTGTCCCGGCCGCGGCTCGCCCCGCAGGTGCCCCGGGGCGCCACCGGCGTGGTGCTCGGTGCCATGGTGGGCACGCTGGCCAGCGCAGTGCTCGGCATCTACGTGGTCGGCTTCACCCCGGTCACTGCGGCCCTGGTCGGCCTGGTCGCCGCCAGTGCGGCGGTCCTGGTCGACCTCGCCACCGGCTACGCCGAGGCCAGCCGGCAGATGGCCGGGGATCCGCCGACGATGTGGGTGGCCCGGCACATGCAGGGTCCGCTCGGCGGGTTCGCCCTCGCCGCGCCGCTGTCCTACGCCCTCGGTGTGCTGATCTTCAACTGAGTCACCGGGTCGGTCAGGTCACCGGGTCGGTCAGGTGAGGTACCTGACCGGTCGGGCCGGTGCCGGATGAGCCGTACTCAGGTTGGGTAGATACGGTACGGCGCATCCGTCCGCAGCCGAGGAGGCACCGTGTCGACCTATCCGGCGTACCAGGAGGAACCGGTCCACCGGTCGCGTTCCCAGCGGCAACCAGGCCGACGAGCCCGCCGGCTACTGACCGTCGTCGCCGTGCTGCTGCTCGTCCTGGCGCTGGTCCTGGTCGTCGCCGACCGGGTCGCCGTCGCGTACGCCGAACGGGCGGTCGCCGACCAGATCCGCCAGCAGG
Source organism: Solwaraspora sp. WMMA2065 (assembly GCF_030345075.1). Classification (NCBI taxonomy): domain Bacteria; kingdom Bacillati; phylum Actinomycetota; class Actinomycetes; order Micromonosporales; family Micromonosporaceae; genus Solwaraspora; species Solwaraspora sp. WMMA2065. The sequence goes on from NZ_CP128361.1 coordinate 5,715,806, forward strand.
TGGCCGGTCAGAACATCGAGTCCTCCGAGCCGGAGGTCTCGATCGGCGGGTTCCCGTTCCTCAGCCAGGTCGCGACCGGCCGCTACCAGTCAGTCTCGATCGTGCTGCGCGACGTGTCGGCGGCGGTCAACGGCAACAGCGTGCGGCTGCCCACCCTCGACGTCGACGCGCGGGGCGTACAGGCGCCGTTGGAGACGCTGCGCACCGGCCAGGGTGAGGTCATCGCGGAGACCGTGCAGGGGACCGCCACGGTCTCCTACGACAGCATCGTGCAGCTGATCGACCAGCCCGGCGTGGAGTTGTCCGAACAGGATGGACGGCTCGGCGTCACCGCCCCGGTGGACATCCTCGGTCAGCAGGTCACCCTGACCGGCACCGCGGACCTGGAGGTCGCTCCGGGCGAGGTGCTGCTGCGCTTCGACGAACTCGCCGCCGAAGGGCTGCCCGGCGACGAGGCGGCCCGCGGGTTCGTTGAGGCCTACGCCCAGCAGTTGTCCATCGCGGTGCCGCTGCCCGCCCTGCCGTTCCAGCTCGACCTGCAGGAGGTGGCCGTGACCCCGGCCGGCCTGGCCGTCACCGCCACCGCCACCGACGTGCCGCTGAGCGCACTCGGCTGACTATCTCCGGCGGACCGGCGTTGCGGACCGGCGTGGCGGACCCGGCTGCAGGGTGGCGCAGGTCTCAGCGCCCGGATGTCCCATTGCGTGGTCGGATCGGTGACCGTCCGGAAACAGGCTGGTAAGCTTCGGCCCCATGGGGAAGTTCCTCACTAAGCGGCGCGCGGTCGACCTGTGCCGTGTGGCCACCTGCCTGTGTCGCCCGGTCCTCTGACGGCGGGCTGACCCGGCGGGCTGTCGTCGACCCTTTCTGTGGTCGGTGACCAGCGCCGAAGAATTCTCACCATCGCCCGGCAGCGGCGCCGTCGCACGTCCGTGATCCGTCCTCCAGGGTCCCGCACAGGTGCGACACCTGCGGCGTGGACTCGCCACCGATCCGCTTCCTCCGCACCGGCGGCCCGCCGGGCCAGGGGGAGACCAACCAGGGAGTGATCTGATGAGTCGCGACACCGCACTCGTTTCGGCCGACTGGGCCGAGAAGAACCTCGACGCCCCGGGCGTCGTCTTCGTCGAGGTCGACGAGGACACCTCCGCGTACGACGGTGGGCACATCGCCGGCGCGGTCAAGATCGACTGGAAGACCGACCTGCAGGACCCGGTACGCCGCGACTTCATCAACAAGTCGCAGTTCGAGGCGCTGCTGTCCGAGCGGGGCATCGGCAACGACGACGTCGTGGTCCTCTACGGCGGCAACAACAACTGGTTCGCGGCGTACGCGTACTGGTACTTCAAGCTGTACGGCCACCGCGACGTCAAGCTGCTCGACGGCGGCCGCAAGAAGTGGGAGCTGGACGCCCGCCCGATGACCACCGAGGTGGTCGCCCGCCCGGCCACCCAGTACGTCGCCCAGGAGCCGGACAGCTCCATCCGGGCATTCCGTGACGAGGTGGTGGCCGCGATCGGCACCCAGAACCTGGTCGACGTCCGCTCGCCCGACGAGTTCGCCGGCCGGCTGCTCGCCCCCGCCCACCTGCCGCAGGAGCAGGCGCAGCGGGCCGGGCACATTCCGACCGCGGTCAACGTGCCGTGGTCCAAGGCGGCCAACGAGGACGGCACCTTCAAGTCCGACGACGAGCTGCGCGCCCTGTACGCCGAGGCCGGCCTCGAGGACGGCAAGGACACCATCGCGTACTGCCGGATCGGCGAGCGTTCCTCGCACACCTGGTTCGTGCTCAAGGAGCTGCTCGGGCACTCCAACGTGAAGAACTACGACGGGTCCTGGACCGAGTACGGCTCGCTGATCGGCGTGCCGGTTGTGCTCGGCGACGAGCCCGGAAAGGCGTGACGATGACCGCTGCGACCACACCGAACGCCCCGACCGCGGCGGGCTGCGCCGCCCCGGACCAGGCGGCACCGCTGCCGGCCAGCGTCGACCTGGCCAAGGAGACCGTGATCACCGGGACCGTGCGGTCCGCCGGCGGCGAGGCCGTGGCCGGCGCGTACGTGCGGCTGCTGGACGCCACCGGCGAGTTCACCGCCGAGGTGGTCACCTCGCCGGCCGGCCAGTTCCGGTTCTTCGCCGCACCGGGCAGCTGGACCCTGCGGGCCCTGTCCCGGCACGGCAACGGCGACACCCCGGTGACCGCCGCCCAGGGAGTCAACGAGGTCTCGGTGACCGTCGGCAGCTGACGCCCGGCCCGACCCGACGACAGGCCGCCGCCCCGGAGTTTTCCCGGGGCGGCGGCCTGTCGGCTTCGTGACCGACATTGGCGGCGGATCACCCGTCGCCGGTTCCCGCTGTCGCCCTGTGGACAGCGGAAACGGCCGACCGACGGCGTCACCCTGGTCGCTCCGGCCGGTGGCCACACCGACAAGGCACCAGCGCCCGACGGGACGGCGCGGCAGTACGAACTGACTTGATGACGTCACTCTCTGGTGAATTGGGCGGCCCGTCACCCACAATTCTTCGTGGCGGTAGCGGGCGTACGGCGAATCGGGTTTCGGTTCTTCCGATGCCTGCGAAAATTGCTCATCCCATGGGGGAATCATGCGAAAGACTGTCGGTGTGAGGGGCCTCGCGTTTTCCGGACAGTGGTTCGGCCGGTTCTTTCACGCCGCGATTTGAAGGTTCTCGAACTCTGCGTGGACTTCCCGGGGAGGTCGGTAGCCCACCGCTGAATGCAGACGCTGACGATTGTACCAGAATTCGATGTAGGCAGTAACGTCCCGGCGTGCCGCCTCACGAGTGGGATACTTCACACGCGACACGCGTTCGTTCTTCAGCGCACCGAAGAACGATTCCGCCATCGCATTGTCGAAACAAATTCCGGTCCGGCCAGCAGATCGCCGCAACCTCAGATCCCGAAGCGTTCTGCCGTAGTCGTCCGACATGTAGTTGCTGCCCCGGTCCGAATGAAAGATGGCGTTCTTCCTGAGTTCGCGATTCCGGGCGGCGTTACGGATGGCGCGGGATATCAACGGCGTCTGGTAGTGGTCGTCCATCGCGTATCCGATGACTTCCTTCGTGCAGCAGTCGATGACGGTCGCCAGATACAGCCACCCCTCGCCGGTCGGGATGTACGTGATGTCGCCGACGAGCTTCTCGCCAGGCGCGTCGGCGGTGAACTCCCGGCCGACGAGGTCAGGCACCGTGCCGGACGACGACTGGGTGAGACCCCACCGCCTCGGGCGGGGCTGGCACGGCACGAGCCCGAGCTCGCGCATCAGCTGGCGGACGAGTTCCGGCCCGGCGGACACGCCCTGGCGCCGCAGTTGCGCGTGGACACGTCGATGCCCGTAGGTGCCGTCGGACGCGGCGAACACCTCCTCGATGGTCGATCGAAGGTGGGCGCGGCGGGTGGCGGTCGCGGAGTCGGGGCGGGTTCGCCATTCGTAGTATCCGGACCTGGACACGCCGAGTTGTTCGCACATGAAGTCGACGGGGTAGGCGTACTTCGCGGTGTCGAGTCGCATCGTCTCGATGAACTCGTACAAGCTCGTTACCGAGGGTCCTTCGCGAAGTACGCCGCGGCTTTTTTCAGGAAGCTGTTCTCCATTTCGAGTTCCCGGTTGCGACGTTCGAGTTCCTTCAGTCGAGCGCGCTCGTCGACGCCGATCGGTGGGCTGTCCTGGGCGCCGCTGTTTTCCCGCCGGTACTGGCGGACCCAGGAACGGAGCGTCTCCGGGTGAACGTCGATCTCCCGGGCAACCTGCGACACTGGCTTGTTCGACTGTAGAACGAGTTGCACTGCTTCTTCACGGAACTCTGGGGTGTATGAGCTTATGCGTGCCATCGCGCTTCTTCCCTCGATTTTCCTTACAGGGTAACCTTATTGGCTCCCTGTCCGGAATCCTCGGGGCACCTCAGTGTCCTGACTGCGGCGATGCTCGGGCTGGTCACCTCGATGACCATCGCCGCACCTGCGAGTGCTGCACCCAGCCTGCGGGTGCACAGCGTCCAGTACCACCCGAACGGCGTCAACGACGGCAGTGGGACGTTCGCCAACCGGGAATGGCTGCAACTGGTCAACCGGGGTAAGGAAGCGGTCAACCTGCGGGGCTACACGGTGCACAACAAGAATGGCCGGACTTACCGGTTCGGCGACGTCGTCATTCCTGGAAAAGGCGGCCGGGTATGGCTGCGTTCCGGTGCCGGCGACGACACCGCACGGACCGTGTACTGGAACACGGCTGGTTTCGTGTGGGATGTCGAAGGTGACAAGGCATTCCTGCGGAACCGCAAGGGCCACGCCGTGCACACCTGCTCGTGGTCGTATGTGAAGGGCCGGGACTGGGTGCGATGCCCGGTCAACCCGTGACGATTCCGGGTTGACCGCCGGCGGGTGCCGGGCCAGAGCTGGGCTGGCCCGGCACCCGTTCTCACCATCGGTCAGACACGCCGTCGGTCGACCCGGTCACCCGGGTCAGATCCCGCCGAGGCGGGCCGGGCAGGGATCGACCGGTTCGAGCACGCTGTCGACCGTGGTGACGATCCCGGCCGGCAGCCGTTCCTGCCGGGCCTGCGGCACCCAGCCGTCCTTCGCGGAGATGATCTCGTACTGCCCGCGTGGCAGCCAGTACGCGTACCCGCCATCGGCACCGGTGCGCAGCGTGTAGCCGGTGCCCGGATCGGTCAGCGAGTTCAGCCGGATCGTCGCCCCGGCTACTCCGACCTCGACCCCGGCGCAGCTGACCCCGGTGACGGTGCCCTGTACCTTCGCCCAGGAGGCCGGCGGCGAGACGTTCATCTGCACGTCCACCTGGCCGACCGGGTACGGGGTGTCGGACCGCAACCCGAGGGTCGCCGCGTACCGGCCGGGCTGGTCCACGCCGGCCTCGGCGGTCGCCGCCAGCGTGACGGTGACCGTCCGGGAGGCACCAGGGGCAAGGGTGAAGCTGCCAGGGTCGGTGACCAGCCACGGCAGGTCGGCCGCGGCGTCGCACAGCTCCAGCCCGGCGAGCACCTCCACCTGCGCCGAACCGACGAACGAGCTCGGCGATCCGCCGACCTTGTACGCCCCGCAGGCACCGGCGCCCCGGTACCGGGCGAACTCGGTGTTCGGCAGGTCACGCCAGACCCCGGCGGCCGGGTCGAAGCCGACCGTACGGTTCGTCACCGTGGTGGACGCCCCGGTCACCCCGCCGGCGATCACCAGCAGGCCACCGGCCGCCGCGTACTGCCCGCCCCACAGGTCCAACGGCAGGTCCGGCAACGGGCTCCAGGCGTCGGTGGCCGGGTCGTAGGCGTACGTCGACCGGTACTCGACGGCGCCGGCGCCGCCGGCGCAGTACGCCAGCTCACCGATCCCGCCACAGGCCAACCAGGACGCGGCAACCGGATAGTCGGCCCGGGACCGGAACGTGCCGGTGCCGGTGTCGAACGCCAGCACCGTACGCGAGTCGGTGCAGGTGCCGTCGGTGCAGCCGCCGATCAGGTAGATCGTGCCGCCGATGACGGCGGACCCGGCTGCGGCCCGCGGCGCGGGGCTGGTCACCCCGGACAGCGTGGCCCACGTCCCGGTCGCCGGGTCGAACACGTCGACGCTCGCCACCGGAGTCCCACCGGCACCCCATCCGCCGAACAGGTACAGCTTGCCGCCGGCCGCGGTGAGCACCGGCTTGCTGCGGGCCGTCGGCAGGTCGGGCAGGGCGCTCCAGACGTCGGTGACCGGGTCGTAGACCCAGGCGTCCCGCTCGGTGCCGGTGGTGCTGCCCCCGCCGACCGAGTAGACCTTGCCGTCGAGCGTGGCGGCCGCGTTGTCGAAGACCGCCGTCGGGTGGTCCGGGGCCCGCGTCCAGGCATCGGCGGCCGTCCCGGCCGCGGCTCCGGCCGCCTCCGTCGCGGCGGTGATCCGGGTCGGCGCGGCACCGGCCGGGGCGCCGTACGCCGGACCCTGCCAGGCCCTGCTGATTCCCTTGACCTTGTGTTCGGCCAGCGGGGCACCGTCGCCGGCCAGCAGGCTGAACCCACCGTCGCCGGTCAGCATCTCGACTTCGGCCGGCGCGCTGCCGGTGTTGGTCACCGTCACCTTGGCCTTGCGGGTGCTGCCGTACGGCTGGTGGGACACGACCGGGCTGGTCGGGCTGATCGCCAACCGGCCGGCCTTGACCGAGAAGTCGGCCCGGCGGGCCCGGTCGGCGACCACCGTCACCGTCCGGCTCCGCACCTGGTACGGCGCTCGCGTCGCGGTGAACTCCTGCTCGCCGACCAGTGGCGAGAAGAGCTGGTAGAAGCCGTCGGGCAGGGCCGGGTCGTCCGGCGTGGCGGCGGAGACCGCCCGTACCGTCGGGTCGGTGGCGCTGGCCACCGTGACGCCGTTCAGCGCGGCCCCGGTGTTGTGGTCGGTGGTGTTGCCGACCAGCAGGCCACCGGGCAGCGGAGTGCAGCTGCGGTCGACCACCTCGACGTCGTCGACCTGCCACCACCAGGCGTAGCTGCCCTGGAAGTGGAACCGGATCAGCACTTCGTCGGCACCGGCCACCGAGGTCAGCGGGATCTCCTCGGTGCGCGGCCCGCGTCGGCTGGTGGTGTGCCGCCACACGTTGGTCCAGCTGGCGCCGCCGTCGACCGAGACACCGATCTCGGCGCTGTCGCTGAGCCCCACCGCCCGCCAGTCGCTGGCGAACCGCAGGTACGGCGCGTCCGCTCCGGACAGGTCCAGCATCGGGGTGACCAGGTCGGTGTCCTGGACCTCACCGACGCCGAGCGCGTCACTGTCGATGTTGGCGAAGCCGCCGTCGCCACCGGTCAGGTTGCCCCGGGAGCCGATGTCGGAGAACTCCCAACCGCCGCCGTCGGCGCGGTTCACCACCGACCAGCCGTCCGGGGTGTCGGCGGTCGGGAAGCTCTCGGCGAGCAGCGGGTCGCCGAAGCTGGCCACGTATCCGGGTGCGATGCACTCGGCGGTGACCGGCACCGCCAGGTGCACGGTGCGGTCGGTGTCGCCGGCCGGCACCTCCACCCGGGCCGGCTGGTACCCGGCGAGCGTCGCCGTGGCGACCAGCGTCACGGCGGTGCCGCCGGGCACGGTCAGCGTGTAGCGGCCGGACGCCGGGTCGGTGTAGGTGACCGTCTCCGGCCGTCCGTCGACCTCGACCCGGGCGTAGAGCGGCCAGCCGTGGCCGGACGCGTCGGTGACCCGGCCGCTGAGCGTGACCAGGGTGGTGGCGGCCAGGTCGAAGTCCTGCTCGACGGTGCCGTCCTCGGCGACCGTGACCGTGGCGCTGTCCGGCTGGTAGCCGAACGCGCTGGCGGTGACGGTGTACTCACCGGTCGGCAGGGTCAGCGAGTAGTCGCCGTCGGTGCCGGTGGTGACGCTGCGGTCGCCGGTGGAGACGGTGGCACCGGGCAGCGGGTCGCCGTCGCTGGTGACCACGCCGGTCACCCGGCCGGCGGGTCCGCGCGGGGCGGCCTCGACGGCGGCGTACGCGTCGAGCCGGCCCTCACCGAAGTTGTTGTTGTTGGCTGCGGTCCCGCCGCAGCTGGTGTCGTCGGTGTCGATCGCGGTGCCGTCCAGCAGGGCCCGGGTGGCGGCGATGTCGCCGTGCAGGGTCGGTGCCGCCGACCAGGCCAGCGCGACTGTGGCGGCGACGTGCGGGGAGGCCATCGAGGTGCCGCTGTACGCCGCGTACCCGCCACCGGGGACGCTGGAGCGGACCGCGGTGCCGGGCGCGGCGATGTTCGGCTTGACCGATCCGTCGACCAGCGAGGCGCCCCGGCTGGACCGGGCGGCGATCCGGTGGTTGACGTCGTAGTTGCCGGTTGCGTACGCCTGCGGGTAGTCGCCGGGGGAGCTGGCGGTGCCGCAGCCCGGTCCCTCATTGCCGATGGCGAAGGCCGGGAAGATGCCGGCGGCGATCCAGGCGTCGACGGTCTGCCGGTACCACGGGTCGGCCTGTCCGCCGCCCCACGAGTTGTTGACCACGTCGGGGCGCAGCTCCGGCCGGGGGTTCGCGCCCGAGGTGTCGGTCGGGGCGAGCACCCACTGGCCGGCGGCCAGCAGCGACGCGTCGGAGCAGTTGGTGACCTCGCAGCCCTTGGCAGCGATCCAGCGGGCACCGGGTGCCACCCCGGTCTGGTTGTCGCCGCCGTCGTCGCCGGTCATGGTGCCGGTGACGTGGGTGCCGTGACCGTTGTTGTCACAGGGGGTCCCGGTCGGGCAGATGCCGGTCGGGTCGAACCAGTTGTAGTCGTGGTCGTAGCCGCCGGCGCCGGCTCCCCGGTAGCTGGCGGCCAGGGCCGGGTGGTCGAACTCGACGCCGCTGTCGATGGTGGCCACGACGATTCCGTCGCCGCTGGTGCCGAATTCGGACCAGACCTGTGGCGCCCGGACGTCGTCGATGTTCCACTCGACGGCGGTGGTGCCGGCGTCGTCGCCGACCGGCGGCACCGGTTCGGCTGGTTCCGGGGTGAGCAGCGGGTAGCTGCGAGCTGGTTCGAGCTGCTGCACCTCGGGCAGGGCGGCGATCCGGTCGGCCAGGTCCCGGTCGCCGGTGACCCGGACCGCGTTGGCGATCCAGTACGCAGTGTAGTCAGCCTTCCGCCCGTCGAGCAGTTTGCGCAGGCTCTGCTGGCTGCGCCGGGCGGTGGTGGTCAGCTCGTGGTGTACGGCCTCGGCCCGGGCGTCGGCGCGCCGGTCACCGGTCGGCAGCCCGGCGCTGGCGGCGTCGGCCGCACCGGACAGGTCGGCGCGGTCGCGCAGGTAGACCATGAAGTCGATGGTGCCGTCGCGGTCCAGTTCGGCGGCGAGCTCGGCGCTGATCGGCGCGGTGGCCGACCCGTCGGCCGGGCCGGCACCGGGTGCGGCGGTCGCGGCGGCGGGTTGGGCGGTCACCGCGAGCAGGGTGATCAGCCCGGCGGTGAATATCCGGTGCAGCAGCCGGCCCTGGCCGCCGTGGACGCGGCGGCGGGCGGTGCTGCGGTCACTATGGTGTCGTCCGGTTCGGCGGCGGGGCAGGTCGACCACGCGGTCCCCCCATGCTCGTAGGCGGTCCGTACTCGCCGGACCGCGGGATCAGCGGACCGGAAAGCCCGAAATCCGCCCAAGTCGCGTGCGGGCAGTGCTCTACGGATAGTTTTCGCACGGCGGCTACGAGTCATGCTTTAGTGGGCGACGTTGGTGATCAATGGGGTCTGTTGGGCAGTTTTCAGGCAGTACCCGGGCAACATGTGGTCGAGCGTCGGGCCGCAGTGGTATCGGTGACTGTCGCTGTTGACTCCGGCGACTAAACGGCGTTGTCTGATGACACGCAGCAACCTGGGGAGGAGCGCGCGGTGGTCAACGGTGAGGTGCCACTGGTCGTGTGTGTCACCGCTGACGTAGCCGTCCGTGAGCGCGTCGTGAGACGCCTCGACGACTGCGGCACGGTAGTCATCTGTACTGATCTGGCCGAGTTACGGGCGATGCTGTTTCCGCCCGCACCGGCGGAAGAACCGGAACCGGCGGCGCCGGTCGTGCTCGGCGACCTCGTCGTCGACGTGCCCGGCCATCTCGTCACCTGGCGGGGTGAGCCGTTGGCGCTGACCCGGCTGGAGCGGGAGTTGCTGGCCCGGCTGGCCACCCCACCGGTGGTGGTCTGGACCTACGAACGGCTCTTCGGCTCGGTCTGGGGCGGGGCCTATCTCGGCGACACGGCCATCCTGCACTCGGCCGTGAAACGGCTGCGCCGCAAGTTGCGCGGCGCCGGCGGCGGCCTGGAGATCCAGACCGTACGGGGCGTCGGCTACCGGCTCGCGTCGAGCGCGCCGGACAACTTCGGCGCTCTGGCGGCGACGGGACCGGACCGGGTCGGGTACCAGCGGGACGACGTGGCCGGCGACGGCGCGGTCCGTGACTATGTGGCGGTCCGTGACGACGTGGCGGCTCGCGACGAACTGGTCCACGAGGATGCGGTACCGGACGAGCCCGGCTGGGACGGGTCGGATCGGGAGCTGCCGGAGCAGCGGATCGGCAGGCCGGTCGAGGTCGGCTGCTGACGGCTGCCGGGCCGGCCGGCCGCCCTGGCCGGTACCTGGCACCATGGCCGGGTGACTGACGACCCGCCCGCGACCCCGGCCGTCCCGCCGGCACACCCGGCAGCAGCAGCCCCGCCGCCGTCGTCGTCGGGACCGTCATCTGCCGAGGTGCCGTCATCTGCCGCCATGCCGCCGAGCGCCGCTGGTCAGGGCCCGGTGCGTCGGTGGTGGCGGTGGTCGCTGGCGGCCGCCGCAGTCGCCTGGAGCGTGCTGCTGTTCGGCCTGGCCGTGCAGTCCCAGCGGGACGACAGCCCGACCGTCCGCGAGCAGCGCGACATTGGACAGGCGCGGCCAGTCGCCGACCGGGCGGCGATCGACCTGACCGCTGCGGTCGGCGACGCCGGCGTGGTGGTGCTGGCCGAGGAACAGATCAGCGCCGGCTGCCGGATCACGCCGATGCGCCCCGGCGCCGAACTGACCCGGGTGCTCACCGCCTACACGGCGCCCGACTCCGGCCCGGCGTTGCTCGACCGGATCGCCCACCGGCTCCCGGCCAGCTACGCCGCGATAGCCCGGCACGACGCCGCCACCGGCCGGTCGCGGCTAGGTGCCGACGCCGGTGATTTCGTCGCGGTCCGCGGCGAACTGATCCGCGCCGGCGTGGTGCAGTTGCGGATCAGCACCGGCTGCCGACCGGCCTCCGACGGGTCCCGGCCCGCGCCCGCCGACCCCCGGCCGGGCGCCATCGTCGGCCCGACCCCGCGCAGCCACGCCGAAGTGCTGACGGGCGCCTTCGGGGTGGCCGACGTACGGGCCGCATCGTCGGTGGAACTGCCCTGTCCCGACGGAGACGGACAGCTCAGCAGCTACGCGCTGACTGCGGCCAGCACCGCGGAGTCCGACGAGTGGGCGTCGCTCGGCTTCACCATGCCGCGCGCCACCGTGGTCTCCGATCAGGCACCGCTGTTCATCCACCGGTACGGCAGCAAGGGCACCGTGGTGCGGCTCGACGGCGACGACGTCTGGATCGCCGCCACAGACTTCACCTGCTGATCCCGTCGTCCAACCGCTGATCCGTCGTCGGCTGCCGACCCGGCCGCTAGACACCCGGTCAGTAGACGAGGGCCTGGACGCCGTCGGCCATGATCTCTTCGACAAAGACCGCCGCCCCGGCGATCCGTACCCCCGGCAGCACATCGTCCGGGCCGAACCCACGGCGGGCCGCGCACTGCGTACAGACCGTCACCCGACCACCACCGGCCAGCACCGCGTCCAGCAGGTCGGGCAGCGGAGCCGAATGCGGCAGGTCGAACTCGGCTGCCCGGCCGGGCAGCCCGAGCCACGCCGACTCACCGGTCAGCCAGAGGGAGACCTCGACGCCGGCCGCGGCGGCGGTGCCCGCTACGGTGAACGCCTGGGCGCACCGCTCCGGCTCGTCCGAGCCGGCGGTCGCCTTCACGACGAGAGTGCGAGCCATGCGGCCAGCATAGGATGGCCTTGTCATGGTTACCGAGATCGGGTTCGTCAGCCTGCTGGTGGCAGGCTTCGGCGCGCTCGCCGGTGGCCTGGTCTACCTCGCGGTCCGCATCTGCCGTGGACGCTGGTGAGAAAGCGGAGGATCGATGAGCGCGAGCAGCGCGTCCGGAGCGGGACAGCCGAGCACCGAGGAGAACCCGGTCCGGCCGCCATGGCTGGACGCCCCGCCGGTCGACCCGTACCCGTTCGAGGAGAGCCACGACCTGCGGGTCGGCCCGAAGCTGCACCCGGCGTTGAACGCGCTGCTGCCGTACATCGGGGTGTGGCGTGGGCGGGGGCGCGGCGGCTACCCGACGATTGAGGACTTCGACTACGCGCAGGAGATCCAGATCAGCCACGACGGCCGGCCGTTCCTGCGGTACGAGTCGCGGGCCTGGCTGCTCGACGAGCAGTCCCGCCCGGTGCGCCCGGCCGGCCGTGAACTCGGCTGGTGGCGGGCGGTGACCGACGCCGACGGCCGGGCCACCGGTGAGCTGGAGGCGACGATGATGACCCCGACCGGGGTGATGGAGCTCTACCTGGGTCGGGTCACCGGGGTGCAGGTCGAGTTGGCCACCGACGCTGTGGTGCGTACCGGTACCGCCAAGGAGGTCACCGGTGGCCACCGGCTGTTCGGCATCGTGGAGGGGGCGCTGCTGTACGCCCAGGAAATGGCCGCCGTCGGTCAGCCGCTGTCCCCGCACCTGTCCGCCCGGCTGATCCGGGTCGGCGGCTGATCCAGATCGGCTCCGGAGACAGGTCGGTCACGGAGACAGGTCGGTCACGGAGACAGGTCGGCCACGGAGACGGCGGCGATAGGATGGCGACGGTGGCTGAATCTTCCCTGGCAGAAATGCTGCGCTCGCGCGGGCTACGGCTGACCGCGCAGCGTCAGCTGATCCTGGAAGCGGTGCACGAGTTGGGACACGCCACCCCGGAGCAGGTGCTCAACGCGGTGCGCGAGGTCGCCGCCGGGGTCAACATCACCACCATCTACCGCACTCTGGAGCTGTTCGAAGAGCTGGGCCTGGTCACCCACACCCACCTGTCGCACGGTTCGCCGACGTTCCACTCCGTCGGCGAGGACCAGCACGTCCACCTGGTCTGCCGGTCCTGCAAGTCGGTCTCGGAGATGGACCCGGCGCTGGCCGAGCCGCTGATCACCGCGCTCGCCGAACAGCGCGGCTTCCAGGTGGACATCGGCCACATGGCGTTGTTCGGCACCTGCGAGCGGTGCGGAGGAAGACAGTGATCGACATACCCGGCGCGGTGGACATCGCCGACGTGGCCACCGGATCCCCCGACGCCGGGGTCGCCGCCCACTACGGCGACCCGATGCGCGAGCAGCGCCGGCTCGCCACCGAGGTCGGCCTGGTCGACCGGAGCAACCGGGGAGTGCTGGCGGTGCCCGGGGCCGAACGGATCGGCTGGCTGCACACCCTGACCACCCAGCATCTGGCGACGCTGCGCGCCGGTCAGGGCACCGAGCTGCTGGTGCTCTCCCCACACGGCCACGTGGAGCAGCACGCGATGGTCGCCGAGGACGGCACCACCACCTGGCTGGACACCGAGCCGCAGATGGCCGGCGAGCTGCTGACGTACCTGCTGAAAATGCGGTTCTTCACCCAGGTCGACCCAGCGGAGGTGACCGCCGACTGGGCGGTGCTGTCGCTGGTCGGCCCGGCCGCGGTCGACGCGGCGGCGGCGCTGGGCGTGACCGGGCTGGCCGACCCGGACCTGCTGCCGGTGCCCGCGTCGAAGTTCGCCGCCGGGTCGATCCCCGACCGGCCCACCGTGCTCTACCCGGTGGCCGCGCTGCCGACCGACGGGCCGTACCGGGGTGGCTGGGCCCGCCGGGTGCCACTCGGCGTCGACCTGCTGGTACCCCGGGCCGCGACGGCACAACTGGTGGCCGAGGCGAGTGCGGCCGGTGCAGCCCCGGCCGGGCTGTGGGCGTACGAGGCAATGCGGGTCGCCTCGCGTACCCCCCGGGTCGGTCTGGAGACCGACCACCGGGCGATCCCCGCGGAGGTCGGCCTGCTCGGACCGGCGGTCCACCTCGACAAGGGCTGCTACCGGGGGCAGGAGACGGTGGCCCGGGTGCACAACCTGGGCCGGCCACCGCGCCGGCTGGTGCTGCTGCACCTCGACGGGGTGACCAGCGATACCCCGCCGGACGCCGGCACCCCGCTGACCCTGGAGGGCCGGACGGTCGGCTTCGTCGGCACCGCGCTGCGCCACCACGAGCTCGGCATGGTCGCTCTGGCGGTGGTGAAACGCAACGTGCCGGACGACGCCGATCTGCGTGCCGGTGAGTTCACCGCCGCGATCGAGCCCTGAGCCGGGATGTCGCAGAGTTGACCAGGTACGCCGGCGGGGTGCCGCTGGTCGAGATGGCCCGCTCCGGTTTCGTGGAGAGCCGGCATCACGGCTCACTGGTGGTGCTGGCCGCTGACGGCGGACTGCGGGAGCGGTTCGGCGACGTGGAGTCGCCGGTGTTCCCCCGGTCGGCGAACAAGCCGTTGCAGGCGATCGGCATGCTGTGGGCCGGGCTGCGGCTGGCCGATCCAGCCGACCTGGCGCTGGTCTGTGCCAGCCACAGTGGCGAAGACTTCCACCTGGCCCGGGTGGCCGCGCTGCTGCGTACCGCCGGGCTCACCGAGGCGGCGCTGCGCTGCCCGCCGGAGCTGCCGGTCGGCGCGGCCGCCGCAGCCGACGTGCTGCGAGCCGGTGGCGGGCCGAGTCGGCTGCAGATGAACTGCTCCGGCAAGCACGCCGGGATGCTGCTGACCTGCCGGGCGGCCGGTTGGCCGGTGGAGGAGTACTGGCATCCGGAGCATCCGTTGCAGGAACGGATCCGGGCCGCCGTCGAGGAGTACGCCGGTGAGCCGGCCGCCGCCGTCGGGGTGGACGGCTGCGGTGCGCCGGTGCTGGCGCTGTCGCTGACCGCGGTGGCGCGGGCGTTCCTGCGGCTGGTGCACGGCCTCGCCGGGTCGGTGGAGCGGACCGTGGCGGACGCGATGCGGGCGTACCCGGAGCTGGTGGCCGGCACCGGACGGGCCGACACCCGACTGATGCGGGCCGTGCCCGGGCTGCTGGCCAAGGTCGGTGCGGAGGGTGTGCTGGCGGTGGCGGTGCCCGGCGTCGGGGCGATCGCGGTGAAGATCGACGACGGCGCGCAGCGGGCGACGGTGCCGCCGGTGGTCGCCGCGCTGCGTCGGCTCGGCGTCGGCACTGGCGCCGACGCCGAAGGCCTGGATCCGACGGCTCTGGCCGAACTCGGTGAGCCGCCGGTGCTCGGTGGCGGCCAGCCGGTCGGCACGCTGCGCGCCCTGTGCCGGCCCTCCTGACGAGACTGGCCGGCGGACGAGTTGGCTATCGCACGGTGATCGGCTATCGCACGGTGATCGGCTATCGCACGGTGTCGGCGAGGAACTCACGCAGCGCGGCGTCGACCGGCCCGGGGCACTCCAGCGGCAGCAGGTGGGCCGCGTCGGGCACGTCCGGCAGCCGCCGGGCGGTCGGGATGCCGGTGCTGATCAGGTCGGCCAGGGCAAGGATGTCCGGCACGTCGAGCGCACCGGCGCCGACCAGCACCGGCACGCCGATCTCACCGAGCCGGCGGGCCGCCGGTGGATCGAGTTCGCGGTGGGTGACGTCGCCGAGCGCGGCTTCGGCGGCGAGCGCCCGACGGTCCATTTCGCGGGCGAAGGCGATCAGCTCCGGGTCGACGTCGGCGGGCTGCCGGTGCGGGCCGACGACCCAGAACCGCACCTCGGCGTCGGCCATCGCGTCCAGATCCTCCGGGTCCACCGCGCCGACCAGGTCGTCCCAGAGCTGTTCGGTGGCGTCGGACCAGTCGTGGCCGCCCAGGGCGGACCCGAACAGGGCGAGGGCGGTGACCCGGTCGGGGTGGGCGATGGCGACGTCGATGGCGACCGCGCCGCCGAACGAACAGCCGACCAGCGCGGCGCGGGCGACTCCGAGCGCGTCCAGTAGGCCGATCACGTCGTCGTGGTGGGCGAACGCGGTGGCCGGCAGGTCGGACTCGCCGTACCCGCGCAGATCCATGGCGATCACCCGGTGCCGGTCACGAAGCGCGGCGACCTGCGCCCGCCACATCCGGCGGTCGGCGATGCCGGCGTGGATCAGCAGTACGGGTGGCCCGGTGCCGACGTCGTCGTAGCTGATCGTTGCGTTGCTTACCCGGATCGTCGTCATCGGCGGGCAGCCTAGCGACACGGGGCGGGTGGCCGCCAACGACTTTCTCGGCTGCTCCTGCGACGGTTCTTCCGGGTGACTCCGCTAACTTTCGTTAGCGTTTCGCTAGCAGTTGCAAGCAGATCGGGGCTACCGTCGAGACATGGCCACACCGAAGGACCTGCCCCGCGACATCGGGGGCTTCATCCGGGACCTGCGGCACAACGCCCGCATCTCGCTGCGGCAGCTCGCCGAGCAGGCCGGCGTCAGCAACCCGTACCTCAGTCAGGTGGAGCGCGGCCTGCGCAAACCGAGCGCGGAGGTGCTCCAGCAGTTGGCCAGCGCGCTGCGGGTCTCCACGCCGGTGATGTACCTGCGGGCCGGGCTGCTCGACGACAAGGACGGCCAGGGCGTGCTTGCCGCGATCGCTTCGGACCCCGACCTCACCATGGCGCAGAAGCAGTCGCTGAGCCAGATCTACGAGACGTTCCGCCGGGAGAACGCCCGGCACGCCGGACCGGACACCGACGCGGACACAGCTACCGCCGCCGAAGCCGCCGAAGAAGTTGAGGAGCAGACCCTGCAGTCGGTCGCCGTCACCGAGGCCGGGGCCGCACCTGGCCCGGCGGGCGAGGACCCGCCGCCGACCGCGCCGACCAGGACCACTTCCCGGCAGAAGACCACCCCCCGGCGTCGTACGCCCCGGGCCGGGGAAACCGAGCAGGCCGCCGCAGCGGCCGAGGAGGAGCAACGATGAGCCAGCCGAAGACCAAGCGGATCCCAGCACCTCTGTACGCCGTCGCCGGCGCCGGTGACCTGGCCTACCAGCAGCTGCGCAAGCTACCGGTGGCCGTCACCCAGCTGACCGGCAAGGCCACCCTCGGCACCGTCGGCCTGCGGGAGAAGGCTGCCCAGGGCACGGCCGAGCTGCGTGAGCGGGCCAACACCGGTGCCGACCTGGAGCGCCTGCGAGCGATCGCGGTGCGCAACCGCGACGCGGTGCTCGCCGGTGCCCAGTCGGCCGGGCAGCGGGCCGTGGCGATCTACGGCACGCTGGTGGCGCACGGCGAGCGGGTCGTCGGCACCGGGGTGGTCCGGGCCGCCGACACCGTCAATGCCGACATGGCGACCACCGAGGCTCCAGCCCAGGTCACCGCGGCACCGGAAGCCGACTCGACCGAGCCGGCCAAGCCCACCCAGGCCAAGGCCGAGTAGTTCCGGCGGGTCCGGGTGATCCGCGGGCCCCGGATGCAGGTGGCACCCGTCCGGGGCCCGCGGCATAAGCTTTGGGCATGGACTCTGCCGCGCCGCTGTTCTATGCCGACGTCCGGTACATCCTCGACCTGGCGCTGTTCGTGTTCGCCCTCGTCGTGCAGGCGGTCGCGCTGGTGCACTGCGTCACCCAGAAAGGCGAGGCGTTCCCGGCGATCGGCACCCTGCCGAAAGGCGCGTGGCTGGCCATCCTCGGCGTCTGCCTGCTGCTCACCCTGCTGTTCCAGGTCAGCCTGTTCGGTCTGATCGGGATCGCCGCCGGGCTGATCTACCTGCTCGACGTGCGGGTCGGGCTGCGGGACATCGCCGACGGCCGAGGCTCCTGGTGAGAGATTTTCGTTGGCCACCGCCGCCGGACGGCGGGCCGCGGACCTACGGGCCCGGCCCGTCCGGTCCCCGTACCGGCCGACCCGCGCTGCCCGAACCGGAGACCGAGGTGATCACCACGCCGCACGGCGTGGAGCTGGAACGGCTGGTCACCGGGTCCGGTGAGCCGACCACCGTCTTCGCACACGGTATAGCGCACGGGATCGCCACCACCCGGCCGTTGGGCAGCGGAGTCGTCGGGCGCAAGGTGTTCTTCCAGTTCCGGGGGCACGGCCGGTCCGCCGCGCCGGCCGGCCCATGGGGCTACCCCGATCTGGCCCGGGACCTGCGGGCCGTGGCCGATCTGACCGGTGCCGGCCGAGCGGTCGGGATGAGCCTCGGTGCCGGGGCGCTGGCCCGGTTGCTGACCGACAGCCCGCAGCGGTTCGACCGGGCGGTGTTCTTCCTACCGTCGGCCTTCGACACGGCCCGGCCGGCCTCGGCCCGCCAGCGGGTCGCCGAGCTGGTCACCGCGGTCAACGACAGCGACGTCTCCGGGGTGGCGGAGCTGATCGCGGCGGAGACCCCGGTGCCGGTACGCAACACCCCGGCCGCGTGGGCGTACCTGCGTACCAGGATCGACCAGCTGCTGCGCGACGGCCTCGCAGCCGAACTGGTCGACCTGGCCGACGCAGTGCCGGTGCCCGACCCGGCGGCGCTCGCCGCGGTCACCGCCCGGGTCCTGGTGATCGGCTGCGTCGGCGACGACCTGCACCCGGCCGAGACCGCCGAGCGGCTGGCCGCCGCCATCCCGGGCGCCGCCCTGCACGTCTACGACCGCCCCGGCGTGCTCTGGAACCAGCGCACCGATCTGCGGCAGCGGGTCTCCGGCTTTCTCAACGAGCCGACCTGATCAGCGACGGGCGCCACGGCGCCCGTCGCTGATCAGGTCGACCACGGTCAACCGCAGCAGCCGCCGGAGGCGGCGGACGGCGTGGTGGACTGGTCGCTGGGCGTCACCGAGCAGACGCCGGTCTCCGGCAGATCCAGCTGTACGTCCCGGGCGGCGGTCCAGTCACCGGCCAGCGCCGCCGTGACCGAGCGGACCTGCTCGTAGCCGGTGGCCAGCAGGAACGTCGGTGCCCGGCCGTAGCTTTTCATGCCGACGACGTAGTACCCCGGCTCCGGCTGGGTGAGCTCGTCCACCCCGTGCGGCGGGACGGTGCCACAGGAATGCTCGTTCGGGTCGATCAGCGGGGCCAGCATCCGGGCGCAGCCCAGCGCCGGGTCCAGGTCCAGTCGTAGCTCGTCGGCGATCCGGTGGTCGGGGCGGAACCCGGTGGCCGACACGATCCGGTCGGCGGCCAGCGTCCGGCCGTCGGTTGCGATCAGTTCGGCCCGGCCGCTGGCGGTGGCGCGTACGGTGTGCACGCCGAATCCGCTGACCAGCTCGACTCGGCCGGAGTCGAGCAGCAACCGCAGTCCGGTGCCCAACTTGCCGCGGCCAGGCAGAGCGTCGGCATCGCCGCCGCCCAACGCCCGGTCGATGGTCGCGCCCCGGGTGACCCAGCTGACCTGGGTGCCCGGCTCCTGAGCAGCCAGCTCGGCGAGGGCCAGCAGGGTGTTGGCGGCGGAGTGGCCGGCACCGACGACCACGGTGTGCCGGCCGGTGTGGTCGGCCCGGTGGGCACCGAGCACGTCCGGCAGAGCGGTGCTGATCAAGTGGGCTGCCTGCGGCTCGCCGTGGGCGGGCAGCCCGTTGACGCCCAGGACGTTCGGCGTACCCCAGGTGCCGGAGGCGTCGATGACGGCACCGGCGCTGAGCTCCGTACCGTCGGCGAGCCGGACCACGAACGGTGCCTGCTCGCGGCCGTCGGTGCGGACCCGGTCGATGCCGGTGCGGCCCAGTGCGACGACCCGCGCGCCGTACCGGATCCGACCGGCCAAGTCGGGCAGCTTGGCCAGCGGTTCGAGGTAGTCGCCGACCAACTCGGCGCCGGTCGGCAGGTGCTCGGGATCGGGGGCGGCCCAGCCGGCGGCGTCGAGCAGCCGGCGGGCGGCGGTGTCGATGTTGTAACGCCAGGGGGAGAAGAGCTGAACGTGCCCCCACCTGCCGACCGCCGCGCCAGCGTTGCCACCAGCCTCCAGCAGGACCCAGGGCAGGCCGCGTTCGTGCAGGTGGGCGGCGGCGGCCAGGCCGACCGGTCCGGCCCCGATGACGACGGCCGGTTGCTCTTCGTTGATCATGGATCCCTCCGTGCTGGCGAGCGTTTGCAGTCTTGATGATCGTCGAATCAACCATACGATGCCCGCTGTTTCGACGATGGTCAAGTTTGACACTCGTCAAATCAGCTGGCTGGGTGATTCCATCTGGTCAGCGGTAACCTGCCACCCGTGGGTGTCACCAGTCACGGCCGTACCGACCGACTCGACCTGCACGACCCGACCCTGCGTGAGTGGCAGAGCAAAGGTCGGGCCAACCGCCGGGTACGGCTGCGCCTGGCCGGCTGAGATGATCCGCGCCTTCCTCGACGGTGTCCGGCTGTTCCTGCGGGGCTTCGGCACCTACGCCCGCAACCCGAAGATGGTGCTGCTCGGGCTGATCCCGGCGGTGATCGCCGGGGTGCTGTTCGTGGCCGCGTTCGTCGGTTGGACAGCCGTCGTGGTCGACGTCGCCGGCTGGCTCACCCCGTTCGCCGACGACTGGTCGGCGGGCACCCGGGACGCGGTACGCGGTGCGGTCGCCGTCGCGTTGCTGGCCCTCGGTGGGCTGATCGGTGTACTCACCTTCACCGCCGTGACCCTGTTCATCGGGGATCCGTTCTACGAGAAGATTTCCGAACGGGTGGAGGAGCAGCATGGCGGGGTGCCGAACGGGGTCGACGTACCGTGGTGGCGGTCGCTGTGGCACAGCCTGCTCGACTCGGCCCGGCTGATCGCGTTTGGCATCGTCATCGGGATACCGCTGTTCCTCTGCGGGTTCATCCCGGTCGTCGGGCAGACCGTGGTGCCGGTGGTCGCCGCCCTGTTCGGCGGCTGGCGGCTCGCACTTGAGCTGGTCGGTTCCGCGTTCTACCGCCGTGGGCTGCGGCTGCCGGACCGGCGGGTGGCACTGCGCAGCAACCGGCCGAAGGCGCTCGGCTTCGGGGTGGCGGTCTTCTGCTGCTGCCTGATCCCGTTCGGCGCGGTACTGGTCATGCCGGCGGCGGTGGCCGGCGCGACGCTGCTCGCCCGCCAGTCGCTCGACCAGCCCACCGACGGGCCACCGCAGCTTGCTCCGCCCGCTTAGTGGCTGGCGGCCTGTGCGGCGTTTAGCGGCTGGCGGCCTGGGCGGCGTCGCGGACCTCACCGACCAGCTCCTCGATCACGTCCTCCAACGCGGCCAGGCCGGTCAACCGGCCGTCGGCGTCCACCACCCGGGCCAGGTGGGCGCCCCGTTGCTGCATGACCGTCAGGGTGTCCCGCATCGGCTGGGTGGCCCGAACCGTGACCAGTGGCCGGATCAGCCGGGAGTCGACCGCCCGGTCCCGGTCCTGCGCCGAGGCCCCGAGCACGTCCTTGACGTGCAGGTAGCCGGTGACCTGTGCGGCGCCGTCGACGACCGGGAAGCGGGAGTAGCCGGTGTCGGCGCAGCGCTTCTCCAGCTCGACCGGCGTGCTGGTGGCGGAGACCGTGACCAGCGAATCCAGCGGGATCGCCACCCGGGCGGTCGGCTGGTCGCTGAACGCCAGCGCCCCGGTCAGCAGCCGGTGCTCGTGCTCGTCGATCAGGCCCTCACGGCGGGACTGGGCGATGAAGCCGGAGACCTCCTCCCGGGTGAAGGTGGAGGTCACCTCGTCCTTCGGCTGCACCCGCAGCAGGCGCAGGACGATGTTGGCGAGCTGGTTGAGCAGCCAGATCAGTGGCCGCAGCACGGTGACGACGCCGTACAGGACCGGGCCCAGGACCATCGCGGACCGCTCCGGACCGGCGAGGGCGATGTTCTTCGGCACCATCTCGCCAATCACCATGTGCAGGAAGACCACGATTGCCAGGGCGATGGCGAACGCGATCGGGTGCACCAGCGCGTCCGGCACCCCGGCGGCGGCGAAGGCCGGCTCCATCAGGTGCGCCACGGCCGGCTCGCCGATGGCACCCAGGCCGAGCGAACAGACGGTGATGCCGAGCTGGGCACCGGCCATCATCAGTGACACGCTCTCCATGGCCCGTAGGGTGACCCGGGCCAGCCGGGACCCGTCGGCGGCTCGTGGCTCGATCTGCGTCCGCCGGGCCGAGATCAGTGCGAACTCGGCACCGACGAAGAACGCGTTGCCGGCGAGCAGCAGCACCCCGATGAGGATCGCCAACCAGTCACTCATGACGCGGTCTCCTCCGGGTGCCCGGCTGAGTGGCCGTTCCGGCGTCCGTCAGGAGACCCGGCTGCCGCGGTGGGGTCGGCGCGGCGCAGCAGCAGCCGGTCGGCGCGGCGGCCGTCGACCCGGGTCACGGTCAGTTCCACCGGTACGGACGTGGGCAGCCCGTCCGGGTCCGGGTGTTCGCGGTCGTCGGCGACGACCGTGACAGTGTCACCGACCCGGGGCAGCCGGCCGAGCTCCTCGATGATCACCCCACCGAGGGTGTCGGAGATCCGGCCCTCCGGCAGGTCGAGCCCGGTCAGCCGGGCCGCCTCGTCGGGCCGCAGCAGGCCGGAGAGCTGCCACGAACCGTCGGCGGCGCGCTGGTGCCGGCCGGTCGGCCGGTCCTGCTCGTCGGCGATCTCCCCGACGATCTCCTCGACCAGGTCCTCCAGGGTGACGATGCCGGCGGTGCCGCCGTACTCGTCGACCACCACCGCCATCTGCAGTCCCCGGCTGCGCAGCGTGCCGAGCAGCGGGTCCAGCTCGGCGGTCTCCGGGACCTCGGGCAGCTCGACCATCACGGACCGCACGGGCCGGTCGTCGCGCTCCCCGGCCGGTACGGCGAGGGCATGCTTGAAATGGACGGCGCCGAGCACCTCGTCGACTCCGGTGCCGGTGACCGGGAAGCGGGCGTGTCCGGTGGCTGCGGCCAGCCGCAGCACCTCGGCCACCGGTGCGTCGGCGGTGACGAACCGGACCCGGGGCCGGGGGGTCATCACGTCGGCGGCGGTCCGCTCGCCGAAGTCGATCGACCGGGAGACCAGCTCGGCGGTCTCCGCATCCAGGGTCCCTTCCTCGCCGGATCGGCTGACCAGCGACGCCAGCTCCTGAGGCGTACGGGCGGACGCCAGTTCCTCGGTTGGCTCGATGCCGAAGGCCCGCAGGATCCGGTTGGCCGTACCATTGAGGAACCGGATCAGGGGCCCGGTGGCGGCGGTGAAGCCGCGCTGCGCGCCGGCGACCGCCCGGCCGACCCGCAGCGGTTCGGCGATTGCCCAGTTCTTCGGCACCAGCTCGCCGAAGGTCATCTGGAAACCGGTGGCCAGGACCAGCGCCAGCGTCAGCGCAAGTGCGGTGGTCGCGCCGTCCGGCAGGCCGGTGAGCCCGAGCGGGCCGCGTAGCAGGGTGGCCAGTGACGGCTCGGCGAGGAAGCCGACGACCAGGCTGGTCACGGTGATGCCGAGCTGGGCGCCGGACAGCTGGGTGGACAGCGTCCGCAGGCCGCGCAGCAGGCCCGCCGAGCGGCGGTCACCGGCGGCGGCCTGCCGCTCCACGGTCGCCCGGTCGACCGTCACGAAGGCGAACTCGGCGGCGACGAACACGGCGTTGGCGGCGACCAGCAGCACCGCGGCGCCCAGCAGCGCCCACTCCATCACCGCCCGGTCACTCCTTCGACGGTGACGGGGCGGCCGGGACTGGGAGGGTCGCTGGTGGTGGGCATGGTTCTCAGCATAGACAGGCGGACGCTGCGCCAACCTTCGAGTTCACTGAGAACAGTAGCGAGAAGTACTCGTACAATTACTTTGCGTACCTGATATCTGCTGTTCAGCAACCTCTCAGGCTGCCCAGCTAGCATCTTCGGCAACCCCGGTTCCAAAATAGACACATCTGATCATGTTGTGCGGCAACGAGCGGCGCGTCCGGGGATCGCGCCAGCGTACCGCCAGGGAGAGATAGCCACGTGGTCTTCAAACGGATGCTCCGAGCCTTCGGAGTCGGTGGACCGACTGTCGACACCGTCCTGTCCAACGCCAGCACCCGCCCCGGCCTGACCCTGGCCGGCCAGGTCGACATCACCGGCGGCGACCACGAGGTGGAGATCGACCAGATCACCGTCGCGCTGGTCACCCGGGTCGAGATGGAGACCGACGACGAGGAGTACGACGGTACGGTCGAGTTCCATCGGGTTCCGGTCTGCGGCGAGCTGCGTCTTGCCGCCGGGCAGCAGTTGTCGCTGCCGTTCGAGATCGACGTGCCGTGGGAGACGCCGGTCACCGACATGTACGGTCAGCGGCTGCCCGGCATGACCATGGGCCTGCGTACCAAGATCTGGGTCCGCGGTGCCATCGACCCGGGTGACCTCGACGACGTGCACGTCTATCCGCTGCCGGTGCAGGAGCGGATCCTGGAGGCGTTCGCTGCGCTCGGACTGCCGTTCACCGGTGCCGACCTGGAACACGGCCAGCTGGCCGGCCTGCCCCAGACCATGCCGTTCTACCAGGAGATCGAGTACGCGTCGGCACCGCAGTACCCGGGGGTCAGCCAGGTTGAGCTGACGTTCGTCGCCGACCCGTACGGAGTGACCGTGGTCCTGGAGTTCGACAAGAAGTCCGGGTTGTTCACCCCCGGCCACGACGCGTACGGCCACTACCGGATCGAGCACGCGGCCGCCGAGAGCATCGACTGGATCAGCCTGGTCGACTCCTGGCTGCGGCAGTCGCTGGAGCAGCGACACGCGCTGCTCGGCGGCTACGGGGGTGGTCACGCCCATGGCGGGTACCACGGTGGACACGAGGACAGTGGCTCTGGGATGGGTGGCGTACTCGCCGGTGCGGCCGGCGGCGCCGTTGCCGGTTTCGCCGCCGGCATGGTCGCCGAGGAGGTCTTCGACGTCATCGGCGGCGACGACGAGGAAGACGAACCCGAGGAAGAAGAGTCCGAGGAGTAGCCGCCGGCCCGCGTACCCCCGAGTCAGTGCTGCAGACAGCTGGACTCGTCGGCTCGGCCCGCCGTGGGCCGGGTCATACCCCCACCGAGTAAGGAGAACAAACAGGATGCCGGTCACCGCTGACCTGACCACGCTGGTCGACAAGGCCTACCAGGACAAGTCCCTGACCGAGATCGTCGCCGCGCCGGTCGCCGCGCTGAAGGGCGTCAGTGAGAGCGACGCCAAGCTGCTCAAGGATGCCTTCGGCATCGTCACCGTCGGCGACCTCGGGCGGAACCCGTACTTCCGGACCGCGCAGGCGCTGGTGAATCTCGGCGGCGAGTAGCCGTAGCGGCCGGCCTCGGCCGAGTCTCCAGCGACGGGCGTTGCTGGGGCGAGTTCGGACGGTATCCGGCGGGGCGGTGGGAGATTTCCGCCGACTGCCCCGCCGGATTGTTTCGTATAGATGACGAACCCTCTTGACCCTGGCTGTGTGAGCGCTAACACTGTTCGTATCGAAGAGGATGATTGCGAAGGGTGTCGGTTATGAGGCGATCGCGATCCACGGTCAACTGGCTGGCGGCGACAACCGCCGCCCTGGTGACTGCGGCCACCACCACCGCCGTGGTCGCCGCCGCCCCGGCTGCTGTCACGGCGGCGGTCCCGCCCGCCGTCCAGTTCACCAACCCGATCGTCGAACAGCGGGCCGACCCGCACGTGCACCGGCACACCGACGGGTACTACTACTTCGTCGCCACCGTCCCCGAGTACGACCGGATCGTCATGCGCCGGGCCACCACCCTGCAGGGCCTGGCCGCCGCCACCGAGCGGGTGATCTGGCGCAAGCACTCGACCGGCGAGATGGGCGCGCACATCTGGGCACCCGAGCTGCACTTCATCGACGGCAGGTGGTACATCCACTTCGCCGCCGGCCGGGCCGAGGACATCTGGGCCATCCGCCCGTACGTGCTGGAGTCCTCTGCCGCCAACCCGCTCGACGGACCGTGGACCGAACGCGGCCAGATCCAGCCCTCGCGCCCCGGCTTCTCACTGGACGCCACCACGTTCGTCCACAACGGAGTGCGCTACCTGGCCTGGGCCGAGTACGCCGGCAGCAACTCCAACATCTACCTGGCGCGGATGGTCAACCCGTGGACGTACACCGGCACCCCGGTCATGATCAGCACCCCGACGTACGCGTGGGAGACCCGCGGCTACCGGGTCAACGAAGGCCCGGCGGTGATCATCCGCAACGGCCGGGTCTTCATGACCTACTCGGCCAGCGCCACCGACGCCAACTACGCCGTCGGGCTGCTCACCGCGTCGGCGAGCAGCAACCTGCTGAACGCGTCATCGTGGACCAAGAGCCCGAACCCGGTGCTGGCCAGCAACAGCCGGACCGGCCAGTGGGGGCCGGGGCACAACTCGTTCACCGTCGCCGAGGACGGCAGCGACGTGATCGTCTACCACTCCCGCAACTACGAGCGGTACCTCGGCAACGGCTACGACCCGCTGAGTGACCCCAACCGGCGTACCCGGGTGCAGAAGGTCTACTGGAACGCCGACGGCACACCGAACTTTGGCGTACCGGTGCCGGACGGTGCCACCCCGGTCCGGCTCAGCGCCCACGACCAGCCGGACCGCTACCTGCGGCACTGGGAGTACCGGGTCCGCCTTGAGGCGAATGTAACGAATTTGGCCGATTCGCAGTTCCGGGTCGTCCCCGGGCTGGCCAACTCGGCCGGTGTCTCGCTGGAGTCGACCAACTTCCCCGGCTACTACCTGCGGCACCGCAACCACCAGATCTGGGTGGAGGCCAACGACGGGTCGAGCCTGTTCCGGCAGGACGCCACCTTCATGGCGCGAGCCGGGCTGGCCGACGCCGGCAAACTGTCGCTGGAGTCGGTCAACTTCCCCGGCCAGTACGTCCGCCACCGCGACGGCCTGTTCTACCTGGAAGCCGTACCGGACGCCGCCGGCCGCGCCTCGGCCACCTTCACCGTCAGCTGACCCGACCGCCAACACCCGGCACCGTACGACAGCGCGCCACCAGCTGGGCGTACGGTGCGGGGGTGGCACAAGCGGAGATCTACGTCAGCACGGACGTCGAGGCGGACGGGCCGATCCCCGGCCCGCACTCGATGTTGAGCTTCGCCTCGGCGGCGTACACGGCAGGCAAGGAACTGGTCGGCACGTTCAGCGCCAACCTGGTCACACTGCCCGGTGCCAGCGGTGCGCCGCAGACGATGGCGTGGTGGGAGACACAGCCGGAGGCGTGGGCGGCGTGCCGGGCAGACCAGGAGGAGCCAGCGGCGGCGATGGCCCGCTACACCGAATGGCTCGCCCAGCTGCCGGGGCGGCCGGTGTTCATCGGTTACCCGGCGGCGTACGACTTCATGTTCGTCTACTGGTACCTGATCCGCTTCACCGGATCGAGCCCGTTCTCCCACTCGGCGCTGGACATAAAGACGTACGCCATGGCGCTGCTGGGCACGGGCTACCGGACGACGTCGAAGCGGACCATGCCCCGCGAGTGGTTCGGCGAGCACGACCATGAGCATGTCGCCCTGGACGACGCGATCGAGCAGGGCGCGCTGTTCTGCGCCATGCTCGCCGCCAACCCTGCGACCCGCTGACGCGGCAACCCGCTTCTGCACTGATGTGAGGCTGAGATACCTATCGCCGCCAAGTTAGGGTGTCTCAGCCTCACATCGTGTGCCGGCGATACCGTCACACCCGCGCGACGCGCCAAGAAGGTGACGCGATGCGACAAGCTGTCTGGCTGCTCGACGTCGACGGAGTCGTCAACGTGACCCGCCCCGGCTGGGGCGCGGCACCGTGCAACGGCACCGCACATGTCGGCGCGGTGGAGTATCGGCTGCGGTGGGCACCGGCGCTCATCGACCGGATCCGGGCGATGCACCGGGCCGGCGCGGTCGAGATCCGCTGGTGCAGCACCTGGTGCGTCGAGGCGGACCAGGTGGAACGTCTCTTCGGCCTGCCTCGACTCGGACGCAGCTGGACCCACGAGATGTCCACGTCGACCGCTGCGGGGGCGAAGCTTGGCGCCGCACGTGAGGTCGTCGCGCAGGGACGGCCGCTGATCTGGACCGACGACGCCGAGACGCCGACCGGTGGCCCCGTGTACGAAGAACTCACCGCCAGCGGGCGGGCGCTCCTGATCGCTCCGCTGCCGAATCGTGGACTTCAGCCAGCGCACCTGGATCAGATCGAAGCCTTCGTTGCGAGCGCTGCCGCCAGTGCTGAGGTGGACGAAACTGCTGCCCTGCATACAGCGCGGCGGCTACTCGGTGAGCCCGCAGAGTCATCCGCCGACCTGATCGGCTGACCTGTCCCTACCGTCCATCGACGTCGAGGATTCCGCTCCAGTCGCGGCTGATCGACATCAGCTCGTTGACGTCGGCAGCTGAGTGCCGCCGGCCGTGGCGCGGAAGCCGACGCTCGAACGGTACGGGGATGGGGGTGTCCGGCTCCGCGGGGATCAGATCGCCGAGAGCGTCGGGCAGCGAGCTCAGCAAGTCGGCGACCGCCTGTTCGACGGTGTCCTGGGTGAGCACGCCGGTGGGGCGACCGCCGACGGTGACCGTCAGGCCGAGGCGGAGCGCCACAGCGATTGCTGTCGCCGGCGACGGTGGGTGGGTGCTGTCCGGTGGACCCGTTGTCCGGCCGAGCCACAACCGCCACGGGTCGATCGACTCGGCAGCGATCGCCTCGGCTTCCAGGGCGTACCGCTGGTCGGCCGGCAGGTCGGGCCGCCACTGCCTGGGGAGTTGCAGCCAGGTGGCGAGAACCGGCTCGTCCGGGGCCTCCGGGTCGTAGAGGTGGGCGACGCCGGCCGAGACGACCGCACCGGTGTCGACGTTGGCGACCGTGAGCACCAACTGGGCGCGCCGTGCTCCGTCGCCGGCCGAGCCCGGCCCGGTGTGTCGCTCGGTCACCGGTAGCCGGACGGGGAGGCCGTCGGGGCATGGCCACTCTGCCAGCGGCGCAGCGCGTCCTTGATCCGGTCGTTCTGTTCGTACGTGCGGTCGAGCTCGGCGTAGAGGACACCGAGGTCGTAGGCGACCCGTTCGAGGAACGCGGCGACGTCGCCCGGGTCGAGGCCGCGCCCGTGGGCGCGCCGGCTGGCGGCGGGGAAGTGCTGGCTGCGGACCTGCCACGGCCGGATCGGTCGGTACGCGGTCGGTCGCTGGTTGCGGCTGTTTCCGGGTACGCGGTACACGCCGTTGCCGCCGGGCCAGTCGCGCGGTGGCAGGGACACCATCCGACGCCGTTGCCGTCGCATCCGCCACCGTCGCCACAGTTCTCGCATCGCGCTTTCCTCCCCTTGCGTGTCAGGTGTGTGGAAGGGGTGGCCCGGCCGCATTGCCGAACCGGCCGGGTCACCCCGCCCCAATCGCCGCAGCCCTCCTGGGCAGTACGGCAACCAGGGCAGTCTTCGATTCACGGCGGATCGATCGGATAAGGGCCCGGGGCGCGTGCGTACTCCATTTCGGTGTTACTTGCGGGAACGCGGTGTCGGCCGCGTCGTGGCCACGGACCAGCACCGGAGCGGCCATGGCACGGGGGTTCCTGGCTGTTCCGGTGTTGACGGACGTGGCCGTGAAATGGTTTTCTTGCACGCGCCCCGGGGGCTCGGTCCTCCGTGGATCTTGCTTTCTCAACTTCCTACCCCTCTACCCTGGACTATCCACCCCATGCAATGGAAGATGTGGGAGTCGGAGGGTTCTCGGAGAGATCCTACGAATCTGATAAGGGGGCCGATAATGATCGACTTGCAGGAGGCCATCCGCAAGGAGCGGACCGCGCGAGGGCTGTCGCAGGAGCAGCTCGGCGCGCTGGTCGGGGTGAGTGGGTCGTCGATCGGCAGCTACGAGGCGGGGCGGCTCATCCCGGTGCCGGCGATCGCCAAGGCACTCGACGGCGTCTTCGAGACCGGCGACCGGATTCAGCGGCTGGCGGCCCATGCGCGCGGGCAGTCGATCGCGCCGTTCCTGCGCTCGTGGGCCGAGAACGAGGCGCAGGCGAGCATCCTGCGCTACTTCGAACTCTCCGTCGTGCCGGGGCTGTTGCAGACCGAGGCGTACGCCCGACAGTTGCTCACCGACGTCGGCCCGGTCGACGATGTCGAGACGGCGCTGGCCAACCGACTGGCCCGGCAGGAGATCATCACCCGGGCGGATAATCCGGCGCACTTCGTCGCGGTGCTCGACCGGTCGGTGCTGCATCGGCAGGTCGGCTCGCCCGACGTGATGGTGGAGCAGTTGACCGCGCTGGCCGCCGCCTGTGACCGGCCCAACGTGCGGGTGCACGTCGTGCCGGCGACCGCCGGGGCGTACGCCGGGCTCAACGGTCCGTTCGTGCTGGGAACGGTGCACGACCGGAGAGTGGGCTACCTGGACACCCACTTCGGCGGCGAGCCCATCGACGATCCGCAACGGGTGCGTCGGCTCGAACAGGTGTGGGAGGATGTCCGCAGCCACGCCCTGCCCATCGCGGAGTCCCGCGAGATGATCGAGAAAGCGGCGCTGACATGGAGCTGACCGGCACCCCGCGCTTCCGCAAGTCGACCAGGTCCAACGGTGCCGGCGGCGCGTGTGTCGAGGTCGCCGACAACCTGCCCGGCGCGGTGCTGGTACGCGACAGCAAGGACCAGACCGGCCCGGTACTCACCTTCGCCCCCGCCGCCTGGTCCACCTTCGTCACCCACCTCGCCACCCACCCCTGACCTCAGTTCCGCGGCTCGGCAACTGGCTGACGATGGCGTGACCGGATCTGAGGAGGCGATGTGGCTCCGGCGGTTCGGTTTCTGCTGATCACGACGGAGCAGATCGTTGTCGTCGTGGTCGCGTTCGCCTTCGTGATGACACTGCTGTTCGACCGGGCGGGCTGGTGGGAGTTCGGTTGGCTCGTTGACCTGCTGCCGCTGCTCACCACGATCGTCGTCATGGCCGTCCGGCGCACGTGCTGCCGACGTTCGAGGACCATCAGCGGTCGACCGGAGACCAAGGGAACATCGTCGACCTGATCGGGCTGTTCCCGGGCGAGGCCGACATCGAGCTTGTGGCCACGCGGTCACGTGATCTCGTCCGGCTGGCGGACCTGTGATGATGTGGTCGCCTGGGGCGGCCAGCTCAGCCTCGACACCGACTCGACCGTTTCCGTGGCAGCGCCTGTTGACTCGCTGCCAGGCTTGGCCGGGGCGCGGTAAAGAGCCTCCGCGTCACGCATCAGCAGGTCTGTAGCGGCTCGGTGCCTACTCTGCTCCGGGTCTCGTGGGCTGGTCAGGCAACCCGCAGGGTGAGCGGACCACGGGACACTACGATCGAAACCTCGGCACCCAGCGCCTCGGCGTACGCGCGCAGTGTGTCCAGGCTGTCGACCTGGCCATGCTCGATCTGGGAGATCCTGGCCTGACTCACCCCGAGTGCCACAGCTACTTCGGCCTGGGTGAGCCCGGCAGACTTACGCATCTCGGCCAACTCGTGTCCCCGGATGCGGCCGATATTCTCGCCGCGAATCGCGGCCCGCTGCGCCTGTGCTTCCTCACTGGCGAGCCACGGCTGTCGGGTGACCGCCTCAGCCTTCACATCGCTCCACCGACGGGCCGTCATGACCCCTCCCCACTCTTGCGCTCGACCAGATACTCCTCGTACCGCGCCTCCGCGACCGGGACGTTCTCCCGGTACCACTGGTTCCATCGGCCCGCCTTGTCGCCAGCGACCAGGATCACCGCGTCCCGTTCGACATCGAAGGCGAACAGCAGACGTATCTCCGAGCGCCCGGCAGAGCCCGGCCGCAGCTCCTTCAGATTGTGCAACCGACTGCCGTGGATCCGGTCGACCATCGGCCGGCCAAGCCCAGGGCCTTCCTCCGCCAGGTGGTCGATCGCCTCCATGACCCGGTTGGCGGAGGTCGGGTCCGACTCGCACAGCCTGAGGTACCACTCCTCAACCGGGGCGACCAGCACGACGTCCCACATGCCCCGAGTATAAACCATGCCTTATATCAGGTGGTCAGCCCGCAGCTGCTGAAGTGCGCCTTCCAGTCTATGGTTCACCGCCAGCGGACGGTACGACCTGACTGCGGTCGTGGTGGCGCGGGCGAGCCGCCGGGCGGCGTAGCCGGCCAGGCCGGACAGCCGCAGCAGGCCACCGACCGCCGACATCGCCGCCCTGGCGGCCGGGGTGGCGGGGGCGAGAGCCGAGGCGTCGATCACCGACGGGGCGCCGCTGGCCTGCCAGGCCGCGAAGAGTTCGCCGCTGCCATGGCGGCGGTGGTGACCACGTCGCCGTCGGGGGTGGTCAACCGCTCGGCGGCACCACCGGCCCGGGTGCGTACCAATCGGTCCTGCCGCACCTTGCGGCCGCCGTCGAGCACCCCGTGCACGATGGTGGCGGCGAGGGCTTTGCCGAGGGCACCCGGTTTGACCTCGACCGACGCGACTGCGTCGACGCGTACCCGGGAAGGTTTCTCCTCGGCCGCCAGCAGATGCAGCAGGATGCTCTCGGTCGCGAGCACGCCGAAGCCCGCGCCGTAGACCAGCGTGCGACCGGTCGCCGCCGCCTCCCGGTGCATGGCGTGCAGCGACTCGAACGCGCTCAGTTCGTTGCCGACGTCGACGTAGTGGGTGCCGGCCGGGCAGGCCCGCGCGACCAGCGGCGCGGTGGCCGCGAACGGGCCCACCGTGTTGATCACGACGGCCGGCGCCTCACTGGCCAGCCGGGCACAGACCTCGTCGAGTGAGCCGGTCACCGCCCGGGGGTCCGGAACCGTCCGGGTCGGCCGCTCCCGGTCGCGGCCGACCGCCACCACACCTCGGTGCCTGCCTGCCGCAGTCTCGACTACCTGTTACGCCGACGGGCCGTGATCGACGCCGAACCGGCTCTGCACGAGCGCGAGCTACGCAAGTTTGCGCTGCTGTCGGCGGCACTGGAGCAGGGCTTCCGCGATCGCGGCATCGACGATCTGACCGCCCGGCTGGCCGCCGAGATCGCGGTGACCACGTTCCGGACCGCGGTGACCCGCTGGCTCGACCAGCACGGCGACCCCGACCAGCACGGCGACCCCGACCAGCACGGCGACCCCGACCTCCCCGCCACCATCGACCAGACCCTGGCAGCGATGAGACACCTGGTCGGTACGCCGTCGGCGTGAGGCCGGAACCTCGGATGTTGCCCGCCGTAGCGGCCGCTGAGGGGCGAGCCTGGTCGGCCCAGCCAGTTGGCCAGGTTGACGATGGCCTTTTGTAACGACATGCGTGCGAGATGTCACGCTTGCGGGGTCGGGAATGCCGGTTGAGCTGATGCCACAGGTGCATCAAGATGCACCTGTGGCATCAGGTCGTCGGAGGCACCATGAGGTACCGGAAGTTTGCCGACCCGCCCGACCCGCCGACCCGAAGCCCCAAGCAGGAAGCAGGAAGCACGAGGCCCGGGGCGCGAGGTCCGGGGCCGGGAAGGGCGCGCCGGCCCACTGCCAGGTGGGCCGGCGCAATTGTTCCGATCTTCAAGAATTGCTGGTCAGTAGCAGAGCAGGGTGACGTTGGCGGTGTAGTAGTAGTCGCTGATCTGGGTCACGTACGAGTTGACGACAAAGCAGTCGATGAAGGGGTTGTAGCCGTCAATCTGCGCCCAGATCTCGGCCTGGTACCTGGCGTTGTACACTGCGCTGCTCGCGCTGCTTCCGCTGCCGTAGCCGTAGTAGTAGCCGACCGCAGCCGTGCTGGCGGACGTGGTGCTGGCCTGGGCGTTGGACGACGACTCGGCGGCGACCGCGGCGGTCCCGGTGGCGGCCATCGCGCCCACGACCATCGCCGCGGTGACGGCGACTCTTGCGAGAGTACGCACGGATGTCCCCTTCCTGTTGCGGATTTGATTTCACGGTAACAGTGGCATTCGTGCTCGGCAATGCCTTGTCGTTATTCGGCTCGCGGCGGCGGGGCTGGGGTGACCTGCGACAACTACGAAAAGTCGAAATTGAATTGCGGTTGACCAGTGGTTTTGTGAACTGCGTTTATCTGCATGATCTCGCAAACCGCGCGTACCCAGTCAGGCGAGGGCAGGCGAGGTCAGTCAGGGTCAGAGCGGGACCGGGGCGCGGACCGGGAGCGGACCGGGAGCCGGACCTCAGGCGGAGTCGCGCCGGACGAGTTCGGTGGGCAGCACCACAGCCGGCCCGACGGCCTCGCCGTCGGCCAGCCGCAGTAGCAGCCGGGCCAGCGTCCGGCCGATCTCCTGGATCGGCTGGCGGACGGTGGTCAGCGCCGGGTCCAGGTAGCCGGCCATCTCGATGTCGTCGAAACCGATGATCGCGACGTCGTCGGGCACCCGGCGGCCGGCTTCCCGCAGCGTACGGATGGCACCGTGGGCCATCAGGTCGGAGGCGACGAAGACGGCGTCCAACGCCGGGTCGTCCTCGAGGAGCTGACGCATCGCGACCGCACCCGACTCGCGGGTGAAGTCGCCGGCGGCGACCAGCGACCGGCCACCGGTCTCCCGGATCACCGTCCGGTAGCCGGCGAGCCGGTCCACCCCGGCGATCATGTCCTGCGGGCCGGCGATCGTCGCCACCCGCCGCCGGCCGGATTCGAGCAGGTATCGGACCGCCCGCTCGGCACCGGCCTCGTTCTCCACGTCCACGTACGGCACTCCGGCGCTGACCTGGCCCATCGGTCGGCCGCTGCACACCACCGGCAGGCCGCTGCGGGCCAGGGTGCCGGGCATCGGGTCGACGCCGTGGATCGAGGCGAACATGACTCCGTCGACGTGTCGGCCCAGGGCGTAGCGCTCGACCCGGTCGTGGCTGCCGACCGAGCCGGACATCATCAGCACCAGCTGCTTGTCGGCCGCCTCCAGCTCCTGGCTGACGCCGTGGATGATGCCGGGGAAGACCTGGTCGTCGGAGAAGACCCGGGTGGCGGTCTCCGGCAGGATCAGCCCCATCGAGTCGGTGCGCTGGGTGACCAGGCTGCGGGCGGCCAGGTTGGGGACGTACCCCAGCTCCTGGACCGCCCGTCGAACCGCGTCCTGAATCGGTTCGGCAACTGTGGTGGAGCCGTTCACCACGCGCGACACGGTGGCCCGGGACACGCCGGCCCGGCGGGCCACTGCCTCCAGCGTCGGACGTTCCCTGGCCATGCTCACACCTGTGCTCCCCGTCTGTGAAAGGTGCCACCCCACCTCGGTGAACGCCAGCGGCTCAGCCGATGCCGTTGCGGCGGATCACCTCTTGGTACCACCGTGCGCTGGCCTTTGGCACCCGCCGCTGGGTCAGGTAGTCCACGTACACGATGCCGAATCGCTTGGCGTAGCCGTACGACCACTCAAAGTTGTCCAGTAGGGACCACACGAGGTAACCGCGCAGATCGACCCCGGCGGCGATCGCGGCGTGCGCGGCCCGCAGATGCCCGTCCAGGTAGGCGACCCGGTCGCTGTCGTCGACCCGGTCGCCGTCGGGGTGCAGCTGGTCGGGGAACGCGGCGCCGTTCTCCGTGATGATCATCGGTACGCCCGGGTAGTCCCGCCCCAGTTTACTCAGCAGCGCGGTCAGCCCGGACGGCTGGATCTGCCAGCCCATGTCGGTCAGCGGCGGCTCCGGGGCGATGAACTCGATGCCCTCGGTGCCGGGGAACGCCCCGCCACCACCGGGTGCGCCGTCGCGGGCGGCCAGGTAGGTGGGGGAGTAGTAGTTGATACCGAGCAGGTCGATCGGCGCACTGATGATCTTCTCGTCGCCGTCGCGGATGTGGTCCAGACTGGTGAACCGGCTGACGTGGTCGAGGATGCGCCGTGGATAGCCGCCGCCCAGGATCGGATCGAGAAAGATCCGGTTCTGCAGGTCCTCGACCAGCTCGACCGCCTTGGCGTCGGCTTCGCTTGCCGGGTCGGCGGGGAACGCCGAGGTCGGATTGACCGTGATCCCGACGGTGGACGCGCCGGCGGCGCGCAGCGCCTGGTTGGCCAGCCCGTGGCCGAGCAGCAGGTGGTGCACGGTCTGGAAGGTGGCGGCCGGGTCGGTACGGCCCGGTGCGTGCAGTCCGGCGCCGTAACCGAGGTACGCCGAGCACCACGGTTCGTTGAGCGTGGTCCAGGTCTGGACCCGGTCGCCGAGCCGGGCGTGCACGGCCCGCGCGTACTCGGCGAAGGCCTCGGCCGTCTCCCGGTTGGTCCAGCCGCCCCGGTCCTCCAGGGTCTGCGGCAGGTCCCAGTGGTAGAGGGTGACGATCGGCTCGATGCCGCGCCCGCGCAGTTCGTCGACGAGCCGGTCGTAGAAGTCCAGCCCGTGCGGGTTGACCGGGCCGGTGCCGTCCGGCTGTACGCGCGGCCAGGCGATGGAGAACCGGTAGGTGTGCAGCCCCAGTTCGGCCATCAACGCTACGTCGTCGCGGTAGCGGTGGTAGTGGTCGCAGGCCACGTCCCCGGTGTGCCCGGCGTGCACCTTGCCCGGCGTACGGCTGAACGTGTCCCAGATCGACGGGCCGCGACCGGCTTCCCGGGCGGCGCCTTCGATCTGGTACGACGCGGTCGCCGCGCCCCAGATGAACGAGTCGGGGAACCGTACGGGCTGGTTGGAGTTCGTCACGCCTTGACAGCACCTTCCATGATGCCGCCGATGATCTGACGGCCGAAAATGATGAACACGATCAGTAGTGGCAGCGTAGCGAGCGCCGTACCGGTGAAGACCTGCGACATGTCGTTGTAGTAGCCGTTCGACAGCGCCCGCAGCGACAACTGCACGGTGGGGTTCTCCGGGTCGTTGAGCACCGCGTACGGCCAGAGGAAGTCGTTCCACATGGTCATGAAGGTGAGCAGGCCGAGCACGGCGGCGGCGGGGCGCAGCGCCGGCAGCACCACGTTCCAGTAGATCCGTAGCGTGGAGCAGCCGTCGACCCGGGCTGCCTCGATCAGTTCGGTGCTGACCGCCTGGCTGGCGTACTGCCGCATCAGGAACACCCCGAAGCCGGTGACCAGCGCCGGCACGATGACCGCGGCGAGCCGGTCGTTCCAGTCCAGCTGGCTCATCAGCATGTACAGCGGGATGACGCCGAGCTGGGTCGGCACCATCATCGTCGCGATGATCACCAGCAGCAGGGCGTTGGAGCCCTTGAACCGCAGTTTGGCGAAGGCGAACCCGGCCAGCGACGAGAACAGCACCACGGAGAAGGTGACGGTGCCGGCGACGATCGCCGAGTTGATCATGCCGGTGAGGAAGTACGCGTCCGGATTGTCGAACAGCCGCTCGATGTTGCCCGGCAGGTTGCCGCCCGGGGTCAGCGGCGGCGGGATCTGCCCCATCGCGTCGCTGGACCGGGTGGCGACCACGAACATCCAGTAGATCGGGAAGATCGACATCAGCCCGGCGACGATCAGCGTCGCGTACGTCAGTTTGCTGGCGCTCCACAGGTGCTGACTGGCTTTCACGGTGCTCACCCCTGCTTCCGGGTGCTGTTGCCGAGCCGGCGGATCACCAGCACGTTGATCAGCGAGATGACGACGATCAGGGCGAACAGCATCCAGGCGATCGCCGAGCCGTAGCCGAAGTTGAAGTGCGGCGCGAACGCGTTCTCGAACATGTACATGGTCATGGTCTGCGACTCGCGCAGCGGCCCACCCCGGATCGGGTTGGGGCCGGAGTTGAACAGCAGCGGCTCGGTGAACAACTGCAGCCCGCCGATGGTGGAGATGATGACGCAGAAGACGATCGTCGGCCGCAGCATCGGCACGGTGATCGACCAGAACTGCCGGGCGGGTCGCGCGCCGTCGATCGCCGCCGACTCGTACAGGTCCTTCGGAATGGACTGCATCGCGGCCAGGAAGATCAGCGCGTTGTAGCCGGTCCACCGCCAGTCGACCATCGTCGAGATCGCCACCCAGGCGCCGAACCGGGTGTTACGCCAGTCGACGGCGTCGACGCCGACCAGGTCCAGCGCCCAGTTGATCATGCCGAACTCGCGGCTGAACAGCTGGCCGAAGACGATCGCGACGGCCGCCGTCGAGGTGATGTTCGGGATCAGGATGCTCATCCGGAACGAGGTGCGGGCCCGCAGCTGCCGGTTCAACAGGTGTGCCAGCCAGAGCGCCAGCAGCAGCTGCGGCACGGTGGAGATGACGAAGATGCCCAACGTGTTGAGCACCGAGTTCCAGAAGTCGCCGTCGCCGAGCAGCCGGCTGTAGTTGTCGAAGCCGACGAACGGGTGCTCGGCGGCGAGCAGGTCCCAGTCGTGCAGCGACACCCAGAACGTGTAGCCCAGCGGGTAGGCGCCGAAGATCGCGAACAGCACGAAGAACGGCGCGATGTACAGGTACGGGGATGCTTTGGTGTCCAGCCGGGCCAGCCACAGCCGGGGCCGCCGGTGCGGCGGCTCGGGCTGTCGCCGGGCCGGCCGGGTGGCGTCGGCGGCCGGCTGCCCCGGCTCGACCTGCGCCACCCGGCCCGCGGTCACTTCTCGGCCGCCGTCTTGGCGTTGTTCACCGCGTCGGTCCAGCCCTCGTCGGGCGTACGCTGACCCAGCTCGACCGTACGGACGGCGTTCTCCACCTCGGTGCGGACCGCCTGGTTCTTCGGTCCCATGTAGACCGGCTTGAGGTTCTTGGCGCCCTCACCGAAGATCTGCCCGATCGGGGCGTCGTTGAAGTACTCGCTGGTCGCCTCCAGGATCGCCGGATCGTCGAGCGCCTGCGGCGACGACGGCAGCGGGCCCTTGGCCTTGAACGCCCCGATGTGCCCCTCCGGGCTGGTCAGGAACTTGACCAGCTTGACGGCTTCCTCCTGGTGCTCGCTCTGCGCCGGCACCGCCAGGTGCGATCCGCCCCAGTTGCCGCCGTCACCGGGCACCTTGGCGATGTCCCATTTGCCGGCCGCCTCCGGGCCGGCGTTGCCCTCGATGACCCCGGTCATCCAGGCGGGGCAGGCG
Source organism: Solwaraspora sp. WMMA2065 (assembly GCF_030345075.1). NCBI lineage: Bacteria > Bacillati > Actinomycetota > Actinomycetes > Micromonosporales > Micromonosporaceae > Solwaraspora > Solwaraspora sp. WMMA2065. The sequence continues at coordinate 5,754,090 of NZ_CP128361.1, forward strand.
ATGGTGGCGAACTTGGCCTGCTTGAACGCGGCCACCCACTCGTCGGACCAGGCACCGTACTTGCCGCTCAGATCGGAGTCGATGATGTCCATGGTGATGTCCCAGGCCTGCTTGACGGCCGGGTTGGTGTCGACGACGAGGTTGTCGTCGAGGTCGTAGTAGTGGTAACCCTCGGCGGCACCGGCGGTCTGCAGCACGATCGTGTTGAATGTCTGGGTCGCCGCGTCCAGGAACGACGCGCCGGTGTCGGCCTCGATGAACCGCCCGCCGACGGAGATGTAGTCCTGCCAGGTCGGCCAGAGCGCGGAGACCTCGTCGCGGTCGGTCGGCAGCCCGGCGGCCTCGAACAGGTCGGTGCGGTAGCACATCGCCATGCCGCCGACATCGGTGCCGAGCCCGATCAACTGGCTGCCGTCGGCGGTCAGCGCCTGGTCCCACTTCCACGGCATGAAGTTGCCTTCGAGCTCGGCGGCGCCGTGGTCGAGCAGGTTCACGAAGTTCTGCGGATTGGCCTTGTACTCGATGAGCAGGCCCTCCTCGATGGCGACGACGTCGCCTGCACCCTTGCCGGCGGCCAGCCACTGGGTCAGCTTGGGGGAGTACTCGTCAAGGTTGGTACCGGTGCCCCGTTCGACGATCTTGATCCCGGGGTTCTCGGCCTCGTACTGCTTGTACAGCTCCTCATAGCCGAACTGGCCGAAGACGTCGACGGTCAGGGTGATGGTGCCGTCGTCGGCGGCTTCGTCGCCGCCGCAGCCGGTAGCTGCGGCGAGCACGGTGACCGCGGCGGCGGTCGCGGTGACCAGTCGGCGGCGTGAATCGGTGCCCATGGATTGACCCCTCTCGGATCCAGGCATGGTGGGGTGCGGAAACTGCGTGTTTGCTGGCTGGCTCTCTGTCGACCCTGGCGGCCTGACCGACTGGCCGGGCGTGGTCGGTGAGAGCGCTCTCACGAGAGTGGGAGGTCAATCACTGCCTGTCAAGAGAGCGTTCTCAGAACGTTGCCGGCGCGTTACCTACCCCGGAGCCGACGGACGGAAGAGCGGGCAGTGGGTCAGCCGACCCGCAGCGCGTCCAGCAGCGCTGCGTCGCCGGAGACGTCCAGCACGTCGAACTGCACCCGACCCCAGAGTGCGAGGAGCAGGTCACTCGCGGTGCCGGTGGCCAGGGTCCGGGTGTGGTGATCATCGGAGTCGAGGATCGTGTCGGTGTCCAGCAGCGCCATACCCTCGCCCCGCAACCGGACGTACCACTCCTGTTCGGCGTCGGTCGCCACCAGATGCGCCACTCCGTACGCTGGCTGGCGCCTGCGCCGCCGGCCCGCCGGCAGCCAGGAGTCCAGCACCTCGCTGATCCCGTCGGCGGCCAGCTTCGCCTCCACCGGCTCCACCCCGGCGATCGCCGTCTGCGCGTCCCAGCGGTGCACCGCGGTCTCGTGCGCCATCCGCCGGACCCAGAAGCCCACCTTCTTGGCTTGCGGCGCCCAGTTCCATGCCGGTATCTCCGGGTCGAGCCCGTCCAGCAGGGTGACCAGCGCGTCGAACTCCTGCTGCCACCAGCCGACCGCCTCGGCCCCGTCGGGTTTGGCAACCACCGGCGGCCGCTCCTCCCGCGGATCGGCGACACCGCGCGACACGGTCTCCCGCACCCACACGTACACGACGCCGAGATGGTGCACCAGGTCGACGACCGTCCAGTCCGGGCAGGACGGCACCGGCGCGTCCAGCGGCACCTGGGCGACCGCGGCCCGGAACGCCGGACCGTCCGCCCGTAGTGCGCCGAGCCAGAAGTCCTTGGAGCCGTGCAGCCTGCTCATCATGATCCTCCGGGTCGAGCCGACAGCCAGTGGCGTGGCGCGGGTGGAATCCAGCCTAGGGTGAGGGGTGTGCCTGACGTTAGTGCCCACGCGCCATCTGCTGAAGACCCGACGGCCCTTGCGCCGTTGGCACGCTATACCACGCTCGCCCTCGGCGGCCCGGCCGACCGGCTGGTCACCGCGACCACCGCCGACGAGTTGACCGAGGCGGTCCGTGACGCCGGCCGGCGCGGGGAGCAGATCTTGCTGCTCAGCGGCGGCAGCAACGTGGTCATCGGCGACGACGGCTTCCCCGGCACGGTGATCCTGGTCCGCTCCACCGGGTTCCAGGTGGTCACCGAGGAACCGGCGAGGGCTGGTGGTCCGGCCACCGTCACCATTCGGGTCGAGGCTGGCGAGCCGTGGGACGACCTGGTCGCGGCGACCGTCGCCGCCGGCTGGTCCGGGGTGGAGTGCCTGTCCGGCATCCCGGGCGCTGCCGGCGCCACCCCGATCCAGAACGTCGGCGCCTACGGTCAGGAGGTCGCCGAGACCGTGCAGGCCGTGCACGTGCACGACCGGCTCACCGACGAGCGGTACGCGTTGCCTGCCGCCGACTGCCGGTTCGCCTACCGCGACAGCCTGTTCAAACGCAACGACCGCTACCTGGTGCTGGCGGTGGACTTCCAACTGGCCCGCAGCGAACTGTCCACCCCGGTGCGCTACGCCGAGCTTGCCCGCAGCCTCGGCGTCGCCGTCGGTGACCGGGTGCCGCTGGCCGACGCCCGTGCCGCCGTGCTGCGGCTACGGGCCGGCAAGGGGATGGTGCTCGACGCCACCGACCCGGACACCCGCTCGGTGGGCTCGTTCTTCACCAACCCGGTGCTGGACGCCGCCGCCGCGCGGCGGTTCCACGCCCGGGTCGCCGCCGCCGGGACGGGCGAGCCGGCGACCTGGCCGGTCGCCGGTGGCGACGCGGTCAAGGTCAGCGCGGCGTGGCTGATCGACAAGGCCGGGTACGGCAAGGGCTACCCGGGTGGCGACGCGCCGGTCGCCATCTCCAGCAAGCACACCCTGGCACTCACCCACCGGGGCGGCGGCAGCACCGCCGCGCTGCTCGACCTGGCCGGCACCATCAGGGACGGGGTCCGCGACCGGTTCGGCGTCGCACTGCACCCGGAGCCGGTCCTGATCAACTGCTCGTTCGACTAGCTGACCCGCCGGCCGGATTCGACCGTTGCGCCGTCGGTCGGGGCCACCGCCGACCAGGGCACGGTCAACTCGCCGAGCCGCCACCGCGCCGGTCGGTCCAGCACCGGCCAGCCGCCGTCCCGCAGCGCCGACACCGTGTGCAGCCAGCGCTGCCGTGGCCCGTACGGCCTATAGCCGGCCGCCGCCCGCCAACTCTCGTCGAGCGCCCGCAGCAGCGCGTGCACCCGCTCGCCCGGCACGTTGCGGTGGATCAGCGCCTTCGGTAGCCGTTCGGCGAGCACCGCCGGCCCGCCGCCGGCCGGGCCGGCCAGGGTGGCCAACCGGCCGGCCAGGGTCAGCGAGACCGGCCCGGTGGCGTCGAGCAGCACCCAGGAGCAGACCCGGCCCGGCTCGTCGCAGGTCCCCTCGACCAGCAACCCGCCGGGGGCCAGCGCGGCGCGCATCGTCGCCCACGCCGTTGCGACGTCGGACTCGGCGTACTGGCGCAGCACGTTGAACGCGCGGACCAGCACCGGCCGAAGTCCGGCCAGCTCGAATCCACCCCGGCCGAAGATCAGTTCTGGTGGCGTGGCAGCCGGAGCCGCCGCCGTGACCCGGTCCGGGTCGATCTCCAGCCCGACCACCCGCACGTCCGGCCGCACCGCCCGCAGCCGGGCGGCCAGTTCGACGGTGGTCACCGGATGGGCACCGAAACCCAGGTCGACAACCAGCGGTGGACCGGCCGAGTCCGTCAGCGCCGGCCCGCAGCGGTACGCGATCCACCGGTCGGCCCGGCGCAGTCGGTTCGGTGCGGTGGTGCCCCGGGTGACCTCGCCGACCGGCCGTGCCGGGTCGGTCGCGCGGGCTCCGCCCGGCCGGGCCGCCCGCCCCCCGCTCACCCGGGCAGCACCCGATGCACCTTGTGCTGCGCTGCCTGGGCCAACGGGCGGACCACCAGCCGGTCCACGTTGACGTGCGGCGGGCGGGTGACGCACCAGGCGACGCAGTCCGCGATGTCGTCGGCGACCAGCGGCTCGGCCACCCCGGCGTAGACCGCGTCGGCCCGCGCGGTGTCCCCGCCAAACCGGTTCACGCTGAACTCGTCGGTACGCACCATGCCCGGATCGATCTCGACCACCCGGACCGGCCGGCCGCACAGCTCCAGCCGTAGCGTCTCGGTAAGCGCGGTCTGGCCGTGCTTGGCTGCGGTGTAGCCGCCACCGCCCTCGTAGACGACCTGCCCGGCGGTGGAGCCGATCACCACGACGGTGCCGGCCCCGCTGGCGGTCAGCGCCGGTAGCAGAGCCTGGGTGACCCGCAGCGTGCCGAGCACGTTCACCTCGTACATCCACCGCCAGTCGGCCACCGGTGCGGACTCGACCGGGTCCAGCCCGCGCGCCCCGCCGGCGTTGTTCACCAGCAGGGTGACCCGCCCGGGCGGGTCACCCTGCTGGGCCAACCCGCTGACCGCCTGCGCCAGCCCGGCCACCGACCCGTCGTCGGTGACGTCGCAGGTCACCGCAGTGGCGGCCCCGCCGTTGTCGCGAATCGAGTCGACCAGGTCGGCGAGCCGGTCGCCGCGGCGGGCGGCGGCGACCACGTGGAAGCCCTCGGCGGCCAGCCGGCGGGCGGTGGCCGCGCCGATCCCGCTGGACGCTCCGGTGACGATGGCGATCGGTGTCATCCCGCCATTGTCGCCGCTCGGCGGCTCGGGACGATCGCCGCCGGTCGGCCCCGGGCGTCGCCGCCGGCGAGAGGTGGATCACCTCCACCCGCTGTAGTGCGGCATGTCGCTGCCAGTACCGGGAAGATGTGACGGGTCGTCCTGGTTGGTGGCGTTGGCTGCGATCAGGCGAGCGGAGGGAGCGACGTGGTGCAGGTGGGTCAGGCCGGGCAGGGTGACAACCAGCCGCCGCCGCGTCCCCGTCGGGTCGCGACACTGTCGGTGCACACCTCTCCGCTGGACTCGCCGGGCACCGGCGACGCCGGCGGCATGAACGTCTACATCGTCGAGGTGTCCCGGCGGCTGGCCGAGGCCGGCGTGGAGGTCGAGATCTTCACCCGGGCGACGGCGGGCGGCGTACCGCCGGTGGTGGAGATGGCACCCGGCGTACGGGTGCGGCAGGTGATCTCCGGCCCGCTGGAACCGCTGCCGAAGGAGGACCTGCCGGCGCAGCTCTGCGCGTTCACCGCCGGGGTGCTGCGGGCGGAAGCCGCCCGGGCACCCGGCTACTACGACCTGATCCACTCGCACTACTGGCTCTCCGGGCAGGTCGGGTGGCTGGCGAAGGAGCGCTGGGGGGTGCCGCTGGTGCACACCGCGCACACTCTCGCCAAGGTCAAGAACGCCCGGCTGGCAGCCGGTGACCGGCCTGAACCGGCCTGCCGGATCATCGGCGAGGAACAGGTGGTCAGCGAGGCGGACCATCTGGTGGCCAACACCAGGACCGAGGCCGGCGAGTTGATCGACTGGTACGGCGCCGGGGCGGACCGGGTGTCCGTGGTCGAACCGGGCGTCGACCTGGACCGGTTCCGGCCCGGCCCACCCGGACGGGAACAGGCCACCAGGGCGGCCGCCCGACGGCGGTTCGGCCTGCCGGTCCGCGGCCATCTGGTGGCGTTCGTCGGCCGAATCCAGCCGCTGAAGGCACCCGACGTACTGCTGCGCGCGGTGGCTGCACTACGTCGGCGGGATCCGGGCGCGGTCGCCGATCTCACGGTGGTGGTCGCCGGTGGCCCCAGCGGAACCGGTCTGGACCAGCCGCGGGCTCTGATCGACCTGGCGAGATCGCTGGGAGTGGACGATCTGGTGCAGTTCATGCCGCCGCTGGCCCGTACCGACCTGCCGGCCCTGTTCCGGGCCGCCGACCTGGTCGCGGTGCCGTCGTACAACGAATCGTTCGGTCTGGTCGCCCTGGAGGCTCAGGCCTGCGGCACGCCGGTGCTGGCCGCCTCCGTCGGTGGACTGGTCACCGCGGTCCGCGACGGGCGCAGCGGAGTGCTGGTCGCCGGGCACCGCCCGGAGGACTGGGGCCGGGCGATCGGCGATCTGCTGGCCGCCCCGGCGTTGCGGGACCGGCTCGGGCGGGGCGCGGTGGAACACGCCCGGCAGTTCTCCTGGGCACGCACTGCGGCCGGGCTGCTCGACGTCTACGGTGGGGCGGTGCGGGCGTACCGCGCGGCGACCGCCGCCGGGATGTCCCGGGACGCCGACGCCCTGTCGGCGAGCGTGGGCTGACCAGGAGTGCGATGAGCGGACGAGCCGAGGTGGCGGCGCTGATCGAGGCGGTCTGCGCCGAGCGCGAGCTGAGCTGGGAACCGACCGGTGACCTGTCGTACGCGGTGACGTTGCCGGGCACCCACAAGCTGAAGACGGTGTGCAATCTGATCGTCGGCGAGCAGGCGCTGCGAATAGAAGCATTCGTGATGCGGCAGCCCGATGAACGGCGTACCGAGTTGTGGACCTGGCTGCTGCGACGCAACGCCCGGATGTACGGTGTCGCCTTTTCGATCGACGCGGTCGGCGACATCTACCTCACCGGTCGTGTCGGGCTGGCCGGTATCACCGAAGACGAACTGGACCGGATACTCGGCTCGGTGCTCACCTATGCCGACGAGTCATTCGACGCGATGCTGGAGATCGGCTTCGGTTCGGCGATCCGCCGCGAGTGGGAATGGCGGGTCAAGAGAGGTGAATCGCTGGCGAACCTGCGCGCCTTCGCGCACCTTTTCGACGACAAGACGCCGGAGGATCCAGGTTTGTAGGGAGCCAGCAGGGTACTGCTCGCATGGTGGCGTAATCGTCGCCCACTGCCCCCCCGCAGGGACACTGTCAAAGGGAGTGAGCAGACCATGCCTCAACAGACCAGCACCCGGCGCCGCAGCCCGGCGTCGGACGGACGGTCCAAGGCCGGCCGTAGCTCCACCTCGGCCCGTAGCTCCACCTCGGCCCGTAGCTCCACCTCGGCCCGTAGCTCCACCTCGGCCCGTAAGGCCAGCCCGGCCCGCAAGGCCAGCCCGGCGACCATCGGCCGGGCCGGCGGCGCGGTACGGGAGAGCGACCTTGCCGACCTTCGCGTCGACGAACTGCGAGACCAGCTGCGCAAGCGTGGGGTGACCGGGACGTCCAACCTGCGCAAGCCCGATCTGATCAAGTCGTTGGCGCGAGCGATGCGCCGTGGCACGCCAGCGCGGGCGCAGCAGGCGTCTCGGCCGAAGGCGGGTTCGCCGACTGCCCGACGTTCCGCACCAGCCGGCAAGAGCACCAGTTCGGCCCGTAAGAGCACCAGTTCGGCCCGTAAGAGCACCAGTTCGGCCCGTAAGAGCAGCAGTTCGGCCCGTAAGAGCAGCAGTTCGGCGGGTAGGAACACCGCTGGCGCGGGCGGCGGTGACCGGTCCGGCGGGGGTGCTGCCAAGATCCGGTCTGGAGCCAAGTCGTCCAGTTCACTGAAGTACGCCCAGCGTATCGACGATCCGCAGCAGCACGCCGAACGTGCCGGGCGTAGCCTGGTCACCACCGATCACCGGACCATCCGGCAGTGGGCCGATGCCCGGGGCGGCGCACCGGCGACCGTCAGCGCCCCTCGTGACGGCCGGCCGAGCGTGCTGCGGATCGACTTCCCCGGCTACGGCGGCGGTAATCTACGAAAGATCTCCTGGGATGAGTGGTTTGGGACGTTTGATCAGCGTCGGTTGAACTTCATCTACCAGGAACAGCGCACGGACGGTACGCAGAGCAATTTCTTCCGGCTCGAATCTCCCGACCGCGAGGATGCCTGAGTGTGTATTCGCCATCACTCGCCGGTGTTGTCGCGGCTTAAACCCACCCGGCACGTCCGATGGTGTGATTGGGGGTACAACCGAATCGCCTTGTCCACCGGAAGTGGCAGGAACTACGGTTGAGCCACGCTCCGAGCCCGGGATCGGCTGGGGGCCGTCGGACCGGTTCGGTCCGAACTGCCGGGCTGGGTGCCGGGGGACCGGTGGCATTGGGCCGTTGGGGGACGGCGCCACCCGAAACCGGCGGCGAGGGGGAGCGACGCTTACGGGGGTGAGTGTCGCTCCCCGCCGCCGGTTATTTGTTTCTGCCGGCCTGGCAACTACTGCGGATGGGCCGGTGCCAGCGGCTGCTGGGATCGTTCCGGCGTCGTGAGCTGGGACTGGGTCGGCCGGGTCACGGCCGACGCGCCCGTCCGCAGCTCGGCGGCCCGCCGCTCGCGCGCCGGTCCGGCGATCAGCTGACCCACCGCGACCACCCCGCCGATAGCGGCGCAGCCGAGCCACAGCGCGGTGTTTCCCGCGTACTGCCAGACGAAGCCGCCGGTGATCGGCGCGGCGAAGGCGGCAACCGACCAGGACAGCGAGAAGACGCCCTGGTACCGGCCGCGCAGCGCGGCCGGGGTCAGCTCGGCGATCAGCGTCGCGTTCGATGGCGAGTTGAGCATTTCGCCAGCGGTCCAGATCAGCACTGTCACCGCGTACAACCAGGCGACGTCGGCGACGGCGGTCAGGCCGAAGCCGACCCCGACGATCACCGCCGCCAGAGCCAGCACGTGCGAGCGGTTGCGGCCGGTGATCAGCCGGGGGACGAAGAGCTGCCCGATCACGATGAGTACGCCGTTGAGCGCCATCACCGCGCCGAACGTGGTGGGCGACAGCCCGTCGTCGGCCATCGCGATCGGCAACATCGAGCCGTGCTGCATGAACACCATGGCCAGCAGCACGTTCAGCCCGACGAAGCCGAGGAAGACCCGGTCGGTGACGACAACCAGCAACCCGGCCGGTCGGGCCGCGACCACGGCCGCGCCGAGCGGTGCCGCCGCCTGGGTCGCCGGCCGGGTCTCACCGACCTTGACGAAGACCAGCGCGGCGGTGGCCAGGGTGGTGCTCGCGTTCACCGCGAACAGCAGGAAGTAGTCGACCTGCGCGGCGAGTCCGGCGAGCACCGCTGCGAACGCGTACCCCAGGTTGATGGCCCAGTAGTTGAGCGAGAAGGCCCGCAGCCGGTCGGCGGCCGGGACCACGTCGATCATCATCGCCCCGTACGCCGGCCGCGCGCCCTCGTTGAACAGGCCGAGCAGTGCGGCGCCCACCAGGAGCAGCCACCACCGGTCGGCCAACCCGAGGACGATCAGCATGGTGGCAGCGCCCAGGTGCGCGGTGAGCAGCGTCGGGCGTCGCCCCCAGCGGTCGGCGAGCGTCCCGCCGAGCAGGGTGCCGACGGCTCCGCCGGCGCCCCAGGCGCCGAGCACCAGGCCGGCCTGGGAGCCGGACAGGCCGCGCCCGGCGGTCAGGTAGATGGCCAGGAAGATCACGACGAACGAGCCGAGCCGGTTGATCAGACTGCCGGTCCACAGGTACCAGAAGGCCCGGGGCAGGCCGCTGGTGGTCTGCTGTAGCCATCCCCGCGCACGCGACATCGGTTACCCCCGTGCAGTAATGAGCAGTGCAGGGTCTGTGCCTTACACATTAAGCGGCGGGCGGTGTACCGGGCATGCGAGTTTCCGCGTGGTGATCGTCACCCGGCTGGCCTGGATCGTCCATCGTCACCCGGCCCTATTGGAGCGTCACCTGCGTGGTCAGCCCTGAGCCGTCGGCCTTCTCGGTATCCAGCCAACCCACCCGGCCGGCGGCCTGCACGTCCTCGGCGATGGTGTCCAGCACGGCCAGCAGGTCGGCACTGCCGCATACAAGCACCTTCGACACCTCGGCCCGCATCGACAATCGTGCCTCCGACTTGGCCTTGCGGATCGTGGCGATGACGTCGCCGGCGACGGCGAGCGCCGTGCCGTCGGCGTCACCGGTCAGCATCCGCAGTTCCTCGCTCGACGGCCAGGAGGCTCGGTGGACGCTGCCCACCTGCCACCAGGACCACACTTCCTCGGTGACGTACGGCAGGAACGGCGCGAACAACCGCAGCAGCACGCTCAACGCCGTGGTGAGCGCGGCTCGTGCCGACTCGGCCGCGGCTGTGCCGCGTTCACCGTAGGCCCTGGTCTTGGCCAACTCGACGTAGTCGTCGCAGAACCGCCAGAAGAAGTGCTCCGTGCGTTCCAACGCCCGGGTGTAGTCGTAACCGTCGAGTGCCGCGGTGGCGTCGTCGACCACGACGGCCAACTCGGCCAGCGTGGCCCGGTCCAACGCCTGCGCCACCACCGCGTGCGGCGCTGGTGCTCCCAGGCCGAGGACGAACCGGGACGCGTTGAGGATCTTCGTTGCCAGCCGGCGGCCGACCTTCATCTGTCCGGTGTCGAACGCCGTGTCGGTGCCCGGACGGCCGCTGACCGCCCAGTAGCGGGCCGCGTCCGAGCCGTACTGTTCCAGCAGGGCCATCGGGGTCACCGCATTGCCCTTGGATTTGGACATCTTCTTGCGGTCCGGGTCCAGCACCCAGCCGGAGATCGCCGCATGCGCCCAGGGCAGGCTGCCGTGCTCCAGATGGGCGCGGACGACCGTGGAGAACAGCCAGGTACGGATGATCTCGTGCGCCTGGGGGCGTACATCCATCGGGAAGACCCGGTCGAACAGGTCGTCGTCGGTGCCCCACCGGCCGGCGATCTGTGGCGTCAGCGACGACGTCGCCCAGGTGTCCAGCACGTCCGGATCCCCGACGAACCCACCGGCCTGGCCGCGGCGGTCGGCGGTGTAGCCAGGTGGGGCGTCGGTACTCGGATCCACCGGCAGGGATGCCTCGTCCGGCAGGATCGGCTGGTCGTAGACCGGCTCGCCATGGGCGTCCAGCGGATACCACACCGGGACCGGGACGCCGAAGAACCGCTGCCGACTGACCAGCCAGTCGCCGGTCAGTCCGGTCGCCCAGCTGTCGTAGCGGGCCTGCATGTACTCCGGATGCCAGACGAGCCCTCGGCCGGCGGCCCGCAGCGTCTCGCGGATGTCCAGGTCGCGACCGCCGTTGCGGATGTACCACTGCCGGGTGGTGACGATTTCCAGCGGCTTGTCGCCCTTCTCGTAGAACTTCACCGGATGGACGATTTTCTCCGGTTCGCCGTCGAGGTCACCGGAGACCCGCAGCATCTCCACCACCCGCTCCCGGGCGGTATGGACGGTGGCCCCCACCAACCGCGCGTAGGCGTCGCGACCCTCGGGGCCGTCCAGACCCGGCGGCGGGTCGGCCAGCACTCGGCCGTCACGGCCGATGACGGGGCGAGTCGCCAATTGCATCTCCCGCCACCACAGCACGTCCATCAGGTCACCGAACGTGCAGATCATCGCCAGCCCGGTGCCCTTGTCCGGCACGGCCAGCCGGTGCGCCTTCACCGGCACCTCGACGCCGAACAGCGGCGTGCGCACCGTCGTGCCGAACAGCGGCTGGTACCGCTCGTCGTCCGGATGCGCTACCAGCGCCACACACGCCGGTAGCAACTCGGGCCGCGAGGTCATGATGTAGACCGGGGAGCCGCCCGGTCGGTGGAACGCCACCCGGTGGTACGCGCCGGGCCGTTGCCGGTCCTCCAGCTCTGCCTGCGCGACCGCCGTCTGAAAGCTCACGTCCCACAGCGTCGGCGCCTCCGACAGGTACGCCTCCCCGCGCGCCACGTTGCGTAGGAACGCCCGCTGCGACACCCGCCGCGCGGCGGCGTCGATGGTCTGGTAGGTCATCGACCAGTCCACCGACAGGCCCAGCCGCCGCCACAGCGCCTCGAACGCCTGCTCGTCGGTGACGGTCAGTCGCTCGCACAGCTCGATGAAGTTGCGCCGCGACACCGGGACTTCAGACTTGCCTGGCTGCTCCGGCGGCGTGAAATCCGGGTCGTACGGCAGCGACGGGTCGCACCGTACACCGAAATAGTTCTGCACCCGCCGCTCGGTCGGCAGGCCGTTGTCGTCCCACCCCATCGGATAGAACACCGCCCGGCCCTGCATTCGCTGATACCGAGCGATCGTGTCGGTGTGCGTGTACGAGAAGACGTGCCCTACGTGCAACGACCCGCTCACGGTGGGCGGTGGGGTGTCGATCGAGAACACGTCGTTCCGGGTCGCGGTCCGGTCGAACCGGTATACGCCCAGTTCTTCCCATCGGCCTACCCACTTGTCCTCCAGGCCGTCAAGAGACGGAGCCGGCGGCACGACGAAGTCCGACGAGGTGTCAGTCATAGCCCGCCATGTTACCCACCTACGATCGCCGGCTCATGTGCAGTTTGCCTATCTTTGACTCCCACCAGGAGGACTTCCCGAAAGGGGTCCGCCGATCCGGAACCGAGCCCTGTCGATGTGACGTGGCGTGACGGCCCGGGTGTGATCAACTCGGGCGTGTCGCTTGTGGAGACGGCGGCCGGCATCGTCTAGATCATTCGGGTTATGTGGACTCAAACGATCAACGGCCGGCCGCCGCGTTGTGAGCGTATGACCGGGTTGGACTCCGATCAAGTCGACTGGTTGGTCGAGCAGGTGGACGCGCTGCTGGACTGGGACCTGCCGGTGGGACGGCCGCGGGCGTTGCCGCTGGACACGGCGCTGGTGATGGTGCTGTTCGGGCTGCGGCACAACCTCGCGCCGGACGTGCTCGGTGAGGTGTTCGGCTGCGGCTCGACGACCGTGGAGCGCTACCAGGACGAGTTGGAACCGTTGGTGGACGAGGTGTTGACCCCGTTGTACGAGCGGGTCCGTGACCAGGCCCGCCGGGACGCGGTCCTGGTCGATGGTCTGGTCGCGCCGGTCGGGGAACGCGACGACGTCGACGGGTTGTTCTCCGAGAAGAAGGGTTTCTGCGGGCAGAACGTGCAGGTGGTCGCCAACCTCGCGGGACGGGTGGTCGACGTGGGTGATCCGTGTCCGGGGGCATGCACGACCGGAAGGCCTTCGACGTGTCCGGGATCGCCGCCCGGTGGGCAGGCCACTACGCACCCGGCGGGCCCGGGATGATCGGTGACAAGGGCTACCAGGGTGCCGGCATCGCGAGTCCGTACAAGAAGCCCCGGGGTCGGGAGTTGACCGAGGTCCGACGTGCGTGCAACACCGCGCTCAACCGGCTCCGCGCCGCCGTTGAACGCGCGATCGCCCACCTGAAGTGTTGGAAGGTTCTCAAGACCGGATTCCGCAGATCGCTGGAACAGTTCCCCGCCACATTACTTACGGTAACCAAGTTGGAGATCTTTCGCGTTTACGGATTGCGTTGAACCGACCTGGAAATAGTTTTGGGAAGTCCTCCAGGTCGGGCCGCAAGATCAGCAGAGCTACGACGTTCTGCGCCGGGTGGCGGCAGAGGCCGTGGACCAGCTGCAGATGGGCACCGGCATGGCCCATGTCGAGCTTCGGCTGGATCCGGAACGAGGGGCGGTACTGATGGAACTGACCGCTCGGGGCGGTGGGGACGCCATCCCAACCCTGTGGGAGCTGGCGATGGGTGTCTCCTTGGAGAAGGTGCTCATCGACGCGATCGTCACCGACGCGACGCCGGCCAGCCCAGTCGCCTCAATCCGTCGGTGGACCGGGCAGCGCTTCCTGGCGCAGCGCGCCGGGCATCTCAAGGCCGTCCATTGCGACGTCGAGGGCCTGACGCCGCACTGGTGGGGAAGTACGCTGATCCGACGCCCAGTGGAGCCGGTGGCGCTGGACGCGCCGGCTGCGGTGCACGAGACGATGATCGATGTGGAGCCGGGTGCCTACCTGGACGACGTGCGTTCCTCCAACGACCGGGTCGGTTCCATCATCGCGCATGCGCCAAGTGAGACCGAATTGCACGGTATGTTCGAACTTTGCCAGCAGGCCATCCGCCTCGAGATCGAGGCAACTCCGGAGTCCGCGTGACGGCCGAACCGCCTTTGCACCTACCTGTCGAGGCAGGCCCGACCGACCGACGGGTGAGTTCCACGTGGTGGTCGTCACCGCAGGCCGGTGAGTTCGCGACGGCCGGTTCCGGCAGGATGAGGTCATGACTGTGGGGACACTGGTGCTGCTCCGGCATGGCGAGAGCGAGTGGAACGCGAAGAACCTCTTCACCGGTTGGGTCGACGTGGATCTGACTGCCAAGGGCGAGGCCGAGGCGCGGCGTGGCGGTGAGCTGCTGGCGCAGCACAACCTGCTGCCGGACGTCGTGCACACCAGCGTGCTGCGGCGGGCCATCCGGACCAGCGAACTGGCGCTGCACACCGCGGACCGGGGCTGGATCCCGGTGCGCCGGTCGTGGCGGCTCAACGAGCGGCACTACGGTGCGCTGCAGGGCAAGAACAAGAAGCAGACCCTGGAGGAGTACGGCGAGGAGCAGTTCATGCTCTGGCGTCGCTCCTACGACACCCCGCCGCCGCCGATCGCCGACGACGACGACTGGTCGCAGGTCGGCGAGCCGCGGTACCGGGAGCTGCCGCCCGAGTTGATGCCCCGGACCGAATGCCTGGCCGACGTGGTGCGGCGGATGCTGCCGTACTGGTACGACGCGATCGTGCCGGACCTGCTCGCCGGCAAGCAGGTGCTGGTCGCGGCGCACGGCAACTCGCTGCGGGCGCTGGTGAAGCACCTCGACGGGATCTCCGACGAGGCGATCGCCAAGCTGAACATCCCGACCGGCATCCCGCTGCGCTACGACCTGGACGGCGCGCTGCGGCCGGTCAACGTCGGCGGTGACTACCTGGACCCGGACGCCGCCGCTGCCGCGGCCGCCGCGGTCGCCAACCAGGGCCGCTGAGCCGTCGGACCAGGGGTACGGGACGTTGCCCGCCCCGTACCCCTGGCCCCGGCGCCCTGGTGCTCAGTCGTTCGGGTTCACCCCGGTCACGTGGTAGACGACCCGCCGGCCGGCATTGACCGCGTGGTCGGCGTACCGCTCGTAGAACCGGCCCAGCAGCGCGCCGTCGATGGCGGTCTCCGCACCGTACGGCCAGTCCTTGCCCAGCAGCACCCGGAACAGCTTGCGGTGCAGCTCGTCCATCGCGTCGTCGTCGCTGTCGAGCTCGGCGGCGGTCTTCGCGTCCGGGGTACGCAGCACCCCGACCACCTTCGCGATCATGCGGTCGGCGACCTCGGCCATCTCCGAGAACACTCCGCGTAGCTCGGCCGGGACCGCTGGTGACGGGTGCCGCCGCAGGGCGGTCTTGGCCACGTGGTCGGCGAGGTCGCCCATCCGCTCCAACCCGGAGGCCACGTGCAGCGCGGTGATCGCCATCCGCAGGTCGGAGGCGACCGGCGCCTGCCGGGCCAGTAGATCGCTGACCCGTTCCTCCACCGTGCGGTAGAGGGCATCGATCTCGGCATCGTTGACCAGCACCAGCTCGCCGGCCTCGCGGTCGGCGGTGAGCAGCGCGCCGGTCGCCCGGCGCAGCGCCGTCTGAGCGGCTTCCGCCATCGATACCAGCAGTTCGCTGATTTCCTGCAGCTCGGCCTGGAACTCCTCGCGCATGGTGGCCTTCCGTCGTCGTGGTGGGAGGTCTCCGGTCCTGGTCCCGCCCGGTGTCGCCCACACCGTATGGCGGCTTGCCGGCACCCAGATGAACAGGGGTGAACAGAGCGGGGCGGCAGTATGAACATCTGACGATTGCGGTGAGATATGTCCTGTTCGGGTGGCTGACCAGGTTAACAATGACCCTACGATCGCCCCGTGGATTGGGCGGTTCTGGCCGGCGGTGCGGCCGTCGGCACTGGCGGCGGGCTCGTCGCCGGTCTGCTCCTGGCGCGAGCCCGGGCACGACAACTGGCATCCGCCCCGGTTGAACACCGGGGCGGGCAGCGTACGTCCAGCAACGGGAGGCCGCCGATCGTCGCGAACGACGCCGCTGCGGCACCCCCGACCCCGGACCGCAGCCTGATCGACTCGCTGGCCCGCCGGAGCCTGGACTCACTACGGGTCGGTGTGGTGGTGCTCGACGGCGCCGACCGACCGGTGCTGGTCAACCCGGCGGCCCGGGCGATGGGCATGCTCCGGGCCGGACCCACGCCGGGCAGCGTCACCGCGCACCCGATCATCCGTACCCTGGCCGGGCAGGTCCGCCGCACCGGCGTGCGCCGCGAGGTGGAGCTCGACCTGCCCCGGGGCCGCGAAGGCGGCACCCAGGACCCGCTCGGGGTGCACCTGCGGGCCGTCGGCCTGCGCGACAACCACGTGGCGGTCGAAGCCGCCGACGTCACCGAGTCGCACCGGGTGGCCAGGGTCCGCCGGGACTTCGTCGCCAACGTCAGCCATGAGCTGAAGACCCCGATCGGTGCCCTGCAGTTGCTCGCCGAGGCGTTGCTGGACGCCACCGATCCGGACAGCGCGGTCACCGACCCGACCGATGACGTGGCCGCCGCCCGCCGGTTCGCCGAACGGATTCAGCACGAGTCGACCCGGCTCGGCCGGCTGGTCAACGAGCTGCTCGAACTCACCCGGCTGCAGGGGGCCGAGCCGCTGCCGGCGCCCGACCCGATCGCCGTCGACTGGGTGCTCGCCGAGGTCGTGGACCGGACCCGTACCCCGGCTGCGGCCCGCCGGGTCGAGGTGGCGGTGGCGGGCGAACGCGGGCTGACCGTGTACGGTCGTGACAGCCAGATCGCCACCGCGTTGGCGAACCTGGTGGAGAACGCGATCGCCTACTCCGGTGAGGACACCCGGGTCACGGTGACCGTCACCCGGGTCGATGGCTTCGTCGACATCGCCGTCGCGGACCAGGGCATCGGCATCGCCCCCGACGAGGTCGACCGGATCTTCGAACGGTTCTACCGGGCCGACCAGGCGCGCTCACGCAGCACCGGCGGCACCGGGCTGGGCCTGGCCATCGTCAAGCACATCGTCACCAACCATGGCGGTCGGGTCGAGGTGTCCAGCACGCTGGGTGGAGGGTCGACGTTCACGCTGCGGCTGCCTGCCAGCCCGCCGGACGCCGCACTGCCGCTACCCGAATCGGTTGAGATCGACACCGGTCCGGCCGCGCACGAGCAGGTCTGAGCGGATCAGGCCGGACACAGGGAAGGAACGACAAGTGGCCCGGGTACTCGTGGTGGAGGACGAGGAGTCCTTCTCCGACGCGCTCTCCTACATGCTGCGCAAAGAGGGGTTCGAGGTGTCGGTGGCGCCAACCGGCACCGACGCGCTCACCGAATTCGACCGCACCGGAGCGGACATCGTGCTGCTCGACCTGATGCTGCCCGAGATGTCCGGCACCGAGGTCTGCCGTGAACTGCGGCAACGCTCGCGGGTGCCGATCATCATGGTGACTGCCCGGGACAGCGAGATCGACAAGGTGGTGGGCCTGGAGATCGGCGCCGACGACTACGTCACCAAGCCGTACTCGCCCCGGGAACTGGTCGCCCGGATCCGGGCGGTGCTGCGCCGACAGAGCACCGAGGTGATCGAGCCGTCCACCGCGACGCTGACCGCCGGACCGGTCCGGATGGATGTCGAGCGGCACGTGGTGACCGTCGGCGGGGACTCGGTCCAGCTGCCGCTGAAGGAGTTCGAGCTGCTCGAGCTGCTGCTGCGCAACGCCGGCCGGGTGCTCACCCGGGGGCAGCTGATCGACCGGGTGTGGGGTGCCGACTACGTCGGTGACACCAAGACCCTCGATGTGCACGTCAAGCGGCTGCGTTCCAAGATCGAACCGGAGCCGTCGGCGCCGCGCTTCATCGTCACCGTGCGCGGGCTGGGCTACAAGTTCGAGTCCTGACCAGATGTTGGGGCCTGTGCCGGTGCCGCCGGTCGCGTCGGTGTCACTCCGACCGGCGGGCGTTCGGCGTCCGCCGACGCGGCGTGGCCGGGTGCGCTGCCACCAGGCCGCGCCGGGCCCGTGCCGCGCACAGCTCGGCCAGGCGGGCGTACGCCGCCTTGCCGACCAGCGCGGTCAGCTCCGGCTCGTACGACCGGTACATTGGCTCGCCCCCGACGTGCGCCTCCGGCGACGAGGTGCACCACCAGTCCAGGTCGTGCCCACCGGCACCCCAGCCCCGCCGGTCGAACTCGGTCAGCGTGGAGACCAGCACCTTGCTGCCGTCCGGACGCTTGGTCCACTCCTGGTCCCGGCGGATCGGCAACTGCCAGCAGACGTCCGGCTTGTACTCCAGCGGATGCACCCCGTCGCGCAGCGCCTGGGCGTGCAGCGCGCAGCCCCCGCCGCCGGGGAAGTCGGCGTCGTTGTGGAACACGCACGGCCCGTCGGCGCTGCGGGTGGCGGTCCGCCGCGCCGGATTCCTACCGTCGACGGTGTCCATCTCGGTGTAGTTCTTGAACCCGCGCCGGTAGTGCTGCCAGGTCTGCGGGGTGAGCCGCTTCGCAGCCGACTTGACCCGGTTCTCGTCGTCGCTGTCGGTGAAGAAGGCACCGTGCGAACAGCAGCCGTCCCCGGCCCGCCCGGCGATGATGCCGTGGCAGGACCCACCGAACACACAGGTCCAGCGGGACAGCAACCAGGTCAGGTCGGCCCGGACCAGATGCGCGGCGTCGGCCGGGTCGACGAACTCGATCCACTCACGGGGAAAGTCCAGCTCGACCTCCCGACTGCGGGGGTCGGCCGGGGTCTCGACCAGGATCCGGAGCTCGTCACGGGGTGCCACCCGGCCAGCGTACGCCTGCCACCTGCGGCGGAACGGGCAAGCGGGTCGGTACGCCGGGTTGGCCTAGGGTGATCACATGCGACTGGGTGTGCTCGACGTCGGTTCCAACACCGTGCATCTGCTCGTGGTGGACGCACACCCCGGCGCCCACCCGTGGCCGGCACACTCGGAGAAGTCGCTGCTGCGGCTCGCCGAACAGATCGGACCGGACGGCGCGCTCACCCCGGCCGGGGCGGACGCCCTGGTCGAAGCGGTGGCCGCCGCGCGGGCCGCAGCCGACCACTGGCAGACCAGCGACCTGATCGCGTTCGCCACCTCGGCGGTGCGCGACGCCACCAATTCGGCGGCGGTGCTGGCCCGGGTCCGCGCCGAGACCGGCGTGCACCTGCAGGTGCTCTCCGGCGCCGACGAGGCCCGGATGACCTTCCTCGCGGTCCGCCGCTGGTTCGGCTGGTCCGCCGGCCGGCTGCTGGTGCTGGACATCGGCGGCGGCTCCCTGGAACTGGCCGCCGGGGTCGACGAGGAGCCGCACCTGGCCCAGTCGCTGCCGCTCGGGGCCGGCCGGTTGACCCGGGAACGACTCGGGGTCACCCCGTTCACTGTCAGCCCACCGGCCGCACAGTTCGTCACCGACCTGCGGGAGTACGTCGACGCCCAGGTGCAGACGATGGTTCCGCTGCTGCAGGCGCAGGGCTGGGACCGGGCGGTCGGCACCTCCAAGACGTTCCGCACCCTGGCCCGGCTGACCGGGGCCGCGCCGTCCAGCGCCGGGCTGTGGGCACCCCGGCGGCTGACCCGTACCGGGCTGCGTCAGGTGACCGGGTTCATCCGCCACATCCCGCCCGCCGAGTTGCACGAACTCGAAGGGGTCAGCGCCAGCCGGGGGCATCAGTTGCTGGCGGGGGCGGTGGTGGCCGAGTCGGTCATGCGGCAGTTGGGCATCGAGTCGCTGGACATCTGTCCGTGGGCGCTGCGGGAAGGGGTGATCCTGCGCCGGATGGCTCAGTTGGAGCTGATCTCTGCCGGTGACCTTGGCATGGTCACCGATCCGGCAGGTCTGCGCCGGCCGGGCTAGGCTGGGCGACGTGACCTCCGCGGTACCCGTGCTGCTCTCCAGCTCATCGGTGTTTCCCGAGCCGACGGCGGCCGCCTTCGAGCTGGCCGCCGCGCTCGGCTACGACGGCATCGAGGTGATGGTCTGGACCGATGCGGTCAGCCAGGACGCTGGCGCGCTGCGTGGGCTCGCCGCGCACTACGGTGTGCCGGTACTCGCTGTGCATGCCCCCTGCCTGCTGGTCACCCAGCGGGTCTGGAGCTCCGACCCGTGGGAACGACTGCGCCGCTCGGCCGTACTGGCCGAGACGCTCGGCGCGCCGACCGTCGTGGTGCATCCACCGTTCAGCTGGCAACGCGACTACGCCCGTACCTTCGCCGACGGGCTGCGTACCCTGCGCGACGCCCACCCACAGGTGCGGTTCGCGGTGGAGAACATGTTCCCGGTCCGGATGGCCGGCCGTGAGTTCGTCCCGTATCAGCCCGGCTGGGATCCGACCGAGGTCGGCTACGACGCGTACACCCTCGACCTGTCGCACTGCGCCGCGTCGCGGGCCGACGCACTGGCCCTCGCCGCCGCGATGGGCGACCGCCTGGAGCACGTGCACCTCGGCGACGGCAGCGGCCTCGGCCGCGACGAGCATCTGGTCCCCGGCCGGGGCAACCAGCCGTGCGGCGAGCTGCTCAGCTCGCTGGCCGGCAACGGCTTCCGGGGCGCGGTGGCGGTCGAGGTCGCCACCCGCGGCGCCCGCAGCCGTACGGTGCGCGAGGCCGACCTGCGCGAGTCGTTGGCGTTCGCCCGCCGGCACCTGGCCACCATCGACGGCGGCAGCCCCGGCTGGTCGGCGACCGTCGACCAGCCGGCCGGCTGAGCCGGAAAGACTGGCCGGCTGGGCCGGAGGAAACTGGCCGGCTGGAGTCGGGGAACACCGGTCAGCTGACCGGCAGCAGCGGCTTGTCCTCGACGGCGGCGCGCTTGCGGGCCCGGTGCGCGGCCACGTGCGAACGGGTGGCGCAGCGCTCCGAGCAGAACCGCCGGCAGCAGTTCGACGACGTGTCCAGGTAGACGTTGCCGCAGCGGGCGTCAGCGCAGACGCCGAAGCGGGCACTGCCGTACTCGCACAGCCAGACCGACAGCCCCCACACCGCCCCGGCCAGATACTCGGCGCTGACCGAGGCTCCCCGGCCGGTCACGTGCATGTGCCAGTCGTTGGAGTCGTGGCCGGAGATTCGCGGCTGCACCGGAAACGCCGCGAGCAGCGAGTTGAGCTCGGCGACCGCGTCGGCATCGCGTCCGGTGGTGCCGTACTCGAAGACATCCCGCAGGCGTCTAGCGGCCCGCCGGAACACCGTCAGGTCGCGGTCACAGACCTCGTCGCACATCCAGACGTGGTCGCCGTGGAACAGCGCCCTCAGGTCGTCGAGGTCAGCCAACGGGGAGTTGACCAGATCAACTGCGGTCCGCGCGTAGGCGTCGAAGTCCACCTGACAACCGTAGACGATTCAGATCGCCCGGTGGGCGGCCACGTAGTGCGGCAGAAACCGGGCGTACCCGTCGGTTATCAATCCGGAACTCTCCCGCAACCCGGCACCGGCGGACTCGCCGTCCACCACCCAGCTGCCCAGCACCAGATGGTTGTCGTCGAACGCCGGCAGCGCCCGGAACTCCTGGTAGCACCAGCCTTCGGCGCCGTAGTCGCCCGGATTCCCGATCTCGCCGCCTGCGGTCACGATCCGTACCCCCGCGCCTTCCCGGCCGAGCAGCGGCTTGGCGACGTACTCCGACATCCCGCGCGGTCCGTCCAGGTACGCCGGCAGTAGGTACGGGTGGTCCGGAAACAGCTCCCAGAGCACCGCCAGTAGTGCCTTGTTCGACAGCAGCAGCTTCCAGGCCGGCTCGATCCAGGTGGTCGGGGTGCCCGGTTCGAGCGCCAACCGACCGTACGGCTCGGCCAGCATCCACTCCCACGGGTAGAGCTTGAAGCAGGTGGTGATCGGCCGGTCGGCGGCGTCAACGAAGCGCCGGCCGTCCCAGCCGACGTCCAGCATCGGCAGCAGCTCGGCGGTCAGCCCGGCCTGCCGGGCGGTCTCGGCGAGGTAGCCGGCGGTCATCAGATCCTCGCCGGTCTCCTCCTCGCTCGACCAGGTGACGTGCAGCGTCGGGTGGTACATCCCGGCCTTGATCTGCGCCCAGCCCGCCACCAGCCGTTCGTGCAGGCTGTTCCACTGGTCGAGCTGCGGTCGGGTGTCCTCCAGCCAGTACCACTGCACGATCGCGGCTTCGACCAGGGCGGTGGGGGTGTCGGCGTTGTACTCCAGCAGCTTCGGCGGCCAGGAGCCGTCGTACCAGAGGTCGAATCGGCCGTACAGACTCGGTGGCCGCTCGCGCAACGACCGGGCGACGGCGTCGGCGGCCCACGCCGGAATGCCGAAGTCGGCGTACAGCCGGTGCGTCACCACGTGCTCGGCCGCCGTCGCCGCCATCCGGTGCAGCTCCTCGGTCGCCTCCTCCAGTCGCAGCACCTCCGGCAGGTCGAAGGCGTAGCAGGCGGATTCGTCCCAGTAGGACATCACCGAGCCGTTGGGCAGTTCGGTGTCGGCGTAGACCAGGCCCTGCTGCCGTACCGTCGCGTCCCAGTCCGGCCGGGGCCGGCAGGTTTCGCGCCGCACGCTCAGCCGCCGCAGGAGGCGAGGTGGGTGCCGAACCCGCCTCGGTCGGGGACAGCCGCGGCGGTCCCGGCCGCAGCTTCCGGCGCGGTACGGGCGACGACCACCCCGGCACCGCCCGCGGCCATCGCCAGCACCGTCGTGCCGTCGCCGGAGCCGGAACCCATCGACCGGTCGTCGTCGCAGTCGTCGTCCGGGACCAGGTTGCAGCCGGAGAGGGAGAGCGCCAGCGCGGTCAGCGCGCCGAGTTGGACGCTGGTCGACCGGAGCCGGCGCGGGGAGATCTTGTCCACAGCACTGTTGTAGCTCACCGATGCACGCCCTGCGTCGCCGGACCTCGGCCACTGACCGGGCCGGTCGTCGTCAAGGGCGATACCCTCGCCCTATGCTTCGCTCGGTCATCCTCGCCGCGTCCCGGTCGACCACGATCGAACGGCTGGTCGCCGCCGCCCCGTTCAGCCGTGACGTGGTACGCCGATTTGTCGGCGGCACCACGATCGACGCGGCGTTGACCGCCGCGGCCGAGCTGACTGGTGCCGGCCTGGTTATCAGCATCGACCACCTCGGCGAGGACACCACCACCGCTGAGCAGGCCAGCGCGGTGCGGGCGGAGTACCTGGCCCTGCTCGACGCGCTGGACCGGGCCGGTCTCGCTGCTGGTGCCGACGTCAGCGTGAAACTCTCCGCGCTCGGACAGCGGTTCGACGAGCCGGCGGCGACCGAGCACGCCCGCGCGATCTGCGCGGCGGCGGCCGCCGCCGGTGGCACCGTCACCCTCGACATGGAGGACCACACCACCACCGACTCGACGCTGGACATCCTGCAGAGGCTGCGTGCCGACCATCCATCCACCGGTGCGGTGCTGCAGGCGTACCTGCGGCGTACCGAGGCGGACTGCCGGGAGTTGGCCACCGCCGGTTCCCGGGTGCGGCTGTGCAAGGGTGCGTACGCGGAGCCGGAGTCGGTCGCCTACCAGTCGGCGATCGACGTCGACAAGTCCTTCGTACGGTGCCTCAACATCCTGTTCTCCGGTGCCGGCTACCCGATGCTGGCCACCCACGACCCGCGCCTGATCGCGATCGCCGAGGACCGGGCCCGCTGGTTCGACCGGGCGCCGGAGGAGTTCGAGTTCCAGATGCTGTACGGGGTTCGACCGGCCGAACAGGCCCGGCTCGCGGGGGAGGGCTACACCATGCGGGTCTACCTGCCCTACGGCACCGACTGGTACGGCTACCTGATGCGCAGGCTGGCCGAACGCCCGGCCAACGTGGCGTTTCTCGGCCGGGCGCTGCGCTCCCGCGACTGACGTCGGCACCCTGTGTCGCCGCTCAACCCGGGCTGGACCGGGATGGTTCCCGTCCCCGTATCATTCGGCGGGTGACCGACCGGCAGGACTCCGTACCGACCGACCAGCCGGACCCGGACGGATCGGCGGATCAGCGAGAGCCGGACAGTTCGGCGCAGCGGCCGGAGCCCGATCAGCGAGAGCCGGACGGATTGACGCAGCGGCCGGAGTCCGATGGATCGGACGAACCGGACTCGTCGCCGACGGACCAGCCGGACCAGCCGGAGCAGCCGGATCCCACGCCAGTCCCGGTGACCCCGCCGCCGGAGCGGCGCTGGTCGCTCTGGCCGGTGCTCGGCATCGTCGCGACGGTGTTGTTCTGCGCCGTGCCGGTGGTCGGTGCGGTGGCGCTGATCGACCGGTTGCCCAGCCCGGAACCACCGGTGATCGAACCGACGGTCACCCCGCAGACCGGGCCGCCGGCCAGCCCTGCGCCGGGCGATCCGCCGGCCGCCACCCAGGCCTGGCTGCGTACTCAGATCAACGCCCTGCTCGACCAGCAGGCCGCCGCGCTGATCGCCGGCGACGAACGGGGGTTCCTCGCGGTCGCCGAACCCGGCTCGGCCGCCCACGACGATCTGGCCCGCCAGTTCCAGACCCTGCGCGCGATGCAGGTGACGGCGTGGCGCCCGTCGGTCAGTACGCTGCCGGTCGAATTCGCCCCGACCGCCGCCACGCCCACGCCAGCGGCCACCGGGTCGGCCACCCCCACACTCGCGACGACGACGACCGCCACGACCGCCACGCCCACTGCCGCGCCGACGACAACGGTCACTGCGGGCCCGTCACCGGCACCGGCCACCCCGGCGCCGACCGGCCCGGCGGCGCTCGGCACCGAGTGGCGGCTGCTGGTCAGCTACCAGCACTGCTTCGTGGTGCCGTCCTGCGAGACCAGCGAGGTGGTGGTCGGTCAGCGCTGGAGCACCAAGGGTGGACGGCTGCGCCTCGTCGCGGTCGAGCCGTCGCTGACCCTGCAGGACGGGCCCCGGCCCTGGGAGGTCAGTGAACTGGTCGTCGCGACCGGCAACCGGACCCTGGTGGCAACCACCCCACAGCACCGGGATCTGCTGCCCGACCTGCTGCGTGACGCCGAGGAGGCAGCGGCGGTCGCGGACCGGTACGCGGTCTCCGGCACCGCCCCGGACCGGTACCGGGTCTTCTACGCCGGCTCCGACGAATGGGGCAGCTGGTACGGCGGGGACCGTCCGGACTGGACCGCCGGGTACGCGGTGGCGGTCGGCGGCGGACACTACGAGATCGTGCTCAACGGCACGAACCTACGCGACGTGCTCCGGCCGGACCTGCTGCGTCACGAGTTGACCCACGCCGCGTCTCTGCCGGACGGCGGGAACCGGGAGCGGGCCGCCTGGTGGTTGATCGAAGGACTGGCGGAGCACGCCGCAGCCGGCGGCCGGCCGGTGGTCCGCTACGAAGGGCTGGACGACGTCCGCCGGCTGGTCCTGGAACAGGACTGGCAGGGGCCGCTGAGCAGCGTCGAGCCGACTGCGGACGCCGAGGACTGGCAAGTCGGTGCCGGGTACGGGGTGGGCTACCTGGCGGTCCGGCACCTGGTCGACCGGTTCGGCGAGGAGCGGACGTTGGCGTTCTTCCGCGCCGTGGTGCACGACGGCGTGGGTCTCGACGAGGCCGCCCGGACCCAGTTCGGTGAGTCCTGGGAGGGCCTGCAGGAGGCGTGCGTCGACTACGTCCGGCGGGCGGTCGGCTGAGCCGTCACCCGTCGCGTCGTGCCGGTAGCCCGTACGGGTGTTGGCCGCCCTGCCGCAGGCATCAAATGACGGAACGGATCGCGCCGGTCACAGTGACCCCGTTACCGTACTGGTAACACGTGCGTTGTCCGTCGCGGCGCGGAAGGGTCCCGCTGGGCGGCACGCGCCGGGGAAATGGGATGGATTGGTGAACCATGGCAGGATCACCACAGTCCGAGGACAGGCTGTCGGAGGTCAAGTTCCTGACCGTCGCCGAGGTGGCGAGGGTGATGCGGGTGTCCAAGATGACCGTCTATCGACTCGTGCACTCCGGTGAACTCTCCGCGGTACGGGTCGGCCGGTCGTTCCGGGTGCCGGAACACGCGGTGCACGAGTACCTGCGAGGGGCTTTCCGGGAAACCGCCTAGCGGGTATCCGGAGACGCCCGGCACCGACGCGTCCCCCGGCTGGCGCCGGGGCCGCGTTGGTGCTGATGACACGCGCGGGCTAGGCTTGACGCCGGCCGTGCCGTCGCATGCGCGGGTGAGTCCGCCCGCCGGCCCGGCCGGTTGTCCAGTTCGGCCCACGCGTCAGCCACACCGCACGCTGCGCACGGGCCGACCCGAACGTTCGTTGGAAAGGCTTTCGTATGGGCTCGGTGGTCAAGAAGCGCCGCAAGCGTATGGCCAAGAAGAAGCACCGCAAGCTGCTGCGCAAGACCCGCGTCCAGCGTCGACGTCTCGGCAAGTGACCGTGGCCGGGCCCAGGCCCGGCTTAGCGACGCTCCGGTCACCCGCCAGCACTTGGAAGGCCGTATGGTGAGGTCCCCGACCGTGGTGGTAACCGGGACGAGCCGATTCATCGGCGCCCGGGTCGCCGGTCGACTCGCCGCCGACCCCCGGGTCGGCCGGGTCGTCGGGCTGGACACTGCCACACCGGCGCCGGATTTCGCGGACCTGTTGCGCGACGTCGACCAGGTCCGCGCCGACGCTGGCGCGGCCAGCGGCATCATCGCGGACCTCAATGCGTCAGCCGTCGTGCACCTGGCCGTCGTCAGTGGACCGGACCAGCAGTACGGCGGCCGCGCCGCGATGAAGGAACAGAACGTCATCGGCACCATGCAGCTGCTCGCCGCCTGCCAGCGGGCCTCCGGTCTGCGCAAGCTGGTGGTGCGGTCGTCGACGGCGGCCTACGGTGCCTCGTTCCGCGATCCGGCGGTCTTCACGGAGGAGACTGAGCCCCGCGAGGTGCCGCGCGGCGGGTTCGCCCGCGACATTCTGGATATCGAGGCGTACGTGCGAGGCTTCCGCCGCCGCCGGCCCGACGTCACCGCCACGGTGCTGCGCTTCGCCCCGTTCATCGGCTCGACCGCCGAGACCAGTCTGACCCGCTACTTCGCCCAGCCGCTGGTGCCGACCGTCTTCGGCCGGGACCCCCGGCTGCAGTTCGTGCACGTCGACGACGCACTCGAGGTGCTGCACCGGGCGGTGGTGGAGGACCGGCCCGGCACGTTCAACGTCGCCGGGCCGGGCGTGCTCACCCTCTCCCAGGCGATCCGGCGGGCCGGCCGGGTCGCCGTACCGGTGCTGGAGCCGGGACTGTCCGGTGCCGCCGGCGTCACCCGGGCCTTCGGTGTCGGGCGCTACGGGTTCGACCAGATCGACCTGTTCGTCCACGGCCGGGTGGTCGACACCTCCCGGTTGATCCGCGAGTTCGGTTTCGAACCGCGGTCGACGCAGGCCGCCTTCGACGATTTCCTGCGCGCCCACCCGGACGGTGCGCTGCTCGCCGGCGACCGGCTGGCCGCCGCCGAGCAGGCGATCCTGGACGGCATCCGCCGGGTCCGCGCCGCCCACGCCGGCGATCAGCGGGAACTGGCATGACCGTGCCGGACCGACCCGGCGACGTCTGGGATCAGCGGGTGGCCGCCGGCCTGGCGTTTCTGCGCCGCCGGTTGGCCGGCGAGTACGAGGTGGACGAGTTCGGCTTCGATCCCGATCTCACCGAAGGCGTGTTCCTGCCGGTGCTGCGGGCGCTCTACCGCGAGTGGTTCCGCACCGAGGTGTCCGGGGTCGAACACCTGCCGGTGGACGGTGCCGGGCTCGTGGTCGGCAACCACTCCGGCACGGTCGCGCTGGACGCGGCCGTGCTCACCGCGATCCTGCACGACGAGCATCCGCGGCACCGGCACCTGCGGCTGCTCAGCGCCGACCTGGTCTTCCGGTTGCCGTTCCTGTCCGAACTGACCCGCAAGTTCGGCGGCACCGTGGCCTGCAACCCGGACGCCGAGCGGTTGCTCGGTGGCGGGGAACTGGTCGGGGTCTTCCCGGAGGGTTTCAAGGGAGTCGGTAAGCCGTACTCGCAGCGTTACAAACTGCAACGGTTCGGTCGGGGTGGGTTCGTCTCGGCGGCTATCCGTACCGGATCGCCGATCGTTCCGGTGGCGATCGTCGGCGCCGAGGAGACCTATCCGATGCTGGCGAACATCGCCCCGCTCGCCCGGATTCTCGGCCTGCCGTACTTCCCGGTGACGCCGACGTTCCCGTGGCTGGGGCCGCTCGGCCTGGTGCCGTTGCCGAGCAAGTGGCTGATCGAGTTCTGCCCGCCGATCCCGACCACCCGGTTCGCCGACCACGCCGATGACCCGCTGGTCGTGTTCAACCTGGCCGACCAGGTGCGGGAGACGATCCAGCAGGCCCTGCACCGGCTGTTGGACCGCCGGCCGGACCCGTTCGGCCGGTGAGCCGGTCAGTCCGTCAAGCTTCGCAGATCCAGCACCTGCCAGGAGGCGGCGCTGTCGTCGCCGACCGACCACCACAGCACACCACCCCGGCAGAGCACCATGCCCACGTCGTCGCTCACCACGACTGCCTCGTCGCGCTGCAGGTCGTAGATGATCAACTGCTGCGAGTTGGTCAGTGAGGTGGGTGCCGACGACAGCGACAGCACCTCGAACCGGTCCAGCACGGCGACGTCGATGGTGCTGGCGGTCACCGTGCCGTCGCCGATGCGCCGACGGTCCGTACCGTCCGGGCGCATCAGGTCGATGCGGCCCGGACCGTCCGCCGCCAGCACCAGCACCCGGCACCAGGTGGGTCCGCAGG
Source organism: Solwaraspora sp. WMMA2065 (assembly GCF_030345075.1). Taxonomy (NCBI): domain Bacteria; kingdom Bacillati; phylum Actinomycetota; class Actinomycetes; order Micromonosporales; family Micromonosporaceae; genus Solwaraspora; species Solwaraspora sp. WMMA2065. The sequence goes on from NZ_CP128361.1 coordinate 5,782,425, forward strand.
TGACCAGCTCGGTCGGGCCGGCGGGAACGTCGGTGATCCGGCGTTCGACCACATCACGGACCCGGATCGGGCCGGTCTCGCCGCTGCCGGCGCTGACCATCGTCGGCCATCTGGACAACGCCCAGGCACCCGGATCGGTGCGAACGGTCACTTCGCCGCCGGCCAGCGGGACCGACCGCAACTCGGTCGCCGGCTCGGTGCCGGGTGCGACGGCGACCCAGTACAGACTGCCTTCGTTGATCACCATGTCGTACTGGGAGTTGAAGAAGACCACGTCGCCGGTGTCGGTGCTGAGCCGGCGTGGCTCGCCGTCGTCGGCCAGGCTGGCGGCCCACATCTCGGTCCGCCCCCGGCCGTCCTCGTCCGCGACCGACTCGGACCAGGCGAGCGTGTCCCCGTTGGTGGTGAACCCACCGAACTGCGGGGTAGCGCCGAGCGGGAGCCGGCGCAGTTCCCGTACCGATCCGTCGGCGGCCCGCACGACCAGCCGCAGCGCGGTGCCGTCCGGGCTCGGCGCGGTGCCGACCGAGGTGCCGCCGTCGAGGAACAGCACCGGGCTGTACGCCGGCCCGTCGGCGAGGTTGGCGGGTACCTCGGTGATCTCGGCCGCCGGCCAGACCTCGGCGACGGTACGCAGGCGGCCCGGCTCGTCCGCGCTGGTCGTCGGGCCGGCCTGTGGCAACACGACCAGCAGGACCGCAGCTGCCAGCGCGCCGGCCAGTCCGGCCAGATGCCACGGACGGTGGCGGCGGTGCCGGCCTGGCGGGTGGCTGGGCGCCCCGGTCGACTCGACCGGGCGTGCGGTGACCGTCACACCGATGCCTTCCTGATCCGATGCCGGCGTCGCCAGCCCGGGTGGGCCGATCGCCGCCCCCGGGTGGGCGCTAGGTCCGGCCCGGGTGGGCCGGTTGCCGCTGTCCTGGTCAGCCGGTTGCCCGGCGGCGACGGATGGCCAGGCCGGCCGTCACCGCGCCGACCAGGAAACCGGCGGCGACCGTCGACGGTACCGCGATCCGCGCCGCCCTGCGACCGGTCCGGAAGTCCCGGACCTGCCAGCCCAGGTCCCGTGCCTGGCGGCGCAGTGCGGTGTCCGGGTTGACCGCGACCGGGTGTCCGACGGCGGTGAGCATCGGCAGGTCGTTGGCGGAGTCGCTGTACGCGCTGCAGCGGGCGAGGTCGAGCCCTTCGACTGCGGCGAGCTGCAGGACCGCCTCGGCCTTCGCCGGGCCGTGCATCAGTTCGCCGGCCAGCCGACCGGTGTACGCACCGTTGACGACCTCGGCGACCGTACCGAGCGCACCGGTCAACCCGAGACGCTGGGCGATCACCCGGCCGACCTCGACCGGAGTCGCGCTGACCAGCCACACCCGTTGTCCGGCGTCGAGGTGCAGCTGCGCCAGGGCCCGGCTGCCGGGCCAGATCCGCGACGCCATCAACTCGTCGAAGATCTCCTCGGTGAGGCGTTCCACGTCGCTGACCCGCCAGCCGGCGACGAACGCCAGGGCCGCCTCCCGGGCATGCGACATGTCCCCGGCGTGTTCCGCGGCGAGCAGCCGGAACCGCGCCTGCCGCCAGGCGAACTGGGCGAGGTCGGCGGTGGTGAAGTAGTTGCGGGCGGCCAGGCCACGCGCCAGCCAGTAGATCGACGCACCACGCAGCATGGTGTTGTCGACGTCGAAGAACGCCGCTGCCTGGTGGTCAGGGGCCACCGGTGTCGTGGCTGCCAGCCCGGTGGTCGCCCAACCCGTGGTGTGACCGGCAGCGTCCGTACTGATGGTCACCTTGCGGGTGCGGGGCACGCCGGCATCACTCTCCCGTCGGGCGGCGCCACCGGCCCGGTCAGGTCACCGGTCAGCGGCCGGGTTGTCCTTGACCGCCGGGCGCGGGCCCGGCAGATCCGGCTCGGTGGCCTCGCCGAGCTGCGGCTCGGCGAGGCTCGACTGCTGCGGACTGGTCGACGGCCGGACGTCGGGCTCCGGGTCGACCGGCGATTCGGCACCTGCGGCGGGGGCGGGGGCCACGTCGGCGCGTCTCTCGTCGACCGACGACCCGGCAGGCGACCCGACCAGGCCGCCCGGGACACGAATGCTACCGGCCGGCTCGGCCGATACACAGCGGGCCGGCAGCGGGCCGAGTTCGTCGCTGTCGCTGGTCGCCGAGGCCGAGCAGGTCAGCTCGTCGCGCAACGCCGTGGTCCGGGCACGGACCCGGTCGAGGAGGGTGAGTGATTTGCCGACCCGGTCCCGGTTCGCCGCCGACCCGTCGGCGAGTTGCCGCAACGTGGGACGCTGCGTGGCCACGAAAGAGTCGATCACGTCGAGCGGGGTCCCGTCACCGCCGATGGTGGCGGCGGAGGTGAGCAGCCGGACACCTTCCCGGGTCTGGCCGTCCATGTCGTCCAGCACCGCGCTGAACTCGGCGGGCTCGTCGTAGACGATGAGCGCCTCGCCCATTCGTACCTCGGCGAAGCTGAGGAACAGCTGTCCGCGGGAGGAGTCAGACTGGGCCAGGGCGAGCTGGGCGCGCTCGGTGGACCGTTTCATCCCGTACAGGGTGTCGCCCGGCACCGCCTGCTCGGTGGCGGCGGACATGCCGGAGACGGTGATCGCCCCGAACGCGACGGTGGCGATGATGACCGCGCGGGTCCGGGCCCGGCCGGCGGTCGTCGCCGCGCGGGCGCCCGTCGCCCGGGTGGCGAACCAGCGGGACCGGGGCCGTGCCGGAAGGCGGCGGTACGGAGCCGTCGGTGCGCCGGCGCCGATGCCTTCGCGTTCGGCGGTGGCGATCAGCACGGCGCGCAGGTGCGCCCGGTAGTCCGGGTCCACGCCGCTCTCCGGCGACCTCGGCATCTCGGACATCCGGCGCCCGAGTGTCGTGAGCCCGGCCAGCTCGTCGTCCAGCGGATCGCGGACATGGTGCCGCCCACCGGCCTCGGCGCGGTCGAGAAGTTGTGCGAATCGTTCGGCGCGTCGGCGGAAGAGATTGAGCTTGCTCATCGCGGACACCTCCCTTCGCAGGTCACGGCTTCAGCGGCGGGTGTCGCCACTATCCGGTGCGACCACGGCCAGGGTCGCTGGGGAGGTGACCCGTTGCGGGTCCTGGCACGCTGCCTGATGGCTGGCGAGGTGCTGGCACCATCGGTCGCACCCCAAGAAACGCCTGAGTGGTCAGTTGGGTTACGGGCCGGTGGCGAACTTCATCACTACGCGTGACCGTGATCGCTGTCTGTATGGGGGCGATCACGGTTGGAAACCATCGGGCAGGAGTCGGGCCAACGCCCGTACTGCCCGGTACTGCAGGGCCTTGATCGCGCCCTCGTTCTTGCCCATCGCCCGAGCGGTCTCGGCGACCGAGAAGCCTTGCAGGAAGCGGAGAACGATGCACTCCTGCTGCTCCGGGTTGAGCTGCTTGACGGCGGTCAGTAGGGCGACGTTGGTGATGTGGTCGACGACCGCTGCCTCGGGGCTCCCTTCCGGGCCGCGATCCTCGCGCTCTGCATCCATTACGTCACCCGTAGTTACCTCCAGTCGGTAACGTCCCGACTTGAAGTGGTCCGCGACCAGGTTGCGAGCGATGGTCACCAGCCAGGCCCCGAGGTCACGGCCCTGCCAGGTGAAGCTGCCGATCCGCTTCAGGGCGCGCAGGAAGGTGTCCGAGGTGAGGTCCTCGGCGAGTTGCCGGTTGCCCACCCGGAAATAGACGAACCGGAAGACGGTGTCCACGTACCGGTCGTAGATCAGACCGAACGCCTCGGTCTCGCCAGCCTGGGCCCGTTCCACCAGCGCCCAGACCTCGCGGGCGGGATCGGACGGGTCCGGCCGGTCCGGATAGCCGCCCGGCGGTGCGCCGGATCGGCTGCCCTGATCGGGGATCACCGGCAGCACGGTGGTCTCCGCCTCGTTGCCGCCCGGCTGGGTCGGCATGGTCGGCCGGGCCGGGGTGGCCACCGCACCGCCCATCGGCTTGGTGTTGGTACCGGCGTGACGTCGGCTCGGCCCCTCGTTGGGCTGGGTGCGAGGCCTGGTCCCTTGGGTGCCGCCGTCGCCGCGCATCGTGATGCTGAGCATCTCGTGCATCGACGTACGTAGCAGAGCTAACCCTTCAGCGAGGGCGATCCGGGCGGCAACTACCTCGCGGCTGGCCGACGGGAGAACGATCTGCGGGGAGTAGACACTCATTGGGCGTCCTCCGTTCGTGCCTGCGGCGACCCGGCTCGTTGCTGGGCCCGGGCACCTGGGTCGGTGAGTTGGGTGCTGGTACCGGCGCTGATGCCGGTGCGGTCCGGCAGATCGGTGGTGAGCGCCATGGACCGGCGCACCCTCCTGAGGTGCTGGTGCGGTGCGACAACGGGCACGGCGGCCTCCTCGGGCTGAGGGGTGGCGACTCACGGCAAAACGGGTGAGTCGACCCAAGGCGATGATAGGGCCAACGTCACCCACGCGTGTGGAGTCCGTTACACAACGACGAAGTATTTCCGCAGGGCGGCGTGCCCATGTCGCACTGGCTGTCCGCTGTCGGTTACCCGACGCATTGGTTGTCGGGAAGCGGTAAGCTCCCCGGCGTGTCGCGCCGCCAGCCCAGAATCACCTTGATCACCCGCCCCGGCTGTCACCTTTGCGACGACGCCCGCGCGGCGATCGCCCGGGTGACGGGGCAGACCGGCGACGAATGGGTGGAGCAGGACGTCACCGCTGACATCGAGTTGGAGCGCGACTATGGCGAACGGCTCCCGGTGGTGCTGCTCGACGGGCGGGAACACGGGTACTGGCGGGTCGAGGAGCATCGGCTGCTCGACGATCTGCGCCGGTCGGTCAGCTGACCTGGTGACCGGCCGACCGGCCGCCGGCCGGTCGGTGGGCTGACCTGCTGGCCCGGTGGTGCCGGTGGCCGGTATCGTGCCGCCGTGGCCCCGCTTGACACCCATCTGGTCTGGGACTGGAACGGCACCCTGCTCAATGACCTGGCGCTGGTGGTCACCTCGACCAATCACGCGATCGCCACCGTCGACGGCCCGGTGCTCACCCCCGAGCAACACCGGGTGGCCTTCCGTCGGCCGGTCGCGGACTACTACGCCGACGTTCTCGGTCGGGCGGTCGATGCTGAGGAGTTCGGCCGGCTGGACCAGATCTTCCACGCCGCGTACCGGGCCGGTCTGACCACCTGCGCACTCGCCGAGGACGCCGAACGGGCGCTGCTCAGCTGGCCGGGTAGTCAGTCGCTGCTTTCGATGTGGTTCCACGACGAACTGGTCCCGCTGGTCGACACGTACGGCCTGACCCGGACCTTCCGGCGCATCGACGGGCTGCGGACGGCGGTCGGCGGCGACCGCAAGGCCGGCCACCTCGACCGGCACCTGACCGCGCTGGAGGTCGACCCGGCCCGGACCGTGCTGATCGGCGACTCGATCGACGACGCGGACGCCGCCGAGGCGGTCGGCGCAAGTTGCATCCTGTACACCGGCGGCTTCACCGATCCGGACCGGCTCCGGGCCCGCGGCGTGCCGGTCGTGGAATCCCTCACCGAGGCGGTACGGCTGGCCGCCGACCACTGACCGGCGGCAGGAAAGCCAACTCGGCCCGGTCAACCTCGCAGATAGGGCCCGGTCAACCTCGCAGGTAGGTCAGTACGGCGAGCACCCGACGGTGCTGTTCGGTGTCCGGCGCGAGTTGGAGCTTGCTGAAGATGTTGTGGATGTGCTTCTCGACGGCACCGTCGGTGACCACCAGCAGCCGGGCGATGGCGGTGTTCGAACGCCCCTCGGCCATCAGCCCGAGCACCTCCCGTTCCCGCGGGGTGAGCTGGCGCAGCGGGTCGTCGCGGCGGCGCCGGACCAGCAGTTGACCGACCACCTCCGGGTCGAGCACCGTACCGCCGCCGGCCACCCGGGCGAGGGCGTCGAGGAACTCGGCGATCGCGGCGACCCGGTCCTTGAGCAGGTATCCGACGGCGCCGGCCCGGTCGGCGAGCAGATCGTCGGCGTACGACACCTCGACGTACTGGGACAGCACCAGCACCGGCGCCCCCGGGACCAGTTCGCGGATCCGCACCGCCGCCCGCAACCCTTCGTCGGTGTGCGTCGGCGGCATGCGTACGTCGACGATCGAGACGTCCGGACGGTGTTCGGTGACCGCCTCGACCAGGGCCGGGCCGTCGCCGACGGCCGACACCACCCGGTGACCGTGCTCGCTCAGCAGTCGGACCAGGCCCTCCCGCAGCAGTACGGCGTCGTCGGCGATCACCACTCGCATGGGTGCCATGTCTACCATCTGGGCTCAGCCGGGCAGCTCGGCGCGGATCTCGGTGGGCCCGCCCGGCGGGCTGTGCACCGCGAGGGTGCCGCCGTGCGCCCGCACCCGGTCGGCGAGTCCGGCCAGTCCGTGCCCCTTGGCGAGGTGGGCGCCGCCGGTCCCGTCGTCGGCGACCACGATGGTCAACCCGCCGTCGTGGCGGTGCACCCCGACGCTGCAGGCGGTCGCCCCGCTGTGCTTGGCGACGTTGGTCAGCGCCTCGGCCACCACGAAGTAGGCGCTGGTCTCCACCGCCGGGTCGGGTCGCGTCGTGGCGGCGGCGAGCCGGGTGTCGACCGACAGGTCGACCGGTACCACGCCGCGTGCGGCCAGGGCGGCGAGCGCGCTGGGCAGCCCCCGGTCGACCAGGATCGGCGGGGCGATGCCACGGGACAGGGCGCGGAGCTCGGCCAACGTCTCGCGGGTCTGGTCCAGCGCCTCGTCCAGGGTGCGCCGGGCGGCGTCCGGGTCGGCCGCCAACTGCTCGCGGGCCCGTCCCAGGTCCATGGCGAGCCGGACGAGTCGCTGCTGCGGCCCGTCGTGGATGTCGCGTTCCAGCCGGCGCAGCGCGGTCGCCTCCGCGCTGACTGCGGCCTGCCGCTGCTCCTCCAGGTCGGTGATCCGGTCGCGCATCTGGGCCACCCCGGTGAGCAGGCCGCGGGCGAAGCCGGCCTGCAGCAACGCACAGCCGCGGACCACGATCGGCAGGGTGACCAGGAAGAACAGTCCGATCGCGGTGTACAAGGCGATCCGGGTGCCCGGTGCGTCGCCCAGGCCGAGCAACGGCGCCAGACCGCCGTCCGGATCAGCGGGCAGCAACCAGTCGTACGTCCAGTAGAGCGAGCCGGTCAGCGCCCCGGTCCACCAGGTGACGGTGACCGGCACGGCGATCAGGGCCACCGGTAGGCGCAGCACACCGAACGCCAGATCGAGCCAGGACTGAGGGTCGGTGAGCGGGGCGAGGATCCGTCGCCAGGTGCCGGCGTCCGGCCCCGGCGCCACGTACCGCGGCTGCACCCGGGCGGCGGCCAGGACCCCGGCCATCCGGTGTCGTTCGAGCTGGGCGAACGCGCGGACGGTGGCCAGCGTGCCGCTGAGCACCGGCAGGCCGACGACGGTGACCACCAGGCCGACGCCGAGTGCGAAACCGACGACGCCGACGACGAAGTTCGCCAGCGCGAGCGGCAGGCTGGTGAGTACGTACAGGGAGTCGCTGGCGAGCCGGCGCAACGTCGTCTGCCGGCTGGGCCGTGCGAGGGCGGGCGGAATGCCGACTGCGGTCATGGGAGTGACGCTAGGTGCCAGGTGGCGGGCCGGTCACTCCCGCCGCCCCGCCGATCGCGGTGGGGTTGTCCCCCCTGTCGGAGCGGCGCATGGCAAAAAGCCGGAAATTGGTAATAATGATGCTGCTGTCGCCGGATGAAACCGGTGTGACGGGTAGCGTGGATCCAGCGGCTAGTCCATCACCGTCGATCAAGATCGCGATTTGTGCACGCGTTCACAAGCGCCTACGCTGTAATCCTGACGAGCCCTGATAGCACAACAGGTGACGGCGGTTGCCACAGGGGCACCGGACTGACCGGCCGGGCCGGCGGGTCAATGATCGCATCGCACGGAGACACATGAGTCAGCACCGCCAGCCAGGCGCGTCCGGCCGGGTCGACGCCGTTCCGGCGCTGCCGGACCTCCCCGAGGCGACGGTCGCGCGACTCCCGGAGTATCTCCGTGCCCTGCATACCCTCGCCGACGCCGGTCACGAGACCGTTTCCAGCGAAGGGCTGGCCAGCGCGGCCGGCGTAAACTCCGCCAAGCTCCGCAAGGACCTGTCCCAACTCGGCTCATACGGCACCCGCGGTGTCGGCTACGACATCGCGCTGCTGATCGAGCAGATCGAGTACGTGCTCGGGCTCACCCACCGGCGGGCCGTCGCGCTCGTCGGGGTCGGTAACCTCGGCCACGCGCTGGCCGGCTACGCCGGCTTCGCCAGTCGGGGGTTCCGCATCGCCGCGCTCTTCGACGCCGACACCGACCGGGTCGGTGAACAGATCAACGGGTTGGTGGTCCGGCACATCGACGACCTGCCGGCGGTCGCCGCCGAGGAGTCGATCGCCATCGGGGTGATCGCCACCCCGGCCGCCGCCGCGCAACAGGTCGCCGACCAGCTGGTTGCCGCCGGGGTCACCAGTATCCTCAACTTCGCGCCATGCGTACTGGTGGTGCCCGCCGGAGTCGACGTGCGCAAGGTCGACCTGGCGATCGAGCTGCAGATCCTCTCCTTCCACGAGCACCGCAAGTCGGCCTCCGGCCACGACCACGGCGTGCCGGGGCTCACCGCGTTGCCGGGTGGGCTGGGCGGCGGGCCTGCCGCTGCGGCCACCTTCGACGCCTCGGCGGCCACCTTCGACGGGTCCGGTCCGGCGGAAGCGGTCGGCTCATGAACCTTCTCGTCGTCGGCGCGTCCTACCGGACCACGCCGGTCGCCACCCTGGAGCAGCTGGCCGTCGCCCCCACCGACGTGCCCGACACGCTGCGTCGGCTGCTCGCCCAACCGTACGTCGACGCCGCTGTGGTGCTCTCCACCTGCAACCGGGTCGAGGTATACGCGGCGGTCACCGGATTCCACGGCGGTCTCGCCGACATCTGCGGCGTGCTGGGCGCGCGGGTCGGTAGCGCCCCCGGCGAGCTGGCCGACCACCTGTACGTGCACTACGGCCAGGCCGCCGTCGAACACGCCTTCCGGGTGGCGGCCGGGCTCGACTCGATGGTGGTCGGCGAGGCGCAGATCCTCGGCCAGTTGCGCGACGCCTACCACGTCGCCAACGAGGCCGACGCCACCGGCCGGCTGCTGCACGAGCTCATGCAGCAGGCGCTGCGGGTCGGCAAGCGGGCACACGCCGAGACCGGGATCGACCGGGCCGGCCAGAGCGTGGTCAGCGCGGCCCTGCGGGTCGGCGGCGAACTGCTGCCCGGTGGGCTGCCCGGCCGGCCGGTGCTGGTCCTCGGCGCGGGCGCGATGGGCGCCCTGGCGGTCGCCACCCTGGCCCGGCTGGGAGTCGAGTCGATCCGGGTGGTCAACCGTCGGGACGACCGGGCGGTCCGGCTGGCCGGTGCGTACGGTGCCACCGCGGTGCCGTACGACCAGTTGCCGGCCGCGCTCAGCCAGGTCGACCTGGTGATCAGCGCCACCGCCTCGGCCGAGCCGGTGCTCACCCGCGACGCCGTCACCGGGGTGCTGGCCGCCCGCCCGGCCGACCGGGCCGGCCCGCTGGTCCTGCTCGACCTCGCCGTACCCCGGGACGTGGAGCCCGCCGCCGCGGCGCTGCCCGGTGTCGCGGTGATCGACATCGACGGCCTGGCCGGTTCGCTCACCGACGCGCCCGCCGCGATGGACACGGCGGCCGTCACCCGGATCGTCGACACCGAGGTGGAGTCGTTCCTCAGCTGGATGCGCGGCGCGGACGTGGCACCCACCGTGGCCGCGCTGCGCGGCCGCGCCGACGACGTGGTCGGCGCCGAGCTGCGGCGGCTCGCGCAGCGTCGGCCGGACCTCACCGACGACCAGCGTGCCGAGGTCGCGCACACCGTGCACCGGGTGGTCCAGCGGCTGCTGCACTCGCCGACCGTACGGGTGCGTCAGCTCGCTGCCGAGCCCGGTGGTGACCAGTACGCCGCGCTGCTGCGCCAACTGTTCGACCTGGAGGTGCCGGGCACCTCCGCCGCCGGCGACGTGCCGGACCTGGAGGCCGACCGATGAGTGTGTTGCGCCTGGGCACCCGGGGCAGCGCCCTGGCCACCGCCCAGTCCGGTCGGGTCGCCGCCGCACTGCGCGCCGCCACCGGCCGCGACGTCGAACTGGTGGAGATCGTCACCGCCGGGGACCGGTCCACCGCGCCGGTCGCCGCGCTCGGCGTCGGCGTGTTCGTCTCCGCGCTACGCGACGCGCTGCTGGCCAAGGAGATCGACTTCGCGGTCCACTCGTACAAGGACCTGCCCACCGCCGGCCAGGCGGAGTTGCTGGTCGCGGCGGTGCCGCCCCGGGAGGATCCACGGGACGCGTTGATCAGCCGGGACGGCCGGATGCTCGCCGAGCTCGCGCCGGGGGCCACCGTCGGCACCGGGGCACTGCGCCGGATCGCCCAGCTGAACGCCCTCGGCCGTCAGCTCGTGGTCACCCCGATCCGGGGCAACGTCGACACCCGGATCGGCCGGGTGCGCGGCCCGCAGCCCGATCTCGACGCGATCGTGCTGGCCCGGGCCGGCCTGGCCCGGCTCGGCCGAACCGCCGAGATCACCGAGACTCTCGACCCGATGCTGATGCTGCCGGCGCCCGCCCAGGGCGCCCTGGCCGTCGAATGCCGGGCCGACGACACCGACCTGGTCGAGCTGCTCAGCACGCTCGACCATGCACCGACCCGGGCCGCGGTCGCCGCGGAACGGTCGTTGCTCGCGACGCTGGAGGCCGGCTGCAGCGCACCGGTCGCGGCGTACGCGGAAGTCGCCGAGGGGGATGACGGCGACGAGATCTACCTGCGCGGGGCGGTGATCAGCCCGGACGGACTCCGGGAGATCAGACTGTCGCGCACCGGTCCCCCGGCCACCGCCGTCGAGATCGGCGCGGCGCTCGCCGCCGAGCTGCTCGACGCCGGAGCCGACACGATCCTTCCGGGGGCCACGCCCGGCGGTCCCTCCAGGACCGCGGATGGCGACGGCGTGGTACCCCAGCGACCTTCAGCGCCCAATCCGTCCGGCGCGACGACCCAGAACATGGGGAGCATAAATGACCCGCACCCGTAAGCTCGCCGGCCACATCGCGTTCGTGGGCGCCGGCCCCGGCGACCCGGGCCTGCTGACCCGCCGGGCGCACGACGCCCTGGCCGAGGCGGACCAGGTCGTCTACGACCGGGGCGTCCCGGAGACGCTGCTCGCCGCGGTCCGCGCCAGCGCCAAAACGGACACCCAGCTCAGTCCGGCCGAGGGCGCGCCAGGTGACGTGGCCAAGGTGCTGATCTCCGCCGCCCGGTCCGGGCAGGCCGCGGTCCGGTTGGTCTGCGGCGACCCGTTCGGTCACCACGCGGTGGTGACCGAGGTGCAGGCTGTCGCGCGTACCGCGGTGCCGTTCGAGGTGGTCCCCGGGGTCAGCCAGGCCGAAGGGGTGGCCGGCTACGCCGGGGTCCCGCTGCCCGGCATCCGTACGGTGGCCGACGTCGACGACACCGCCGGCCTCGACTTCGAGGCCCTCGCCGCGGCGGTCGGCCGGGGCTCGCTCGCCCTCGCGGTCGACGCCGGGGAGCTCGCCGCGGTCCGCGACGGACTGCTCGCCGCCGGCGTCGACGGTGCCACCTCGGTCGCGGTGACCGGGGACGGGACCGGCGAGACCCAGTACACCACCACCTCGACGGTGGACAGCTTCGTCGCCGCCGCGCTCGGCTTCACCGGTCGGGTGGTGCTCACCCTCGGTGCCGGGGTCGCCGAGCGGGACAAGCTGAGCTGGTGGGAGAACCGGCCGCTGTACGGCTGGAAGGTGCTCGTGCCGCGGACCAAGGAGCAGGCCGGCGTGATGAGCGCCCAGCTGCGCGCCTACGGCGCCATCCCGTGCGAGGTGCCGACCATCGCGGTCGAGCCGCCGCGTACCCCGGCGCAGATGGAGCGGGCGGTCAAGGGCCTGGTCGACGGCCGGTACGCCTGGGTCGTCTTCACCTCGGTCAACGCCGTACGGGCGGTGTGGGAGAAGTTCGCCGAGCACGGGCTGGACGCCCGGCACTTCGGCGGGGTCAAGATCGCGTGCATCGGGGAGGCGACCGCGGACGCGGTCCGCGCCTTCGGGATCCAGCCCGAGCTGGTGCCGGCCGGTGAGCAGTCCTCCGAAGGGCTGCTGGCCGAGTTCTCGCCGCACGACGAGATCCTCGACCCGGTCGGCCGGGTGCTGCTGCCCCGGGCGGACATCGCCACCGAGACCCTCGCCGCCGGGCTGACCGAACGTGGCTGGGAGGTCGACGACGTCACCGCGTACCGGACGGTGCGGGCCGCGCCGCCGCCGGCCGAGATCCGCGACGCGATCAAGTCCGGCGGCTTCGACGCGGTGCTGTTCACCTCCTCGTCCACCGTGCGCAACCTGGTCGGCATCGCCGGCAAGCCGCACGCCCGGACCGTGGTCGCGGTGATCGGCCCGAAGACCGCCGAGACCGCCACCGAGTTCGGCCTGCGGGTGGACGTGCAGCCGACGCACGCGTCGGTCCCGGAGCTGGTCGAGGCGCTGGCCGGCTACGCGGTCGAGCTTCGGGAGAAGCTGGTGGCGATGCCGGCCAAGCAGCGGCGCGGCTCCAAGGTGCAGGGTCCGACGGCGCTACGGTTCCGCTGAGCCGGCGACCACCGAGTCGGCTGACCGCTCGGCGACCACCGAGCCGGCGAACGCCTGAGCCAGGAGACGATGGGCGATGACGTATCCGCAGAGCCGGCCACGCCGGCTGCGCCGCACCGCCGCCGTGCGGCGGCTGGTCGAGGAGACCCGGCTGTCCCCGGCCGAGCTGGTGCTGCCGATGTTCGTCAAGGAAGGGCTCACCGAGCCGCGACCGATCCCGTCACTGCCCGGAGTGGTCCAGCACAGCCGGGACTCGTTGCGCAGGGCCGCCGCCGAGGCGGTGGCGGCCGGGGTCGGCGGGGTCATGCTGTTCGGCGTGCCGCAGTGCCGGGACGCGACCGGTTCAGCCGGTGTCGACCCGGCCGGCGTGCTGAACGTCGCGATCCGGGACGTGGTCGCCGAGGTCGGTGACGCGACCGTGGTGATGAGCGACCTCTGCCTCGACGAGTTCACCTCGCACGGGCACTGTGGTCTGCTCGCCGCCGACGGGACGGTGGACAACGACGCGACGCTCGCCGCGTACGCACAGCTGGCTGTCGCGCAGGCCGAAGCGGGTGCGGACATGCTCGGACCGTCCGGGATGATGGACGGCCAGGTCGGGGTGGTGCGCCGGGCGTTGGACGCGGCCGGGCACACCGACACCGCGCTGCTCGCGTACGCGGCGAAGTACGCCTCGGCGTTCTACGGGCCGTTCCGCGAGGCGGTGGAGTCGGCGCTGGTCGGTGACCGGCGGACCTACCAGCAGGATCCGGCGAATCTGCGGGAGTCGCTGCGCGAGGTCGAGCTGGACGTCGCCGAAGGTGCCGACCTGGTGATGGTCAAGCCGGCGCTGCCGTACCTGGACGTGATCGCGGCGGTCCGCCAGCGGGTGCACGTCCCGGTCGCCGCCTACCAGGTCTCCGGCGAGTACGCGATGGTCGAGGCGGCCGCCGCGAACGGCTGGATCGACCGGGACCGGGTGATCCTGGAAACGTTGACGTCGATCCGGCGGGCCGGCGCGCAGATCATCCTCACCTACTGGGCGACGGAGGTCGCGAACGCCCTCTGACCGGGGGTGTCGACGGCACCCGCCAGCCCGGGTCGATGGCGCATCCACCGACCCGGTCGTTCAGCTGCGCACGCCGAGCCGGTGCATCAGGGTGGCGATGTCGGCTCCGTAGTCCCACCAGTCCCGGTCGGGCTGGTAGCCGAGTTCCGCGTTGATCGCGATCAGATCCTCGTCGCCCTCGGCGTTCCAGGTCTGCACCTCGGCCAGCCGCGGCTCGACGGTACGCAGCTCCAGCAGCATCCGTGCCTTGATCGCCCGGTCGATGCCGTGTCCCAGGTGTGCCTGGGCGACGATGGTGTCGTACTGGTCGGCCCGGGTCGGGTGCTGCGCCGGCACCACCACCTCGGTCAGCCCGGCCACCGCGCCGCTGGCCAGGTGCCGGGCCAGCACGATGTACGGCGTCATGCCGCGGCGACGTAGGCAGTCGAGGCTGTCCCGGAGCCGGTCCGGGTCGTAGGAGCTGGGCCGCAGGTCCAGGTCGCCGTCCTCCGGCACGCTCTGCTCGGCCTTGGTCCGGGCGTACGCATCGACCAGGCCCTCCGGCGGCCCGCCCGGGTGAAACTCGATCTGGTACCCGGGGACCGGGTCCTGTGCCGTCTTCTCGATCGCGGTCCAGTCGACCGCCGGCAGTCGGAGCACGCTGCGGATCTCCCGGAACTGGCGGGCGAACCCCAGTGACTCGTAGAAGTCGACGGCGCAGGTGCCCCCGATGACCTCGACACCGACCGAGCTGAACCCCTCGTGGTAGGCGCGGCGTACGGCGAGCGCCAGCAGTTCCCGGCCCAGGCCGTTGCGCCGGGCGTCGGGCCGGACCAGGACCTCTAGCACTCCGATGTCGCCGAGGAGCAGCACGTTGACGTGCCCGTTGACCGGCCCCGGCCGGCCGTCGTCGGTGGCCTCCTCGGCCAGCCAGCAGATTCGTCGGACCCCGGGCATGGTTTCGGTCAGGTACTCCCGGAGGAAGTCTGGCCGCCAGTACGGATCACCTGGCAGGTCAGCCTCGAATACCCGGTTGAGACAGTCCAGCAGAGATGAGATCTCGGCGGACGACGCGGTTCGGGGGTCCCACTCGCGCACCATCACGCGTCTAGCTTGCCGCCAAGTCGCCGGTTGCGAAAGTGGCCGGGCGGGAAATTGTGGCTATCTGATTGCACTAAGTACGGCTACGGGCACCGTAGTCGTTGGCGGTGTCGAAGACCGCCTGGGCGTACGGCTGCACGTTGTTGTACGACAGGATCGCGCTCCACCAATCAGAAGGTGTGGACAGATCGCGCCCGTTCCGACACAAGTAGTTAGCGGCAGCGAGGCTGGCGTCATCGATATCCTGCGGATCGATGACACCGTCGTTGTCCGCGTCCACCGCGAACTCCGCCCAGGTGGTCGGGATGAACTGCATCGGGCCGACCGCCCGGTCGTACACCGGGTCGTTGTCCAACTCGCCGTTGTCGGTGTCGGTGATCCGCTGACGTCCGCCGGCACCGTCCAACGGCAGCCCGGTGATCGGCGGTACGGCGCGGCCGTCGGCGTCCAACCGTGATCCGTTCGCCCGGCCGTGAGTCGACTCGATCATGCCGATCGCGGCCAGCGTGGTCCACGACAGCCGGCAGTCCGGCGTGGTGGTGGCCAGCACCAACTCGGCGTAGCCGTACGCCTCCATCGCCACCACCGGTATGTCGACCCGGCTGGCCGTGCGGGTCGCCCAGGCGGCGAGGACCGTGGCCGGCCGGGTCGGGGCACCCGGGTTCAGCCCGCCGTCGAGCGGGGGATCCGCCGGTGGCTCGAGCAGGTCGGGGTCCGTGGTCTCAGGCAACTGCGGTACGGCGGTGGTGCCGAGCGCCGTGGGCGAGGGGGCCGGAGGCCGGTCGCCGGCGGCCGCTGGGACCAGCACGGCACCGGCGGTGCCGCTGCCGGCGACCAGCGCCAGCAGGAGCAGACCGGGCAGGGCCAACCGGCCGGCCGGCTGGCGACTCCAGGCGCCGGCCGCCCGGGCCGCTCGGCGCAGGCCGCGCCGGACCGGTCGCAGCCGTGCCGGGTGCAGCCAGCCGATCCGGGTGCCGAACGGCGCGTCCTCCCGGCGGTGTCGGCCGACCACGGCCAGCGTGGTGGCCGGTGCCGGTGCCGGTGCCGGTACGGGTGCCGGTACGGGTGGGTCGGTCGCCGGCCGCGCCTGCTCGTCTGCGGAAGCACCGATCGGCCGGGTGCCGCCGGATTTGCTGTCGGCGTGTCTGCTGTCGGCGGGTTTGCTGTCGCCGGGGTCGCTGTCGGCGGTCCGCCGGGTGTCGTCGCCGCCACCTGCGCCGGACCCGGTGTCGCTGCGTGGTCGGAGTTCGCTGGTCGGTCCGGTGTCGCTGCCTGGTCCGGTGTCGCCGGTCGACGCGGTGCCGGTCGACCGGATGGTGTCCGGGTCCGGGGCGCTTTCCTGCCGCGGCGGCCGGGCAGGCGCCGGCACCGCCGGACGCAACCGGTGCGGTGCTGGCGTACCCGATCCGTCCTCGACCATGTCGTCGAGTATCACCCATCCGGCCGGGAGCGTCAGTTCCCGCCGTACCCTATCCACATGCCCCGGTACGAGTTCCGCTGTCGCGCGTGCGGCGACACCTTCGAGGTCAACCGTCCGATGACCCAGGCAGGCGATCCGGCGTCCTGCCCGCAGGGACATCCCGACACGGTCAAGCTGCTGTCCACCGTCGCGATCACCGGCCGTGGCGCCGGGGCCTCCGGTGGGCTGCCGGCAATGCCGCCAGCCCAGGCCGGCGGAGGTGGCGGCTGCTGCGGGGGCGGGTGCGGATGCTAGTTGACCCACGGCGCTGACCGGTTCGCGATGAGCTGGGTTGCCTGACTGCGGCAGCATGAACGCGACTTCCCAGCGGGGCGGAGGTTCCACGGGTGTCGGCACCGATCGCACTGCCGAGCGGACTGGTCACCTTCATGTTCACCGACATCGAAGGATCGACGAGGCTGGCCCGACTACTCGGCCGCGACTACCGCCCGGTGCTCAGCGAACACCGACGGTTGGTCCGGCGTACCTTGTCGGCCAGCGACGGCACCGAGTTGTTCACCGAAGGGGATTCGTTCTTCGTGGCGTTCGCGGACGCGTCCGCCGCACTGGACGCCTGCCTGCGCGCGCAGCGGGCGCTGGCCGCGCACGAGTGGCCGACCCCGGATGTCGCACCCCGGGTACGAATGGGGCTGCACACCGGGCAGGCCGAGCCGGTCGGGGGCGAGTACGCCAGTCCAGAGGTACACCGTGCGGCGCGCATCGCGGCGGCGGCGCACGGTGGCCAGGTCCTCTGTTCCGCTGCGACCGCCCAGGCCGCCGACCCGTTGCCGGTCGGCGTCTCGCTGCTCGATCTCGGCCTGCACCGGCTGCGCGGGTTCGACGACCGGGAGCGGCTGTTCCAGCTGATCGCCGCCGGGCTGGAGCGGCAGTTCCCCAGACCGCGTACGGCCGACTCGGCCAGCCACAACCTGCCCAATCAGGTCAGTTCCTTCGTCGGTCGCCGGACCGAACGCCACGAGCTGCGCCAGCTGGTCGCCGAACACCGGCTGGTCACCGTGGTGGGTGCCGGCGGCGCCGGCAAGACCCGGCTGGCAATCGAGGTCGCGGCCGACGCCAGCGGCGGTGCCGCCGCCGAATCACCGGCTGCGGACCCGGCTCCGGCCGGCCATCCGGACGGGGTGTGGTTCGTCGACGTCGCGACGGTCACCGATCCCGGGCTGGTCGCGTTTGCTGTCGCCGCGGTGTTCGGCCTGCGGCCGGAGCCGGGCCGGCCGATCCTGGACACCGTCGTCGAGTACGCGGCCGCCCGCCGGCTGCTGCTGGTGCTCGACACCTGTGACGCTCAGCCGGCGGCGTGTGCCGAGGTGATCGCCCGGCTGCTCGGCGGTGGCCGGCAGGTCCGGGTGCTGACGACCAGCCGGGAGCCGTTGGGGGTGCCCGGCGAGGTGGTGTGGCGGATTCCGCCGATGTCGGCCGAACCAGGGCCGGCCGGTGGCCCCAGCGATGCCGTGGCGCTGTTGCTGGACCGCACGGCGGCGGCCCGTGGCGGGCACCCGCCGGGTCCGACCGAGTCCGCCCAGCTGCACCGGGTGGCGGCCCGGCTGGACGGGTTGCCGCTGGCGATCGAGCTCGCCGCCGCCCGGTTGCGGGTGCTCTCCGTCGGGCAGCTCGTGGACCGCCTCGACGATGTCCTGGGGGTGCTGGACGCGGGGCAGGAGGAGCCGGTCGACGCGCAGCGCTCCGCCGGACGGCGGCACGGCACGCTACAGGCGACGGTCACCTGGTCCTACCGGACGCTGGCCCCCCGGGCGGCCCGGCTGCTGCGCTGGATGTCGGTCTTCGCCGGACCGATCGATCTGGCCACCGTGGAGTGGCTGCTCGACGACGATCCGCTGGGGCCGTTGGCGGTGCTGGTCGACAAATCGATGATCCAGGCCGAGCCGGCCGCCGGCGGCACCAGCTACCGGATGCTCGACCCGATCCGGGCATACGCGGCACGGCGGCTGGTCGAAGCGGGCGAGGAGCAGGTTGCCCGGGACCGGCACGTGGCCTGGGCGCTGCACGCGTTGCAGCGTGCCTACCTCGGTCCGGACGGCAAGCCGGTCACCCTTTCGCTGTACACCCTCGACCCGCTGGCCGACGAGCTGCGGGCCGCGCTGCGGTGGAGCACCACCGGTGGCAGCGCCCGGCGCGGCCTGCAGCTCGCCAGCGGGCTCGACCAGTGGTGGCGCGAACGCGGCCTGGCCAGGGAAGGCAGGCTGTGGCTGTTCCGGCTGTACGGGCGGATCGCCGAGACCGGCGAGGCGATTCCCGAGGCGGAGCTGGCCGCCGCGTACCACATGCATTCGCAGCACGCGGGCGCGGACGGCGAGTTCGGCGAGGAGATGCGGTTCTCGCACCGGGCGGAGGCCGCCGCCCGGCAGGCCGGCGACGCGGGTCTGCTGGCCCGGGTGCTGGCCGGTCGGGGTGCCTCGCTCATCGATCTCGGACAGTTCGTCGAGGCCGAGCAGGTGTGCCGGCGGGTGATCGACTGGGCGGCGGCGAACGGCGCGGTCGGCGACGCGCTGTTCGCCGTGTACAGCCTGGCCGAGCTGCTCTGCCGGCGGGGGGCGTTGGACGAGGCCGCCGAGGTGCTGGCCACCGCCCGGCCGGCGGAGGCCGCCCGGCCGGCGGAACGCGGCCGGCGGACCGTGGACATGCTGCTCGGGCTGGTGGCGTTGGGCCGCCGGGACCTGGTCGCCGCGCACGACCACCTGGTGGTGGCGCTGCGGTCCCGAATGCGGTACGGGTTCCACCGGCGGGCCTGCGACACGCTGAACGCGATGGCGGTCCGGTGCGCGCTGGGCGGTGACCCGTCGACCGCTGCCCGCCTGTTCGGTGCCGCTCAGGCGACCCGCTCGGCGCTGCGCAGCACGGCCGGCATGTTCGGCGGCTACTGGGCGCAGGAGCAGGCCAAGGTACGGTCGGCGATCGGCGACAGCGCGTTCGATGCCGGGTACGCGCAGGGTAGCCGGATGAGTCTGGTCGAGGCGGCGGCGTTGGCGCTCGCGGTGGAGCATCCGGATCTGACGACCGGCGCCCGGTGGTTCGCCGACGAATCCGCCGACGCGGTCGGTGACGGTGGCCCGCTCGGCGGCCGTGGTGACCGGCGGCCGGCACGGCCGTGGTGACCGGCGGCTCGTGCCGCAGCTGTGCTGACCAGCGGCCGGCCCGGACCCGGGGGAGAGGGAGGGCCGGCCGGTGCGGTGCCGGTCAGTCGGTCCCGGCCAGCCGCGGCCCGGCGGCCTGCAGCTGCCGGGCCCGCTCCAGGTCGGCGGCGTTCACGACCGGCACGCCGAAGATGCGCACCGCCTGGTAGTACGTCCAGGCGAGGCTCAGGCAGGCCGGCCGGACGAAGCTGCTGTAGCGGGCACACGCCCGCTTGAGGTCTTCGTAGAAGGCGCTGTCCACCCGTGCCTTGTTGGCGGAGAACTGGCCGATCGCCTTGTAGTTGCGGTAGCCGAAGTCGTGCCGGTGGCAGGAGAGCCGGAAGTCGAACCCGAGCGGGTTGTCCGGGCTGGACGAGCAGTAGTCGGTCGACCAGTCGAACTGGTACGCGGCCCAGGCGCCCTGGTTGAGCCGGGCCGAGTTCCAGACGCTGTAGCTGCTCGCGCTGGTCTGGGTCCAGTTGGACAGCACCGTGGGCTTGTCGGCGGGCACGGCGGCGGCGGGGCCGGCCGTGCCGAGGGCGGCGGTGAGGCCGAGCAGGGCGGCGGTGAGCAGGGTGGTCAGGCGTCGGGACATAGCGATACCTCCGGTGGACGGTCCGTCGGGTGGCGTCGGCATGCTTGTTACCGGTGGGTCACAAGCGTGTCCACAGTCTCACGGCATCAGCTGGAGTCGATCTGTAGTCAGCCTGATCGTTTGTCGACCGGTGTGTAAACAGACGAGTCGGCCGGACCGGTCACATCGCCCGGCCGTTGCGGCCCTCCAGCCTGCCCGGCCCTGATCCCCGGTCACCCGGACGGTCCGATCAGCCGGCGTCGGCGGCGTCGGCCCGGGGTGCACCGGGCAACGCGGCGACCCGGACCAGGGCGACCATTCGGCCGAGGCCGCCACCATCCGTTCCGAGGGAACGTCCGATGATCCACACCCACCGATTGTCGTAGTAGGCCGACAGATCGGGTCGCATCTGCTCCACCTGAAGTATGAGATTGTGTCCGCCGTACCGCCAGTCGTTCTTGCCGAGTCGCAATACCGTCCCCGGGGTGATCGCGGGAATGGCGGTGGGTCGTGGCGGGTTCACAGGCTGCTCCGGAACTGGCGGATGGATGGGCTCGCCGGGTGAGCATCAACAACACTGCGTCCCGATGCAATGTCTCTAAGCAAGATTTGAGGCGGCGGGATACGACTGCTTCCGCCCCGGACGCACCTGGCACAAGGTGTTGTCCAGGCGATCAAGATCAGGCGGCACGGAACAGCTATGTTGTGGGCGTGTACGGGGATATGAAGGCGGAGGCGGGCCGGCGGTGATTCACTTTCCCGCCGTACGGCAAGGGCCGTTGCGGGCACTGAGCCTGCGGCTGTCGGCGGCGGTCGGCCTGGTGCTCGGCGTGGTGGCCGTGGTGTATGCCGACCGCGACGGCTACCGGGACGCCAACGGTGACGGAGTCTCGCTGCTCGACAGCTTCTACTACGCGGTGGTCAGCCTCTCCACCACCGGGTACGGCGACATCGCCCCGGTCACCGAGACGGCGCGGCTGGTCAACGTCCTGATCATCACGCCCGCCCGGGTGGTCTTCCTGATCATCCTGGTCGGCACCACCCTGGAGGTGCTCACCGAGCAGTACCGGACGAACCTTCGACTGACCCGGTGGAGAAAGAACGTGAAGGATCACGTCATCATCTGCGGCTACGGCACCAAGGGCCGCAGCGCCGTCTCCGCGCTGCTGGAGAACGGCTTCGACAAGCAGCACATCGTCGTCGTGGAGAGCAGCGGGATCGCCCTGCGGCAGGCGACCTCCGCCGGGCTGGTGGCCATCGAAGGATCGGCCACCCGCTCGTCGGTGCTCAACGAGGCGCACGTCAAGCATGCCAAGGCGGTGATCATCGCGACCGACAGCGACGACGCCTCAGTCCTGGTCACGCTGACCGTCCGGCAGTTGACCGCCGGGAAGGTACGGATCATCGCCGCCGCCCGGGAAGCGGAGAACGCGCCGCTGCTACGGCAGAGCGGCGCGCACCATGTCATCGTCTCGTCCGCCACCGCGGGCCGGCTGCTCGGCCTGTCCACGTCGGCACCGCCGCTGATCGACGTGGTCGAGGATCTGCTCACCCCGGGACAGGGGATGGCGCTGGCGATGCGTTCGGCGAACCGCGACGAGGTGGGCACCTCACCTCGGCAACTGGCCAACCTGGTGATCGCGCTGATCCGGCGCGGCCGGGTGGTGTCGCTCGCCGACCCGGACAGCGTCAAGATCGAGACAGGTGACCTGCTGGTCTACGTGCGGGACGACCGCACCTCGGCCAGCACGCCGTCGATCGGCTGACATCCGAGCCGACCGGCACCGATCAGTTGATCGACCAGGTGTCGCCGCTGCGCAGCAGCCCGGCCAACTGCTCCTCCGGGGTGCCCTCGGCCGCCGCCCGGGCCTGCTCGACCTGGGTCTGGATCAAGCTGTCGTAGCTGGGCCGGGACACGCTGCGGAACACCCCGATTGGCGTGTTGCGCAGATCGGCGGCGGGCAGCCGGGACAGCGCGAACGCATAGGCGGGCTCGGCGATCGTGGCGTCGTGTACCACGATCTGCTCGGCCGGCACCGACGCGGTCTCGCGGACCTCCAACCCGAAACCGCCAGGCGGGTGGACCACGCAGAACTGCCCGTCGGCCCCGAACGTGATCGGCTGGCCGTGCTCCAGCCGGATCAGGTAGTCGTCCCGGGTCGCCGGCTCCTTCAACTGCTCGAACGCGCCGTCGTTGAAGATGTTGCAGTTCTGGTAGATCTCCACGAACGCCGAACCCTGGTGCTCGGCGGCGGCGCGCAGCACCGACTGCAGATGCTTACGGTCGGAGTCGATGGTCCGGGCGACGAAGGTCGCCTCGGCGCCGAGGGCCAGCGACAGCGGGTTGAACGGTGAGTCCGCCGAGCCGACCGGCGTCGACTTGGTGATCTTGCCCAGCTCGGAGGTCGGCGAGTACTGCCCCTTGGTCAGCCCGTAGATCCGGTTGTTGAACAGCAGGATCTTGAGGTTGACGTTGCGGCGCAGCGCGTGGATCAGGTGGTTGCCGCCGATCGACAGCGCGTCACCGTCCCCGGTCACCACCCAGACCGACAGGTCCGGGCGGGACACCGACAGACCGGTGGCGATCGCCGGCGCCCGGCCGTGGATGGAGTGCATGCCGTACGTGTTCATGTAGTACGGGAAGCGCGACGAGCAGCCGATGCCGGAGACGAAGACGATCCGCTCCCGGGGCATGTTCAGTTCCGGCATGAACGACTGCACGGCGGCGAGGATCGCGTAGTCACCGCAGCCGGGGCACCAGCGCACCTCCTGGTCGGACTTGAAGTCCTTGGCGGTGAGCTTGACCGCCACCGGCGTACCGCCGGGGCGTCCGTTGCGGGCGGGCTCAGACATTCTTCACGACCTCTTCCAGCATGGTCTCCAGCTCCGTGGCGGTGAACGGCAGGCCACGGACCTGGTTGTAACCGATCGCGTCGACCAGGTAACGGGCCCGGATCACGTGGGCCAGTTGACCGAGGTTCATCTCCGGGATCACCACCCGGTCGTAGTTGCGCAGCACCTCGCCGAGGTTGGCCGGCAGCGGTGCCAGGTGCCGCAGATGGGCCTGGGCGACCGACAGGCCACGCTGGCGCAGCGCCCGGCAGGCGGCGCCGATCGGTCCGTACGTCGACCCCCAGCCGAGCACCAGCGTCCGGGCGTCGCCGTTCGGATCCTCCACCTCGACGTCCGGCACCGGGATCGCGTCGATCCGGGCCTGCCTGGTCCGCACCATGAAGTCGTGGTTCGCCGGGTCGTAGGAGATGTCGCCGGTGCGGTCGGCCTTCTCCAGACCGCCGATGCGGTGCTCCAGGCCGGGGGTGCCGGGGATCGCCCACGGCCGGGCCAGCGTCTGCGGGTCGCGCAGGTACGGCAGGAAGGTCTTGCCGTCGTCGTCGTTGGCCTCGGTGGCGAACTCGACCTGCAGGTCGGGCAGGGAGTCGACCTCGGGCAGCAGCCACGGCTCGGAACCGTTGGCCACGTAGTTGTCGGACAGCAGCAGCACCGGGGTGCGGTAGGTGAGCGCGATCCGGGCCGCCTCGATGGCGGCGTGGAAGCAGTCCGACGGCGAGCGCGGCGCGATCACCGCGACCGGTGCCTCGCCGTGCCGGCCGAACAGCGCCATGTTCAGGTCGGCCTGCTCGGTCTTGGTCGGCATGCCGGTGGACGGCCCGGCCCGCTGCACGTCGACGATCACCAGCGGCAGTTCCAACGCGACGGCGAGCGAGATGGTCTCGCCCTTGAGCGCCACGCCGGGCCCGGAGGTGGTGGTGATGCCGAGGGCGCCGCCGTACGCCGCGCCGAGCGCCGCACCGACCGCGGCGATCTCGTCCTCGGCCTGCATGGTGACCACACCGAACCGCTTGTGCTTGCTCAACTCGTGCAGGATGTCCGAGGCCGGCGTGATCGGGTAGGCGCCGAGGAAGACCGGCAGCTTGGCCCGGACCCCGGCGGCCACCAGCCCGAGCGACAGCGCCGCGTTGCCGGTGATGTTGCGGTACGTGCCCGGGCGCATCCGGGCCGGGTTGACCTCGTAACGTACCGAGAAATCCTCGGTGGTCTCGCCGAAGTTCCAGCCGGCCTTGAACGCGGCGATGTTCGCCGCCACCAGGTCCGGGCGCTTGGCGAACTTGCGCTCCAGGAACCGGATGGTGGACTCGTAGGGCCGGGAGTACATCCAGGAGAGCAGACCCAGCGCGAACATGTTCTTCGCCCGCTCGGCGTCCTTCTTCGAAACGGACAGCTCGGCGAGCGCGCCGATGGTCATCGAGGTCAGCGCCACCGGGTGTACGGCGTACCCGTCGAGCGAGCCGTCGTCCAGTGGGCTGGTGGCGTACCCGACCTTCGCCAGGTTGCGGCGGGTGAACTCGTCGGTGTTGACGATGATGTCCGCGCCGCGCGGCAGGTCACCGAGGTTCGCCTTCAGCGCCGCCGGGTTCATGGCGACCAAGACGTTGGGCGAGTCGCCGGGGGTGAGGATGTCGTAGTCGGCGAAGTGCACCTGGAAGCTGGACACCCCGGGCAGGGTGCCGGCGGGAGCCCGGATCTCGGCCGGGAAGTTCGGCAACGTGGAGATGTCGTTGCCGAGCTGCGCGGTCTCCGAGGTGAACCGGTCGCCGGTCAGCTGCATGCCGTCACCGGAGTCGCCAGCGAAACGGATGACCACCCGATCCAGTTGACGGACCTGCTTGGTCACGTGAGCTGACCTCCTCGTTTCCTGCCGGCGGCGTGGATCGCCGGCCGTGCTGGGGCGGTTGCCGGCGGTCCTGCGGCTGTTGCCGGCCGTGGCGCTACCGTTGCCCGGCGCCACGATGGGTGTCCCGGTAAGGGCGTCCTAACCATGGTGACACTCTCAGCAGAGCCTACGTCGGATCGGGTCGGATACCCGGCTCGGGTCCGCCCGGTGGGACTGGAATCACCCGACGGTCACGGGGTGGCGACGTCGGTCTCCACCGCTCGGCCCACGCCGACCCGACGACCGGACGGTAGGCTGCCGGACATGCAGGGCTACCTCGGCTCGTACGCGACGTTGGGGCTGTTGCTGCTGGTCGGCGTCGCCTTCTTCACAGTCGGCTACGGCGCCAACCGGCTGCTACGGCCGGGGCGCCCGGCCGACCCGGTCGGTAAACGGGCCAGCTACGAGTGCGGCCTCGACCCGGTGGGCGGCGACTGGGCCCAGGCGCAGATCCGCTACTACGTGTACGCGTTCCTGTACGTGCTCTTCGCGGTGGAGGCGGTCTTCCTCTTCCCCTGGGCGGTGATCTTCGACCGGCCCGGGTTCGGCCTGGTCACCGTCGCCGAGATGGGCCTCTTCGTGACCGTCCTGGCGCTGGGCATCCTCTACGCCTGGCGCAAGAACGTGCTCCGCTGGACCTGACCTCCGCTGGACCTGACCACGGGTCGACCCGTACCCGCTCAGGCCAACGCCCGGCGGGACACCGCCGGCGGTCGGTCGCCCCGGATCGACGCCACCATGTCCAGCGCCCGCCGGGTCGCCGCGACCTGGTGCGCCCGGAACACCCGGGCACCCAACCAGGCGGAGACCGCCGTCGCCGCCAGGGTGCCCTCCAGCCGCTGGTCGACCGGCAGATCCAGGGTTTCCCCGATGAAATCCTTGTTGGAGAGGGCGACCAGGACCGGCCAGCCGGTGTCGACCAGTTCGGTGAGCCGCCGGGTGACCTCCAGCGAGTGCCGGGTGTTCTTGCCGAAATCGTGCGCCGGGTCGATCAGGATGCCGTCCGGCCGTACCCCGAGACCGACCGCGCGCTCGGCGAGGCCGGTCACGGTACCCACCACGTCGGCCACCACGTCGTCGAACGCGGCCCGGTGCGGTCGGGTTCGCGGCGCGGTTCCACCGGTGTGCGAGCAGATCAATCCTGCCCCGGTCGCCGCCGCGACCTCGGCGAGCCGGGGGTCCGCGCCGGCCCAGGTGTCGTTGAGCAGGTCGGCGCCGGCCACGACCGCCTCCCTGGCCACCTCGGCCCGCCAGGTGTCGATCGAGATGACCAGGTCCGGGAAGGCGGCCCGGACCGCCGCGATCGTGCCGACCGTACGGTCGATCTCCTCGGCCACGTCGACGGCGGTCCCGGGTCCGGCCTTCACCCCGCCGATGTCGACGATGTCCGCGCCGGCGTCGACCGCGGCGGCGACCGCGTGCAGGGCGGCGTCCGCCGCGAAGGTCGCGCCCCGGTCGAAGAACGAATCGGGCGTACGGTTGACGATCGCCATCACCGCGAGGTCCCCGGGTGCCAGGGACCGTCGGCCGAGCCGAAGCGTACGCCCCATCCGTGCCTCCGTTCCCGTCCCGCCTGCCAGGAGGCTATCCGGCTGCGGTACGCCAACTGCCGGCGGTCGCCGGGGCGGGAGAGCCCGCCGCGGGCCGGCGACTCGCCGCCGGGGGTCGCCCTCGCCGCGCCGGCATGTCACGATTCGGTCATGGATCAGTTTCTCCTCGTTCTGGTCGCCGCGTTGACCGTCGCCGCGGTCGTCTTCGGGGTCACCGTGCTCGTCACCGGCAACGACCCTGGGCTGGTCCCGGTCGAGCCGGACGGGCGGGCGGTCCCGCTGCCCGGCACCCGGCCGCTGCTGGAGCACGACGTCAGCCAGGTGCGGTTCGACACCGCGCTGCGCGGGTACCGGATGGCGCAGGTCGACCAGGCGCTGCGCCGGGCGGCGTACGACATCGGGTACAAGGACGAGTTGATCGAGGTGCTGCAGGCCGAGGTGGCCGCGCTGCGGGAAGGGCGGACCGAGGACGCCGACCAGTTGCGGCGGGCCCGGGACGCGGCCCTCGTGCCGGCCGTCGACCTGGCGGGGACCCCGGTGGCCGGCGCGTCGGCCGACCCTACCGAGTCGGCCGACCTCATCGCCGGCCCGACGGAGCCGGCCGGGGCCCTGGAATCAGCCAGCGCCGACCGGATCGAGTCCGTGCCCGCCGACGAGCCGCAGTCCGCGTCCGCCGACCGGTCGGAGTCCGCCCCGTCGCCCACGGCCGACGCAGCCGCCGGGCCGGGGAGCCGCCCGGCCGACGCAGCCGCCGGGCCGGAGATCCGCCCGGCCGACGGTGCTGCCAGGTGAGCGGTCCGAACGAGGCTGCCGCCGGCACCCCCGGCGCCGGCGAGGTGACCGCGACGGTCATCATCCGGGCCCCGGCCGAACGAGTCTTTGCCGCCTTTACCGCCTGGGAGCGGCAGTCCGAGTGGATCCCCTTCACCGATGTGAAGGTCGTCTCGGGCGACGGCGGCGAGGGCAGCCTGATCGCGGCAGTCACCGCGGTCGGTCCGGTGGCGTTGCGCGACGAGATGCGGGTCGTCCGGGTCGACGCTCCGTACGAGGTCCGGGTGGTGCACTGCGGCACCTTGCTGCGCGGCCCGGGAGTGCTGCGCTGCACTCAGATGGACCACGACCGCACCCAGGTCGTCTGGCACGAGTGGTTCCACCTGCCCGGTGGCGTCGCCGGCCGGGTGGCCTGGCCGTTGCTCTGGCCCGGTTCCAAGGTGAGTCTGACCCAGGCGTTGAAGAAGTTCGGCCGGCTGGTCGAGACCGGGGCGCTGCCGTGACCGGGCTGAGCGTCGGGGCGGACGGCCTGGCCCGGTGCGGCTGGGGCGCCGGTTCCGCCGACTACCGCCGGTACCACGACCAGGAGTGGGGCCGCCCGGTCCACGACGACGACGCACTGTACGAACGGCTGACCCTGGAAGCCTTCCAGTCCGGTTTGTCCTGGCTGACGATCCTTCGCAAGCGGGAGGCGTTCCGGGCCGCCTTCGACGGTTTCCGGATCGAGAAGGTTGCCGGGTACGGCCCGGCCGACGTCGAGCGGCTGCTCGCCGACGCCGGCATCGTCCGCAACCGGGCCAAGATCGAGGCCGCCGTGTCGAACGCGCGGGCCGTGCTCGACCTGCCCACCGGCCTGTCCGAGCTGCTCTGGCGACACGCCCCGCCGCCCCGGTCCGCCCGGCTCGCCTCGATGGACCAGGTGCCGGCAGTCACCGCCGAGTCGACCGCGTTGGCCCGGGAGCTCAAACGGCACGGCCTCCGGTTCGTCGGACCCACCACCGCGTACGCGTTGATGCAGGCGACGGGGATGGTCGACGACCATGTCGCCGGCTGCCACGTGCCGCCGCCGACCCGGCCCGGCGGTCCGGTCGTGGTCCGGTGATCCGCCGCCCCGCGTCGTGATGAGATAGGAGCATGCGCGAGATCAGTCAGCTCGACGATCAGCCCGCGACGCCCGGCCCGGCCCGGTCCGGCACCGGCGCCTGGGCGGTGGTCATCCCGGCCCAGCGCTACGAGGCGGAGCGGCTGTTCCACCACGACACGCTGGAATTGACCGGCCTCGACGGTGACCCCCGGCCGCCGTACGGTGCGCCGGTGCTGGTCGTCTCCGACGGTGACCCCCGGTTCGTCGTCGCGCTCGGCCGGATCGGCGGAGCCGGCGGCGGCGCCGAGGGCGGGGAGACCCGGGCGGCCGAGCCCGAACCGCTGGTGGTGCACTACACCTGCCGGGCCTTCGACGAGCCGGTGCCAGCGGCCGCCCTGCGGCTGACCGGGGCGGTGACCCCGGTGGACGTGGCCACCTACCGGTCATTGGCCGGCCGGCTCGCCCCGGCCGGTGACCGTCGCGCCTGGCTGGTCAGCGTCGACCTGCCGATCGAGGCACCGACGGCGGCGGAGGCGGTCCGGCTGTTCTGGTCGTACGTGCGCGAGCTCGGGCCCCGCGAACTGCCGGCCTTCGTCTACCCGAGCGGCAACGAGCTTGCCATGCAGGCGTTCGTGCTCGGTGCCGAGGCCAACCAGGACCCCGAGGAGGACGACTGACGGCTGCGGCCCGGTCAGCGGGCACGCGGCTCCTGGTCAGGCCGTGCCGGCTTCAGCGCCCGTCGAACACCGGCCGCTGCTTGGCGACGAACGCCGCCGTCGCCTGCCGGTGATCGGTGGTTGCACCACAGATCGACTGGGCCTGCGTCTCCGCGGCCAGCGCGTCGGCCAGCGAACCTGAGGCGCCGATGGACAGCGCCCGCTTGATCGCCCCGTACGCGACGGTCGGCCCGGCCGCCAACCGCTCGGCGAGTTCGTAGGCGACCGGCAGAATCTGCTCATCGTCGTCGACCAGCTGGTTGAGCAGCCCGATCCGGTGTGCCTCGGCGGCTGGCACCGGCTGTGCCAGCAGTAGCAGTTCGGACGCCTTCGGGTAGCCGACCAGCCGGGGCAACGCCCACGAGGCGCCGGTGTCCATCGCCAGCCCGACGTTGGCGAACGCCATCAGGAAGCTGGTCCGTGGCCCACCGATCCGCAGATCGGCCAGCATTGCCAGCGAAGCGCCGGCACCGGCCGCCGCGCCGCGGACCGCGGCGACCACCGGCTTGGACAGCCCGGCCAGCCGCGTGGCGATCGGGTTGTAGTGCTCCCGGACGGTGTCCAGCGGCTCAGCCGTCCCGGACTCCAGCGTCTCGACGTGTTCGCGCAGGTCCTGACCCACGCAGAAGGCCCGCCCGGCGCCGGCCAGCACCACCGCCCGGCAGCCGGGGTCGGTCTCCACCTCGGCCAGCGCGTCGCGCAGCGCCTCCTTGAGCTCGACGTTCAGCGAGTTGAGCGAGTCAGGCCGGTTCAGGGTCAACGTGACGACCGCCCCCCGACGGTCGACGATCAGTGCCTCGGTCACCTCGGACGCCCCTTTCGTTAGGCTGGCTGGAGTTTGCGTCGGTACGGCTCAGCGCGGGCCGCCGTCGCGCTGGCCGAGCTCCAGGCACCTGTCGACGTACCGGTCGGCGGCCGGGCGCAGCCGGGTGGCGTGCCGGTCGAAGAAGGTCGCCGCGCTCGTCCCAGGCCAGCGTTCCGGCAGCAGCGCCGGAGGGAGTTGCGGATCTCGGAACAGGAACCCACGCCAGGCGTGGACCAGCTGGAACCGGGCGGCGTACGCCTCCTCGTCGTCGCTGCGTACGGTCACCTTTGCCAATTTCGGTCGCTGCCCGGCGACGAACCGCTCGTAGGCCTGTCCGATCTCGGCCAGGTCCCAGGCGCGGCGGACCAGCGCGGCGGCCCCGGTGGTGCCGGCGGCGTGCGCGGCGGTGAACCGCTCGAACCGTACGCCGGCCTCGGCCAGCATGCCGTCGACCTCGCCGGCGGCCCGGGTCGCCACCCAGGTGTGCTCGTCCAGCATCCCGTAGCCGAGGTAGCTCAGGTTGGCGCACAGCCGTTGCCGGCCCCGCCGACCGCCGGGTGGGTCGAGTACCAGCAGGTCGAACTTGCCGTCCCAGCTGATTCTGCCGGTGCGGTAGATCCGGGCGGCCGCCTCGTCCAGCCGCCGGGCGGCTTTCGGGGTCAGCAGATAGCCCGGGCCGGCGGCCAGCCGAAGCGGTTGCAGCCATCCCTGCCGGACCATCCGGGAGACGGCGGTGCGTACGGCGGGCGGCGCGATCCCGAGCGGGGCCAGCAGCTTGACCAGGGCAGCAACGGGCGCGCGACCACCTCGTGGCCGAAGATGGTCACCGAACAGGTCGAAGAGCGCCGACCGTGCCTGCATGACCGCACATTGTGACAGCCCACTTCAAGATAAGCTAGACGCTGTCACAGCATTGTGGCCTCGGTTTGGGTCCGGCGGTGTTCATCAGGGAAAATCGTTGGTCGGCACCGTGGCAGTGGGATGCGGTGAGACTTACGAGGTGGCTGGGGTGCTCCCCAGCGGCCCTGGGGCAAGTCTGAGGGGAGACAACATGGCGGCGATGAAGCCGCGGACGGGCGACGGTCCGCTGGAGGTCACCAAGGAGGGCCGGGGCATCGTCATGCGGGTTCCGCTGGAGGGTGGGGGTCGACTCGTCGTCGAGATGACACCGGACGAGGCCAACGCGCTCGGTGATGCGCTGAAGGCCGCCGCAGGCTGATCGAGCCGGACCCGGGGCCGACGCTGGCCCACGGGTCGACATAGCGACGGTTGACGAGTCCGCCGATCCGGCCCCCGCCGGGTCGGCGGACTCGGTACGCCGTGGGCAGCACCCAATCCTGTACCTGGAGGTAACCCCGGCGTGTTCGCCATCCGTCTGCTGGCGGAGACCACCGCCGCCGGCACCATCGTCCTGCCCGTCGAGCCGGACCCCGGGCCGGCCGGCGCGCGGCTCGGACCACTGCCCGACCAGTTGGCGCTCGACGGCGACCGCGCGGAGTTCACCGCGTCGGCCGCCGCGATGCTGACCCGCACCGGGCACGACGGCAGCGCCGGCGAGATTCACGTGCTGCACCGGCCCCAGCACTCGCCGTACCAGGTGATCCTGGTCGGGGTCGGCCCGGCCGACGAGGCCGGCTGGCGGACGGCGGGCGCGGCCGTCGGCGGGCTGCTGCGCCGGGCCGTCGACGCCGAGCCGGTCGGAGGTCCGTGCCTGGTCGCCGTGCCACCGCAGGCGGGCCCGGCGGCGGTCCGCGGGTTCGCCGAAGGCTGCTGGCTGGCCGGATACCGGTTCACCGCGCCGGGCGAGTCCCGCCCGGTCGTACCGGGCGAGTCCCGCCCGGCCGCAGACACCGACCAGACACACGACGGTCTGCCGGTGGTGCTGCTCGCCCATCCGCCCACCGAGGCGGCCGAACAAGCGTTGCGGTACGCCCGGGCGACCGCCGCCGCCACCTACCTGGCCCGGAACCTGACCAACATGCCGTCCTCGGTCAAGAACCCGGCCTGGTTCGCCGATCAGGTCGTCGCCGCGGCGGCCGACCGACCCGGGCTGACCGTCTCGGTACGCGGCCCGGCGGAGCTGGCCGCCGAGGGGTTCGGCGCGCTACTGGCGGTCGGCGGCGGTTCGGCGGCCGGTCCCCGCCTGGTGGAGATCGACTGGTCCCCGCCGCACGCCGGGCGGCACGTGGTGCTCGCCGGCAAAGGCATCACGTTCGACACCGGCGGGATTTCGATCAAGCCGGTGGACGGGATGAAGCTGATGCGCAAGGACATGGGCGGGGCCGCCGCGGTGGTCGCCACCGCCGTCGCGGCCGCCGACCTGGAGCTGCCGGTACGGCTCACCGTGCTGGTTCCGCTCGCCGAGAACATGCTCAGCGGCGCCGCGTTCCGCCCGGGTGACGTGGTGCGGCACTACGGCGGGCGGACCAGCGAGACCACCAACTCCGACGCCGAGGGCCGGTTGGTGCTGGCCGACGCGATCAGCTACGCGGTCAGCAGGTTCACCCCGGACTATCTGGTCGACCTGGCCACCCTCACCGGGGCGAACGCGATCGCCCTGGGCCGGCGTACCGCCGCGCTGTACAGCGAGGACGACGACCTGGCCGGAGCGCTGCTCGACGCCTCGGCGGCGGCCGGGGAGGGCGCGTGGCGGATGCCGCTGCACGCCGACTACGTCGAGTACCTGGGCAGCGAGATCGCCGACCTGTTCAGCGCCCCGGACCGGGGGGCCGGCTCGGTGGTGGCCGCGCTCTACCTGCGCGAGTTCACCGGGCCGTTGCGCGACCGTTGGGCACACTACGACATGTCCGCCCCGGCCTGGTCCGACGACGACCACGCCGAGCTGACCCGGGGCGCAACCGGCTGGGGGGTCCGGACGTTGGTGCGCTGGCTGACCGCGCTCGACCCGGCGGCATGACCGCCGGTCGCAGGTCAGCGCCGTACCGCCGCCAGCAGCCCGTCGCCGGCCGGCAGCAGCGCCGGCACCCACTCCTCGGCTTCCCGGATCGACTTGACCAGTTCACGGATGGCGACCGTGTCGGGGTCGCGCGCCGCCGGGTCGCCGATTCGGCCACCGGCCAGCGCCCCGTGTACCGCCAGGATGCCGCCGGGGCGCAGCAGCCGCAGCGCCGCGTCGACGATCGCGCCGAACTCGGCGCTGTCGCCGTCGACGAAGATCATGTCGTACACCGAGTCGGCCAGCCGGGGGAGCACATCGAGCGCCCGGCCGGTGATGATCCGGGTCCGCGACGTCGGGTAGCCGGCCTCGACAAAGATCCGCCGAGCCATCCGCTGGTGCTCGTTCTCCACGTCGATCGTGGTCAGCACCCCGTCAGGGCGCATCCCGCGCAGCAGCCAGACGCCACTCACCCCGGTCCCGGTGCCGATCTCGACGACGGCGCGCGCGTTACCGGCAGCGGCGAGCAGCCGCAGCGTCGCGCCAGCGTCCGGCGAGACCGGGCGCAGCCCGACCTCCTCGGCCAGGCTACGGGCGGTACGCAGCACCAGGTCCTCGGCGGCGTACCCGGTGACGAACTGGAGGGCCTGGGGCGCCGTCCAGGCAGGGGGTCGGGTGACCGGGTGGATGGCGCACCTCCAGCGAAGGGTCGGGCGGCGGTTGCCGGTACGAGCCTAGAGCGCCGCTGGTCGACCGGCTGGGCGGGCACCGGGGCAGACCGCTGTTCGGTGACCGCTGAATGTTCTTCGATTATCCGTGCAATCCTGGACGCGGAGCGATGTCACCGATCCGACCGGTGCCGTCGCGCTGGGGGATGGACTGGGAGGCAACCGTGACCGACGGCGGAAACTGGCGCCAGGCCGACGGGATCGCACCGCCGGGGCACCAGCCGCCGGTCGGCGGGTGGGCCGGGCCGTA
The DNA here is from genome assembly GCF_030345075.1 of Solwaraspora sp. WMMA2065. Classification (NCBI taxonomy): domain Bacteria; kingdom Bacillati; phylum Actinomycetota; class Actinomycetes; order Micromonosporales; family Micromonosporaceae; genus Solwaraspora; species Solwaraspora sp. WMMA2065. Next base: position 5,815,912 of record NZ_CP128361.1, read on the forward strand.
CGGCCCCGCACCGGCTCCGCCGTACCCGCCGGTGGCCGGTCCGCCGCCTTACCCACCGTCGTACGGTGCGTCGGTTCCGGTGCACCGACCGTCGGCCGGTGCGCTGTCGTACGGCCCGTCGGCGCAGCATTCGCCGTGGTGGTCGGACGCGCTGCGGGATCCCTGGCGTGATCCGTACGCACCGGCCGCGGTGGTGGTTGACGTCCCGCCGGGCGCCGCCGGCACCGGCGAGGGTCCGGAGCCGGTCGTCGAACCAGCGCCGGCGGTACGCCGTGGGTTCACGCCGTACGTGGTGGTGTCGGTGATCGCCGCGCTGCTCGCCGGAAGCCTCGGCGGTGCCCTCGGGTTTGCCTTCGCGGTGCGCGGCGGCGTCGCCGGAGCCGGCACCGTGCTCGGCGGCTCGCCGGCCGATCCGCCCGGGGCGGTGCAGCGTCCGGCCGACTCGCTGGCCGGGGTGGCCCAGCGGGTCCTGCCGAGCGTGGTGACCGTGCAGGTGAGCGGGCCGTCCGGGCAGAGCGTCGGCTCCGGCTTCGTCGCCACCGCCGACGGCTACGTGATCACCAACGACCACGTGGTCGGGGTGGGAGCGGAGGAGGCGACGGTGCTGTTCAACGACGGCTCCACCGCGCGAGCGTCGATCGTCGGTCAGGAGCCGGAGTCGGACGTGGCGGTGATCAAGGTCGACCGGACCGGGCTGACGCCGGTCGAGTTCGGCGACTCCGAGGCGATCGCGGTCGGCGATCCGGTGCTGGCCTTCGGCTCGCCGCTCGCCCTGACCAACACGGTCACCTCGGGGATCGTCAGCGCCCTCGACCGCACCATCCAGGCCGGCGAGCCCGGCGGCCAGGTGCGCTACTACGCGGCGATCCAGACCGACGCGGCGGTGAACCAGGGCAACTCGGGCGGTCCGCTGGTCGACGCCGCCGGCCGGGTGATCGGCGTCAACTCGGTGATCAAGTCGCTGGCCGCCGACGAGGAGACGGCCGGCAACATCGGTCTCGCCTTCGCCATCCCGATCAACCACGCGAAGCGGATCACCCAGGAGATCATCGACACCGGTACGGCCCGACGGACGATCTTCGGCGCCCAGGTCACCGATGCCGCCCGTACCCCCGGTGCCGGTGTCCGGCTCAGTGAGGTGGTCGACGGCGGGCCGGCGGAGGCAGCCGGCCTGCAAGCCGGGGACGTGGTGCTGCGGATCGACGGTCGGCCCCTGGACCAGGCGACCGACCTGATCGCGTTGGTGCGCAAGTACGCTCCCGGGTCGGTCGTGACGGTCGACTACCGTCGGGGCAGCGAGGCCCGGTCGGCCTCGGTGACCTTGGCCGCCGACGCCAAGTAACACCCGGTCGGCCCTCCCGGACCGGCTGGTGACGTGCGTACCCTTGCCTTCGACGGCGGCACAGGGAGGCCCGGAGCATGTTCGACAACCTGAACTGGTGGGAGATCGGTCTGCTCCTGCTGCTCGCTTTGCTGATCTTCGGTGACCGGTTGCCGCAGGTCATCTCCGACGGCCTGCGGATGCTGCGCAACCTGCGCAACATGGCCCGCAACGCCACCTCGGACCTCGGCCGCGAACTGGGCACCGACATCCAGCTCGAGGACCTGCACCCCAAGGCGTTCATCCGCAAGCACCTGCTCAGCGAGGAGGACGAGGCCGCGCTGCGCAAGCCGTTACAGGGTGTCTACGACGACCTGCGTTCCGACGTCAGCGGGGTCCGCGACGAGCTGCGTGAGGTCGCCGACGCGGCCGATCTGAAGTCCGCCGTCAAGCCGACGACGGTGACCGGTGGCGCCCGCAGGTCGGCTGCCACGACCGGCTCACCTGCCACGACCAGCCCGGCGGCCGATACCAGCCTGGCCGCCGGGACCAGTCCGGCCGCCGTCTCGGCCAAGCCGTTGGACGTCGACGCCACCTGACGGTCGTCAGCCGGACGCCACCTGACGGTCAGCCGGCGGACGGTCGCAGGCCCAGGGGCTTGCCCAGCAGCGACTCGCGGCGGACCGCGAGGCGGTCGGCGACCGCGTCGAGCGCCCGGGCCGCTGGTGCCTGCGGGTCGGCCAGCACGATCGGAGTGCCGCGGTCACCGGTCTCCCTTACCCGGGTGTCCAGCGGAATCTGGCCGAGCAGCGGCACCTGGGCGCCGACGGTGCGGGTCAGCGACTCGGCGACACTGCCGCCGCCGCCGCTGCCGAAGATCTCCATCCGTTCCCCGGTGGGCAGCTCCAGCCAGGACATGTTCTCCACCACGCCGACCAGCCGCTGGTGGGTCTGCAGAGCGATGGCACCGGCCCGTTCGGCCACCTCGGCGGCGGCTGCCTGCGGCGTGGTCACCACCAGGATCTCGGCGTTGGGCAGCAGCTGGGCCAGGGAGATCGCCACGTCACCGGTGCCCGGCGGCAGGTCCAGCAGCAGTACGTCCAGGTCGCCCCAGTAGACGTCGGCGAGGAACTGCTGCAGCGCCCGGTGCAGCATCGGCCCACGCCAGACCACCGCCGCGTTGCCGGCGGTGAACATGCCGATCGAGATGACCTTCACGCCGTGTGACTGCGGAGGCATGATCATTTCCTCGACCCGGGTCGGCCGTCCCTCTGCACCGAGCATCCGGGGCACCGAATGTCCGTAGATGTCGGCGTCGATCACTCCGACCGACAGCCCGCGCGCGGCGAGCGCGGCCGCCAGGTTCACCGTCACGCTGGACTTGCCGACCCCGCCCTTGCCGCTGGCCACCGCGTACACCCGGGTGCGGGACCCGGGCTGGGCGAACGGGATGACCGGCTCGGCGCCGGCGGAACCGCCGCGCAGCTGCTCCTGTAGCGACTTGCGCTGCTCCGGGCTCATCACACCGAAGTCGACGTCCACCCCGGTGATCCCGGGCACCCGGGTCACCGCCTCGGTGATGTCGGTGCGAAGTTTGTCCTTCAACGGGCAGCCGGCGACCGTCAGCAGCAGCTCGACCCGTACCCGGCCGGCGGCGTCGACCGTCGCGGAGCGCACCATGCCGAGCTCGGTGATGGGGCGGCGGATCTCCGGGTCGTTGACCGTGGCCAGTGCGGCGTTGATGGCATCGTTGACGGTGCTGGTCGGTGCGGACATGCCCGCCATGCTACGTCGGGTGTGCAGGTCACCGCCGCTCACTGTCCGGTGGCCGCGGTCCCGCCCGGCTGGTCCGGTCGGGCGTCCGGCTGGTTCGGTCGGCTCTCCGGCGGCTGAGGTCCTTCCACCGGGCGGCGCTCCAGCCGGTGCCGGCGGTAGGCCTGCTCGTCGAGCTCCTCGGCCAGCCGGCTCAGCTCCGACCGCAGGAAGTCCCGGGTGGCCACCTCACTGACCGCCACCCGCAGCGACGCGATCTCGCGGGCCAGGTACTCGGTGTCCGCCTTCTGCATCGCCGCCCGCCGCCGGTCCTCATCCAGGGAGAGCCGGTCCCGGTCCGCCTGCCGGTTCTGCGCGAGCAGGATCAGCGGCGCCGCGTACGACGCCTGCACCGACAGCAACAGGGTCAGGAACGTAAAGGTGTACGGGTCGAAGCGCAGACTCACCGGGGCGAGGGTGTTCCACGCGATCCAGCTGACCACCGCCACGGTCATGTAGACGAGGAACCGTGCGGTACCCATGAACCGGGCGATCGCCTCGGCCCACTGCCCGAACGCCTCCGGGTCGTAGCGGGGCAGCGAGATCCGTCCCGGTTCGCGAGGCTGGTCCAGCCGGCCGGTGCTCCGGCGCAGGTCAGCCATGCCCGTCCCCACCCTCCAGCGGTGTGTCCCGGTCCCGCCAGTCCGGCGGCAGCGAGTGGTCCAGCACGTCGTCCACGGTCACCGCGCCGACCAGCCGGTTCGCCGGATCGACCACCGGCATCGCGACCAGGTCGTAGGTGGCCATCCGGCGGGTGATCTCCAACAGCGGGGTTTCCGGCTGCAACGGGTCGATGCCGCTGTCCACGACTCCACCCAGCAGCTCCGCCGGCGGCTCCCGCAGCAGCCGCTGGAAGTGCACCACACCCAGGTACTTACCGGTCGGGGTGGCCATCGGCGCCCGCGCCACGAAGACCTGGGCGGCGATCGCCGGCGGCAGCTGCGGCTCCCGAATCCGGGCCAGCGCCTCGGCAACCGTGGCGTCCGGGGTCAGGATGACCGGCTCGGAGGTCATCACGCTACCGGCGGTGCCCGCCTGGTACTGCAGCAACTGGCGTACCGAGTCCGCTTCGTCCGGCTCCATCAGGTCCAGCAGCACGTCCTGCTCCGGCGGCGGCAACTCGGCCAACAGGTCGGCCGCGTCATCCGGATCCATCTCCTCCAGTACGTCCGCGGCGCGTTCCCGGTCCAGGGCGGTCAGGATCGACACCTGGTCGTGTTCGGGCAGCTCCTCCAGCACGTCGGCGAGCCGTTCGTCGTCCAGCGCCGCGGCGATCTCCTGCCGCCGACTGTCCGGCAGATCCTGCAGGGCGTTCGCCAGGTCCGCCGCGCGCATCTGGTCGAGTACGGCAAGCAGCCCGGCCGTGCCCTGGGTGTCCGGTAGCCCGATCAGCCCGCGCACCCGGTGCCAGTCGAGCTGGTGCAGGTGACCGCGTCGGGTCAACCGCCCGGTGATCTCCCGGACCGCGACCCGGGTCAACGACCACTCGCCGACCCGGTTCGCCTCCATCGCGACGTCCACCACCGAGCCGGGCTGATCCTCCGGGTCGAAGCGGACCCGCCGGTCCAGCAGGTCTTCCAGCACCAGCAACTCGTTCGGCCGCTTCTCGAACCGCCGCAGGTTGAGGGTGCCGGTGCTGAGCAGCACCGACTCCGGGTCGATCGCGGTGACCCGGCCCATCGGCAGGAAGATCCGCCGACGCATCGGCATCTCCGCCACCAGTCCGACCACCTGAGGTGGCCGGTTGGTGGTCCGCAGCCGTACCACCGCGTCCCGGACCCGCCCGACCTGGTCGCCGTTGGGGTCGAAAACGGCGAGCCCGGCAAGCCGGGCGACGTACACCCTGGTCGCCGTAGTCACGGCCACAGCGTACGGGCCGTAGGGTTTGTTTCATGTCCAGCCTCGGGTACGAGATCGTCGACGTCTTCACCGACCGGCCGTTCACCGGGAATCCGCTCGCCGTGGTGTTCGGTGCCGATGCGCTGGCCGTCGACCAGATGCAGGCGGTCGCGCGGGAGTTCAACCTGTCCGAGACGGTGTTCGTCCTACCGCCCGGCACCCCGGACGCCAGCTACCGGGTGAGGATCTTCACACCGGAGAAAGAACTACCGTTCGCCGGGCATCCGAGCGTCGGCGCGGCGGTCACTGCCGGCCGGCGAGGCCTGGTGAGGGCGGGGACGGTGATCCAGCAGTGCGGTGCCGGGTTGCTGCCGGTCGAGCTGACCGAGCACGGGTACGCCACACTGCGCGGTGGCGAACCGACTCTCGGGGCGCCGGTGGACCCGGCCCCGCTGCTGGCCGCGGTCGGCCTGACCGCGCAGGACCACACCGGTCCGGCGCCCCGCCGCGCCGGCTGCGGTCTGGAGTTCGACTACCTGTGCGTACGTCCCGACGCTCTGCCCCGGGCCAGGCTGGACCCGGCGGCCGCGGCCCGGGGCGGCGTCGGGATGGTCAGCGTGCTGACCTGGGCTGCGGCCGGCTCCACTGCCGGTTCCCCGGCCGGCTCCACTGCCGGTTCCCCGGCCGGACCCGCGCCCGGTTTCCCGGCGGGGGAGCCGGAGCAGCCGACGGCGCACTGCCGGGTCTTCTGCCCGGGAGCCGGGGTGACCGAGGACCCGGCTACCGGGTCCGCCGCGCTCGGCCTCGGCGTCTGGGCGGTGGGCAGCGGTCTGCTGCCGGCCAACGGCCAGTCACGCTATCTCGTCCGGCAGGGGGTCGAGCTCGGCCGTCCTTCGACGTTGGACTGTACGGTGACCGCGCTGGGGGGCCGGGCGCGGAGCGCCACCGTCGCCGGTCAGGTGGTGCCGGTCGCCAGCGGGCAGATCGCCGTACCGCCGTTTGTCGGCTGACCCTCGACCCGGCGTGGGTCGCCCGGTTGTCCGGATCGCGGCCCGGCGCAGGCCCGGCGCGCTTCAGCGCCGGCGGACCCGGTGCAGGCGGAATGGACGACGGGTCGGCCGGGTGACCGTGCTGGGGCGGGGCGGCGCGGCGAGCGATCCGTCCGGCAGTGACGCGCCGGCCGCCACCGGCGGCCCGGCCGGGGTCAGGCGGTACAGCTGACACTCGTCGGCCCACCGGCGCACCAGGTCGGCCGGGCTGCCCGGGGCGTTCAGCCGTTTGGCGGCAACCTGGGCCGCGATCGACTCCCAGTCAGGGTCGGCCGGCTCGATCAGCGTCACCTCAGCGGGCCAGGACACGATCCGGCCGCCGTGATCGCCCCGCAGGGTCACCGTCGCCGGTACGCCGGCCGCCAGCCCGGCGGCGGCCTGTTCGCCGGTACCGGTCACCACGTGCAGCGAACCGTCGGCCGGCACGCACCACAGGGCCCGGGCGGGCGCGCCGTCGACCGAGACCCACGCGACCGCGGCCTTCTTGCCGGCCTCGTCCACCAGTGGGGCGGCCTCGCCGGTCTCTGCTGGGTCGGGCATGCCGACCATCCTGCCGTAGTCCCAGCGCGGTGTCGCGCCGCAGCCGGCTCGCAGATGACGCCCTGGCCTGTCGACGGTCTGTTGCCGGCCCGTCGACGCGGTCCCGGTGCACGGACCCGGTCGGTAGTCTGTGAGGATCAGATCCCGTGTCCTCCGGTGCCCACCCCTCCGGTCCGGGCGGCCGGGGTGAACTGCTCGCCACCGGTGCCACCGCGATCGCCGTACTCGCCGTGTCCACCTCGGCGCCGCTGATCGCGTTCGCCGCCGCGCCCGCCCTCGCCGTCGCCTTCTGGCGCAACGTGCTGGCCACCGGTGCGGTCGCGCCCTTCGTACTGGCCCGGCGTCGGCCTGAGCTGCGGCTGCTGGCCCAACCGGGCGGCCGTAGCCAGGCCGGCTGGAGTGCGCTGGCCGGTGTCGCGCTCGCCGCGCATTTCGGCACCTGGATGCCGAGTGCACAGCTCACCTCGGTGGCGACCGCCACCGCGCTGGTCGCCACCCAGCCGGTCTGGCAGGGCCTGATCGCCCTGGCTCAGGGCCGGCGACTGCCGCTGGTCACCTGGGGCGGGATCGGTCTCGCGGTGCTCGGCGCGGTGCTCGCCACCGGCGCCGATGTCGGATTCGACGCGCAGGCTGTCCTCGGTGACCTGCTGGCCCTGGCCGGGGCGGTCTTCGCCGCCTGCTACACCGCGCTCGGCGAGCAGGCCCGGCAGACGATCAGTACCACCACGTACACCACGATCTGCTACGGCGTCTGCGCGGGCGTGCTGCTCGTCGTCTGCCTGGCCGGCGGGATCCAACTGACCGGATTCCCGGGCTCGGCCTGGTTGGCGGTCCTCGGCCTGGTGGTCGGTGCCCAGCTGCTCGGCCATTCGATGTTCAGCTACGCCCTGCACAAGATCCCCGCGACCACCGTCAGTGTGCTCATCCTGCTGGAGGTGCCCGGTGCCGCGCTGATTGCCTGGCTGTGGTTGGGCCAGGTGCCCCGTACCGCCACGTTGCCCGGGCTCGGGTTGCTGCTGGTCGGTGTCGCGGTGGTCGTACTCGGCGGGACCCGCAGCCGCACGTCGCCGCCGCCGCTGCCGCCGGAGGCCGGTCCACCGGCCTGACCCGGACCTCGCCCCGGCACCGCCCGGCCCCGGCCGGCCCGCCGCTACCCGGCCGGCCCGCCGCCAGGCTCAGACGCCGGCCGTGGTGTTGAGCATGGTGATGATGAATCCG